>JBHLKC010000362.1:0-3579 GCA_048887065.1 Candidatus Hodarchaeota archaeon
TAGAAATTTGGGTTGGTGATTCTAAGGAAATGTTTCGGGGTGTGCACCGAGTATTAAAGAGACTACATACTTTTGAAATAGATCTACCGTCTATAGTGATTTTTCCTGGACATCCTTTGCAAATATCTCCATTAGCGAATTTTATTCAAATGCCTACTCTACTCAACACTAACCGGTTAGCTATTAAGATATTAGTAAAATTAGGTAAGAAATATCACTGGATTTCTAAGTGGGTAAGAAGGTTAGTGGGAAAGCATTGGCCTATTGATCGTAAATACGGGTACATGGTTCTCAGTCCCTTCTCTACCGTTGGAAAGAAACTCCGAGCGAAAGATCTTAGTGATGAGGAAGCTTATGAAGAAATTACAAGCAAATGGAGAAAGTATTGGTGGGGTCTGTACATTGAAGCAGGATCTGGCAATTTTGGTGCCTCTGTAGCTGGAAGACTAGAGCTAGTGGAACATACAGCTCGGTTCGTTCATGAAAAGGGAGCAGTTTTATTGACTGGAGGAGGAATTCAAAGAAAGGAACAAGTAGCAGATTTAGCTAAAGCAGGTTCAGACATAATTGTTGTTTCCTCTATTCTAGAAAAAGCAGAAAATCCAATGGAGTTAATGATTTTATTTTTGGAAGCTGTTAAAGCAGCACCATTGATTTCTGCATAATGGAATAGAGTATATTTTTATCCTAATTTCTTACCATACTCAAAGAGAGTTCCTGACTGATAAATATCCAATTGAACCTTTGATAATGGATTAGCTTTTTTCAACTGACAGTTTTTAGAGAAATTGAATATCTCTCCAGTTTCAAGATTTATTCTTAAAACATCATCAGTTTTAAGATTCTCAGACATGATATCAGGTGCAATCATAAGAGGTAATCCCGAATTAATAGCATTTCGCTTATAAATTGCACCAAAGGATTCTCCAATTATCATTTGAATTCCAAGTGCTTGATAGCAATCTACAGCTTGTTGTCGACTACTACCTGCACCGAAATTCTTTCCCACAACTAATATATCATCAGGTTTAGCTATTGTAGCGAAATTTTCCCACCCTTTAAGATTATCAAAGGCATATTGCCCCATCTCATCAATGTTTGTTATGTGTAAATACTTATTATGGAAAATCATGTCAGTATCAATGTCATCGATCGCATTCCCTTCATTATCTTTTATGATAATAGCCCTTCCTTCAAGCATCAATGGTTTCTTCACTCAATCACCTCAGATTATCCTTCAGGAACACTTATTTCTCCCTTTAAAGCAGTGGCAGCAGCTGTAGCTGGACTTGCTAAATAAGTGTCTCCTTTACCCTGTTTACCAGCAAAGTTCCGATTACCTGTTGAAACTTGAACTTCTCCATCTCCTGTCATACCAATCTGTCCTGATGCGCATCCACTACAACCTGGGTTGCTAATTATAGCTCCAGCTTCGTAGAATATACTAATGAGACCATCTTTAAGTAACTGTCCATAAACTTCTTGCGTTGCAGGTACAATTTTCATCATAACGTCTCTGTGAATTTTCTTATTTTTTAGCATTTTTGCTGCAACAACAAAGTCCTCGTATCGTCCATTAGTACAGGAAGCAACAATAACAGAGTCCACTTTTATTCCAGTAACTTCTGCAACAGGTTTCACTTTTGCTGGGGATGGGGGTAATGCTATTCTCGGTTCAAGCCCATTGAAGTCAAATTGAAGAGTTTCAACATACTCAGCATCCTTATCTGCGTGATGAATGGAAAATTTCTTATCACTTCGGCTATTACAGAATTCAATTACTCTTTCATCAGGAGTGATTAATCCAATAATTCCACCCATTTCAGTTACCATTGAAGCAAGAGTTATTCGTCCTGCTAAATCAAGAGAGCTAATAGTAGAACCATAAAATTCGATAGATTTTCCTAGAGCTCCTTTAGAACCTATTTCTTGAATAACACCCAATGTAATATCTTTAGCGAACGCATTTGAAGCAGGCTTTCCCTCAATGGTTATTTTCATGGTTTCAGGTACTTCAAACCAAGTTTTTCCTGTTTTAAAAGTAAAAGCAATATCTTGATCTCCCATACCTTGGCCAAAAGCACCAATTGCTCCTAAGATATTTAAATGAGAATCTGTTCCAACTACGGTACAACTTGGAACTGCAATGCCTTTTTCAATCATTACATGACTTCCAATCCCTGCATCTACATCGTATAGATTCTTTCTCGCGAGATGTTTTCGAGCA
Source organism: Candidatus Hodarchaeota archaeon (assembly GCA_048887065.1). GTDB lineage: Archaea > Asgardarchaeota > Heimdallarchaeia > Hodarchaeales > Hodarchaeaceae > Hodarchaeum. The sequence continues at coordinate 2,228 of JBHLKC010000362.1, forward strand.
AAAACTCGGGCAATCTGCTGGTTTTCAGCATATCCAATATTGGATGCTGGTACAACACAGTCGAATGTAAAAAATGTCTTCTCTGGATCAGCGACTTTATTCTCACTTGGATAATGCTTTTCAAGATTCTTCACAACGTTAGCTCCGCCAAAATCACGGGCTGATCGTACATCAATTTCCATCCAGACAATTTTTCCTGGACTAACATCTTCTGTTGTATGATCAGCAATAATTTTTTCAATGATAGTACTTCCCATTCGATTTTACACCTATAGCACTTTATTGTTGTCAAAATAATTGGAAATATTAGTAAAAAATTATTATATTGCTAATATGGAACAAAAAGAATACTGAAAATCAAACTTTTTATAGATAACCCGAGAATTTTTTAGTTACATTAACAAATCAAAGCAATTATGATTCGGTTCACAAATGTAAGGATTAATAAATAGACATTATGAACGTTTAATTACAGATCTTAGGAGTTACAATTAAATGCCACGTCCAGTTAAAAGAGTTGACACAGAATCAAAAGAAAATGCCATGGAAGATGCTGAACAGAACAAGGATACAGTTCCAATCTCAAAACATTATTAGAGCTTTCACTTTTTTTCTGTTAAAATAGCAAGAGAGAAGAGGAGCCTTTTATTGTTCCAAGATCAGGCTGAATCTATTTTCGTACAGATCGACCAAGAAATGTTTGGTGCAATGGTAAAAGAAACATCATTATGGCCTGGTAAAGAAACTGGAGGAATGATGTTTGGTGAGATATCCAGAATTGAGTCTGATCTAGAAATTCGAATTCTGAAAACTATTATTCCTGAAGATGATTATTGCATAAGAAAAAGTGCCTATTTTGAAATAGATCCTGATTTTGCCAAAAAGATTGTGGAGAATGAAAAATATCTCTATCTAGGTAATTGGCATTGTCATTTAGGATATGGTGGCCCAAGTCAAGGTGATCTCAAACAAATTGAAGATTTTTTTGACGTTAATCCTCATTTGAACAATATTTTAACTTTTATCATTGATTTTTCCTCTGAGGATGACTATAATCTAATAATAGAGGTATATACGAGACTAGACCACAGTTTCAATCAGCAATCCAAGAGTTTTGAAATCTATAGGGTTCCACAGGATAATATAACATTCTTTACAGAAAAAATGCCCTTTTCAGAGCTAAAAAAAGGAATTTCTAAAGAAAAGCTTGACATCATTAAGAACGAGCTAGTAAAGGTTAATGATTCTAAATTCTCTCTAAATGATGTTAAAGAGTTTGCAGGCCAAACACCAGATGAGAGGATTATTTCATTTCCTTATCAATTTTCTATAGAAACTTTAGGGAAAAAAGA
>JBHLKC010000363.1:0-3569 GCA_048887065.1 Candidatus Hodarchaeota archaeon
GGGGTTCTTTTAACGCCATCAAGAATTTTCCCACTCTCTTGATCCCTCCATCTCTGACTAATAGTATAATTTTGACAGAAGACGCATTTGAATGTGCATCCTGAAAAGAAAATTGTCCCTGAAGGCACTAGTACACTTTCCTCACCCATATGTAAAAATGCTGAACTAACAATTGCATCCTCGTTGACCTTACATACACCAAGTTCTCCTGCAGCGCGATTTTTCTGGCATCTCCGTTCACAAAAACAACATTCCTTAAGTATCTCATCTGCAATGGTTATTTTTAGATCTAGAAAAGAAGGGTTAACAGGGTCGGGAATAACATTCACTTTAACTCCTTCATCGTATTCTTCAACGAATTTATTAAATTCTTTTGCTAATCGATCATGTTCATTCCAGAGTGACTGCAAATCAGTGTCTAACTCAATATTTATTGGAATAGATTTGGTTAGGAGATAGCGTGCAACTTTTTCTTCCTGAATTAGGTTATAATAGCGGTTAAGTCTGCTAACAACCTCTGGAATTTTCCAGACAGAAGTAAAACCTGGTCGTGTCCTCCACATTTTTACAAAACGCCTTATACATATATTTTGATGTTCATCTGGAAAGATTTTCTCATTCTAATTCTTAATCATTTCCACGATTATTTTAAAATGCTTACTTTGATAGGTTATTAGGTCAGATAAAAAATTTATCAATTTGATTCTTAATTAGAGTTTTTTACGGAAATATGTAACTTTAAATTCCTATTTTATATTTCATTTTTACTTCCTTTTCAGGATTTAAAAAAAAAAAAATCAATAAAAAATTTTTCTCTGTTAAAAACACGGAGAAGCGATCCTTAGGTATATATAAAGGTCTAGTCTTAAATAGTCTAGTCTATTCTTTCCAATTACTATTTAAATGCACAACAAAACATTTAAATTGGCTATATTGTAATATTTCATTAAATTTGAATTAAAGAAGATATCAGAGGTTAAAAAAATAGATAATCGATGAATGGTTGTTTTATTGTCCATTCTGAAATATTCTATCATATTGGACTGTACCAAAGAGTTAGAATTTAAAACAGAAACAATAAAACGTTTTTGCTTTTTTTCAGTCACAACCCTTAAACAGGTCCTTTATAGGAACCTTGAGAGTGTCACTCAGAGTATTTTGGGATAAATATCTATATTAGTGGAGGCTAAAGTAAAAACAACTTACAAGAGGTGGTTTTATTGCACCCAAAAGTCTAGATGAAAACTGTATCACGATTCTAGGGGTAGGCAGTGGTGGCCATGCCTTTGCTGTTTATGCAAAGGAGAAGGGATACAGTGTTAAGATTTGGAATAGATCGAAACAGGTAATTAACGCGATTCATTCTAATAATGGAATCTCTGCAACTGGATTAATTGAAGGTCACCTTCCTGTTGATCTGGCAACTTCTTCCATCAAAGAAGCTATTCAAAACAGTCAGCTTGTAATGGTAGTTACACCAGCCAATGCCCACAAAGAGATAGCTAAAAGAATTGCACCATATTTGGATAAAGATCAGATTGTAGTATTAAATCCTGGGAGAACTGGGGGCGCTTTAGAAGTCAGTAATGAAATTAGGAAAAATAATGGACCATTTAAACCGAAAGTAGCGGAAGCACAATCACTTTTATTTGTTGCACGAAGCGCTAAACCTGCTAGTGTAATTATTCCTGGGATAAAACGAAAATTACCAGTGGCAGCTTTTCCAGCATTTTATAATGATGAAGTTGTTCAGCTCTTGCGGGAGCTTAATCAGGCATTTGTAGGGGTTGAGACGGTTTTGAATACTTCTTTTGATAATATAGGGGCAATTTTCCATCCTGGACCACTGTTACTCAATGTGGCTAGGTGTGAAAATCCCGAGATTACCTACCGTCATTATATTGATGGTATCACTCCGACTGTAGCATCTTTTCTAGAAAAAATGGATGAGGAAAGAATTAATGTTGCCCATGCTTATGGAGTCACAGCTATTTCTCTTAAAAACTGGTTGAATGTTGTTTATGGATCAGAGGGAGATAATCTTCATGAAACAATTCAGAATACGCGAGAATATCAAGACGTATTAGCGCCTTCAACCCTTGATGTAAGATATATCTTTGAAGATGTACCTACTGGGTTGGTTCCGATTTCTAGCCTCGGAATCGAAGCAGGAATTCCCACTCCTCATATTGAGGTTATAATAAATCTTGCTAATTATATGTTAAAGACAAATTATTATCAAACTGGACGTACGACTGAATCCATGGGATTAGCTGACATTCCAAGTCATTTGTTAAAAGAATACGTTACTTTGGGGGATGACTTCTACATCGAGATAAAAATACAACAGGGTGTGATGGAGGATTGACTCTTAGTAAAAATATATTATGTGCAACACTGGGTTCCTGTGTTCATGTCGCTGGAATTTTTAATTTTATGCAGCTTGCTGACCAACAGGGTTATATAACCACCTTCCTGAGACCTCCTAACACCATTGATGAGATTCTTCATCAAATCGAAAAGATTCATCCAGATCTCATTGCGTTAAGTTATCGTTTAACACCTGAAGCAGCAGTTGAGCTAGTTAAAGAACTAAGAGAAAAATTAACTCCTGACTTAAGAGAGAAAAAGTGGATTTTTGGGGGTACAACTCCTGTTTGTGAAGCTATTAAGCCACTAGGACTATTTGATCATTATTTCACTGGAGAGACGACAGATTTCGATGTGTTAGGATATTTAAGGAAGTTTAAACAACTGATCAAAGAGGAAGAAGTTTTTCCGAACAATTTAATTGAACGAATCGAGTTTTCAAAGCCTTTTCCGCTTTTGAGAGCACATTTTGGAGTACCTTCAGTCGATAAAACGCTAAAGGGTATTGAAGAGATTGCTCGTGCTAAGGTAATTGATATTATTTCGATTGGACCTGATCAAAACTTCCAGGAAAACTTCTTTTGTCCAGAGGAGATGAAAACCCAGGAACAGGGAGCAGGTGGAGTCCCAATCCGTTCTGAAGAGGATCTTGTCAATTTTTATAAGGCATCTAGACATGGGAATTATCCTCTATTACGTTGTTATTCTGGAACACGTCATCTTACTGAAATGGCTGATTTATTACGAAGATCAATTCATAATGCATGGGGAGCAACCCCTCTATTTTGGTACTCTGAGCTTGACGGACGAAGTGCTAGAAAATTAACAGAAGCAATTAAGGAAAATCAGGAAAATATGGCTTGGTACGGTGTACAAAATGTACCCTTTGAATCCAATGAATCACACCACTGGAGTTTACGTTCAGCTCCAGATGCAGTTGCCGTAGCAGCAGCATTCCTTGGCGCCTATAATGCCAAGAAGGCAGGAGTCAAACATTATATATCACAACTCATGTTTGACACCCCGTTGAATATTTCTCCCAGATATGATTTAGCAAAAATGATGGCTAAAACTACACTCATTGAGAATTTACATGATAAGAACTTTAATACTTTTCGTCAAGTTCGTACAGGACTCCTGAGTTTTCCAGAGGACCCACATCTTGCTAAAGGGCAGTTAGCTTCTTCTCTTCAGATGGC
>JBHLKC010000364.1:0-3562 GCA_048887065.1 Candidatus Hodarchaeota archaeon
TCCCTCCATCGCGTTTATAAAGCCGGAATTTATTCCTTCACTAAACTAACTTAATGATTTCCAAGAAAGTCATCCTTCTGTTCCATCAAGTTTTCCTGCCATTGATTTACCACCATTTTCTATATTTTCCCCGAGCTATGCCATGTGGGCCAACTAGAGTATAGCGTTTTTTCCCACGCCTATGAAATGATGTCATCTCGTAGGAGTTTTCATCGGCCCTCAGAACAGTAACTTTCACTTCTTCATTAAGGAGAAGACCGTATTTTGGGCCGACAAGTTTATCAACAGAATCAGCGTATGTTCCGTTATCCTCAAAATATGCATTCTGGGCGAAAGCGGCATTACGCAACTCTACTTGTGCGACTGCATTATAATGCATAGCCCTGTAACCGTAAAAATGGACGTGGATATGAGGCAAAATCATTGTTAGGAAAATTGTAAATACTGCTAAAGTTGGTACCCAGACCTTCACTCCACCTTTCTTGCGTAGAGAGATTGCGGCCTTATGTGGATCAACTGGCGCCTTAGCGGTCTTGTACTTGATAATCTTCTTCTTGGCGCGTTTGTAGTAAATATAGTTAGCAGCCATTCCGCAAGTTATAGCAGCAGGAAGAATCTGATAAGGTAATAGGACCCAAAAGAATGCAAATAACGCCCACATGTAGAGCTTTCTGTAGAGCATCCAGAAGAATGAGAAAAAAAACGCAGGCCAGTGCCATGTACAGGCAAACTTATCAACCCCATCAACATTGAACTTCTTGAATTTCGGAAGATACTTGTCTGCGTTCTTGCCAATGAAATTTACAAAATCCTTTTCTTTTACTTCAACTATTTGCTCAAGTTCTTCTGCCATTGTATGCTTCGATAAGTGTAGTCCATCATTTTTTTTCCAGGTCCTTATCTTTGGCTAGAATCTGGAGAGGAAGCAGACATGCTGCTGCCGAGCTCAAAGGAAATAACAAATTTCTCAACGCTTTTTTAGTCATTGCGGTTCTCCTCCCTTAGACAAAAGCCTCTTAAGGATGCTTGTAAGAAAATCAAAACCCCATCTCTCACTGAGAAATGGGGTCTTGGTTGTATTAAATATTTCATTTTCAGGTTAGTTCATCAGAATTTCCAAGTTATAGAAAATACTAACAAAAATCATCATTTTTGTCAATCTTTTCGAGGGCAAAAGAAAACCCCCGAATCCCGGATACGGGGTAGGACTCAGGAGGCAATGATCAGCATGGACCGCTTTTTGGATTGCGGTGCCAAAAAGGAGGTTTCCCATGCTGGTCACAAGCTACATAATGCCTTTACTTTTAATGAGTCAATAAGGGAAAGTCTTATTTTTGAAGTAGAAATGCCTTATTTTCAACTAAGGGATTGGATGAGGACAATAAAAAAGCAGGACCGTCAAAGGCTTACCTTAGAGACTCCGTGTCTGCATTAATTCTCAAGTAGCAGCAAAGGTACTTCTTTACGAGATATTAAACCTTCCTCCCGCATTCCGTGCACCTGCCACTCTCTATAATGCCTGTACAGGAACCATCAGGACAAAGTTCTCGCTTTTCCTCATAATGATTCTCTTTTTCAGCATCGGAATAGGAGGTTTGTTCCAAATATTGTTGATAGAGTTCTTGAAAAACTTTAATTCGATCGCTATATTCTTGAGCCAATTCTTTTTCCTTTTCCAATAAACCTTCTTTAAAATCGTTTTCTAAGGTAATTGACTGCACTAGCGAATCTATGTCTCTGCTTTCTGGTAAACTTTCCAGTCGCGTGGTTAAGGAGGGGTGAGAGTCAAATTCCGTCTCTATTTCAGCCAAAGCAGCTTCTTCATATTCTAGCAATTTATCCTCATCTTTCCCTAGATTCTCACTGTAAGCCCCAAAGAAGTTGCTTCCCGACTCAATAGCCGTTTTCATGCTGCTTTCACTAAAATGGAGTCCTATTTTTGTGACTTTTTTTAAAGCATTCGAAAATGCTTTCTTTCCATATAGAGATGCGGCTATCCGATCAGCTCTTAGTTCTCTATTTCTGCTTAAAATCATATCTATGGTTGCAAAGTACTCGAGAAAAACCCCTAAAAACAAGCGTGATGTCATTAGTAAGAGATTCATTGTAGTTGATATAGAACTACCCTCTGATTCATCATCGGTTGGGCCTAGACTTCCCATTGATGAAGTTATGCCCCGATATACGGGTGAGACCACTGTTGAGTACAATGTATCTCTGCCAGAAAAATGAGCAAATTCATGTGCCAAAACAGATCTTATTTCCAAAGAGTCAAGTTCTTTAAGTAACGGCATTCCCAGTGCTAATATTCTACCCTTAATAACCCCACTAAAACTACTTAACTTGCCACTCATTACAAAGAAAGTAGGTTCCGCATGCAAAATCACAGCAGTTGGTTTTTTTGTTTTAATTCTCTTGCAGACTTCATCAATAATACTATTCAGACTGGGATATTCATCAGTATTCAAAAGAGTTGCTGGTTGAAATGAAATTTCTGGAAAAAACATAACCCATAAGGCTCTAAGTGTTGCCCATCCCGCTACTAAAGGGGCGAGAAAGGCCGCAATAATAATAAAAATCGGGATCCTAGGCAGTTGAAATACTAGCATGAGTATTAACCCACTCAAACCAATTGTAAGAAATGAAGAAACAAACATTGCAATGTAAGTCGCGGGTACCGAAAGCAGCGAGAGCATCAAGAGAAAGATTGAAATGCGAAGTTTCCGTTTTTCTTTACCTGACTCAATTGGTTTGTACTGAGGAGGTTTTATTTTTCTGACATTCTTCAGGGCTCTCCAAAAAGATATTGCTCCTAAAGCCCCTAATAGACCAAAGCTTAATCTGATCAGCCCTCCCAATAATACCCAGATGCCTCCAAAGGAATGTATTAAGTCAATCATTCTGCTGGCAATTACTGCATAAAGGATCAATGTGCCTGCAATTAGTTTAAAGCGCCAGGACACAAAGATACAACCCAACACGATGGCTAAGAATGCTGGCAGGGCAATACCAAGAACAAACTTCAATAACGCAATCCCTAATCCAGAAGCTTCCGTTCCGCCCTGAGACCATCCCCATGCGAAGACAAAGTCATAAATAAAAAACGCCGTGATAAAACAAAGAAACAACCTTACGAAATCAAGCAATGATATCTGCTTGTTCATGATTCCCCCTCCCTTCTTTTAAGCTGGGATTATCTGGGATGAAGTTTTAGGCTCCCAATAGAACATGCAGCATTCTATTAGGAGCAAGGAAAGCATATTTTGAGGCAGTACTCCATGAGGGAATCTCCATCCCGACTTAGAGGTTGATGAATGGAAAAATTATAATTAATGAATAGAACGACAAAAAAGGCCTTCAAAGGACACATTCATGGTGTCCTTTGAAGGCCTTCTGAAGCCTTCCTCTTTGATTACCTGCCCTCTATCTCTTCCCGGTTAGCGAGTCAATAGAGTGGACTTAGGGTAATCTGGAAGGTTGAAGTCTAGTATTTGTACTGTTTGACGGGATGGGTCAGTCATGGACCCTGCAGATACCTGCCTCAAGCCTTATGCTATCTTGG
>JBHLKC010000365.1:0-3559 GCA_048887065.1 Candidatus Hodarchaeota archaeon
ATAGTCTCTCTTTGAAGCGATTCTTGGTTAGTTGGGATATCAATTGATTCTCTTTTCCCCGTTTGTGTTGATTGATAAACTCTGAGTCGTCGAAGGATATAATCACGGATTTCATGATATAAAATCAGACCTTCGAGCTTTTCTTCTGGTTCGGCAACCATTCCGCTCTTCCCCGCTGTTTCAATATTTACGCATCCTATTCCAAAGAAACGGTCTAAAGGTCCAGCAGTAGTTGATATGTTGACAATATTTCTATATGGACAATGTTTCACGGTTTTATTAACCAATCCTTTTTTCACCACCACTTCATCGCCGTGAACGATGAATTCCATGCTTCTAACATAGAAAGGGAGAATAATTAATATGGGGAGAAAAACAATACTGGAAAAACTGACACAAATCAAGATAAAGAGGTCGGCAACTCCTGTAAGACGCTCACTAAGATCCTGATCAAAACCCCCAAGACCTGTAAATACTAAAAATGAAATAGAAAATATTATAATAATAATAATCAACCATAATAGAAGCATTATTGTCTCATATTTAATTAAAAGCCGCCGATGAGGCCGAATTCGACGGACTTCCGGTTCAGGGTATATCCCCTCTCCTTTGATTAATGTAACTTCACTCATATTATTTATTCACCTTTTTCTTGAATGATCGACACAACATATCGAAACTGTTCTAACAGAGATACTTTTCTTGTCTCTGGAGGGAATTCGATTTTTCTTTCCTTAAGAATAAGCTCAAGTGTTTCGTTACAGATTGGTTCGCAATTTTTAGAACACTCATGTTCCCACCATGCTAGAATTCCTTTCTCTGCCGTAAAAAAGAGGTACACTTTGGTATTATGCACCCAATCAAATGCTATCATCATACCAGTATCTTTGGGTATTTTAGCTAAATCGAGGTCTAATCTATTAGCAGTAGCGATTCTTCGGAGCTCACGCTCAATCTTATTCCTGACAACTACTCTCGTTTTTCGAATATTCTCCTTTCTCCTCTCTTTCTGCCCTTCAAATCTAAGATCTGAATTAATTTGATCAGCAATTTCCTGAGGATTTTTTCCTTCATTAACCAGCTTAAAGACTTCTAACTCGTATTCAGTAAGAAATTCCTGTTTTTGAGCCACGGTTAATTTCATCCTGAGGAGAATTTCTTATTAGATGTAATGTTAATCAAAAAATCTTTTCAAGATTATTGCTTTTTCAAATATTGCTCCATCATTTAAGTTCTCAATACTCTATTCGCCTGTCACATGATGTGTTATATTCTGACTTGTTTTTCAACTTAATTTTGTTTATAAATGCTATTGAAAAATAGTGGGCGTTATTAGTTACCGCCCACCGAAAATTCCTTAATATTAGTCCTAATTTCTACCTTTCCGTAAATATTTTCCACTTCAATATTGATATAATAATATCCATTCTCTAAAATTCCTAAGTTCCCTGTATAAACTCCACTATCGTCAATGTCTATAAGATCAATTGTCGCTATAAGGGTATTCTCATTGTTATCGATGGTTCGTGTGAGATTGATAGTCATCTTATGAATAATAACTTTGTCTGAAGGCTCAACAGCGATAGAATAGTTCCATCCTTCTGTTTCTTTAATGAATGAAATATCCGCATCAAGGTCATAGGTGTATCCGAGTGTGTTTGCGATAGCATAGGAGAGTTCTTGGTAGTTAGGGGGACAAGCTGTGATGATATTACCGTCAGTGACTACCGCTTCCCCTTCAACAAACACACCTCCTGCATTTGTAAGGTTTTCAACAATACTCGAACTAGTTGTAAATCTTTTATCATTAATGAGTCCAGTAGCAGCTTGTATAAGAGTACCTTCTCCGATCGCAGCAATTACAAGACCATTATCAAAAGCTGTATTAAAAAAATCTAAGGAATATTGGTTAGAAATAACAACTGAAGCTAGCTGTCCTCCAGGGATAAAAATTGCATCATATACGGTAATATCTTCAATATCAGTAAATAATATATCCGAATTTAATGTTAGACCTTTTTCAGAAATTACTTGCTCCTTCATCCCTACAATAGTTACTATACCACGCCATTGGTCGAGATACTGTTTTACTCCTTGAAAATCATCATCTGAATACCCATCAGCAGTAAAAATTATAATTCTTGCTCCTCTGATAGACATGCCTTGATTACTATCATTGATTCGTTTTTCTAAAGTGAGAAACCAACCGAGTTGTACAATAAATGTCAAAATGAAGAATCCTACAAGAATTGCTTTTACTTTTTTATTCATTAATTTCACCTCATTTTTAGTTAATGTTTCATGTAAAAAAAGAAGAAAAAGATTAGGATTTGATCCTATTCCAAGTTACTCAGCTTTTTCGCACCAAGAGAAAGAAATACTAGTCCAGCAACCCAATATAAAGCAGTAGTCACAAATGCAACAGGATAGAGTGCATCTGCAATTGCAAAATGATCCCAAAGAATCTGATCCAAGGTGATTAATAACACAAAGAATGTAATCATTACAGCAAAGACACAGATCTGTATATTTATCATGAATTCTCCAGATTTATCCTGATATGCTGGATTTAATAGAAATAGTCCCATCACAAGCATTGTAACGCCTATAGCTATCAAGACAGTCAGAATTACGTTCAGTAATAACGCATCCAATGTTATGTTAGGAACTATTAGATTGACACCTGATTCAACGACTAAAACGATGGGAATGATAACTAGTAAATACTGGTAAAGCTTAGATTTAAGATATCGCCCTGTTCCAGTGGGGGTCTGTCTATAGATTAGTAAGTTTTCTTTACCCTGAAGTGTGATCTCAGACGCGACAAACATCGCTAAAAGTGGGCTTATAAATAAAGACATGATGAAAGCGCCTTGAGGATCTTCGGGTTTTGAGAGAAAGATGTTCATAATCACGATCAAGCCAACACAATAAATTAACCAAGCAATATTCTTTGCTTTACGGAAATAATTCTTAAAACCAGAAGAGAGTAGAAGACCAAACGATCCACCACCACCAATTAGTTTAATCGAATTATAGAAAAAGCTATCAGGTTTTGTTTTGGACGCTGAAAAGGAGGTCGGTTCAAGGTTATAAACACGATTTGCAACTACTCCACCTAGCAGCATAAAACCGATAAAGAATACAATTAATCCACTGAAATGAATAATTGTAGAAAGTTCTATTGTTAAGATATCTCCAGGATTCTGTGCAAAAGCCACAATGATCTCTGCGCTCCATCCCCATGGGAAGAAACCAAAAATATCTTGAACTAGTTTTGCAGTTTGGGGATCTTTAACAGCTTCAAGATAACCGCCAATGATCATGTAGATTAGACCGACAAGTGGTAATATGATAATTACAGCAAGTCCTTTTCCAATGTCCCTTCCATGGGCAGTTTTCATGAGAATAGATCTCAAAATCACAGCAACCATTGTCCCTGTCCATGTAGAAGCTAAGAACAGCACAATAAAGACAATTACTATGATACTGATCTGGAACACATCAAGACCAAGAGGATAGAGAGATGCAGTAAATGCACCCCCAATTAGTGCAGCAA
>JBHLKC010000366.1:0-3552 GCA_048887065.1 Candidatus Hodarchaeota archaeon
GGGTTAGATTCTATACAGATCGTTGGTTTCATGTATCTGAAGACTGAAATTATTTGATACAATTCAAAGAAAGCATTGATAGCGATTTCGTCGCCAAATCTGAGTTATATTTGATTTTTACCGTAATATTGCTGTATAATTAAATCTTGAAGACAAGAGAGTGAAGAAGTATAAATCTATCGAATAATTGAAGGAAATTTGATCGAAGGGATTAAGGGATTTTCACCTAGCTTCTTCTTGGAGTTCTTCTAGTAATTCCTCGGCTTGAGCGAGTAATTCTGAAAGTTCCTGTAAGTTGTTCGGGTCACCATTTTCGATTTGATTCCGAAGAGAATAAAATTGCTGCTGGAGGGCTTCTTGATCAAGAGGTTCCGACAGGTGTAAATATTGGGGAAACCCGAGGGGACGAATGGAGGATTCATCAGAACCAGTTGCTTCTGCTTCCCTTGTAATATTCGCTTCAAGATTTGCGATAGTCAGCTTATCAATTAGCCGCGTCAACTGGTCATGTTGCTCCCAAAGCAGTCTACGTGATTCAAATTGCTTTCTAAAATAATAAATAGAAATACTTGATACGATGACTATGAAGAACACAAAAATCAATACTTGAAATAAGAATGTTGGTGACATCCATTGTGGGGCAACGTTGAATTGTAAAATCTCAGAATAATATACTAATCCCTCATACAAAAGATAAATCTCTAGTTGATGGATACTCGCGTGTTTCGGTCTTATCTCAAGTTCAATAGTTGTATTTTCTCCAGGATTAAGAACAATTTGGCTGCCATTGCCTGTTAAGACGTCATCCTCTAAACCAATAACAATTAACAGCAAATTTAACGAGATAGGCTGAGTATTAATGATAGTAAATGAATAAATAAAATTTTCACCACTATAAACAATCGAAGGGGGATTTCGAGTGATTTCAACGGAAATAGAACCAAGAATATAAAAGCAATATGTTTTAATGGTAATATTATTCCAACTATCACGAGCTCCAACAGTAAGCATGTGAAAACCACTGGAATTAATTGCTTTGACGATAAACGGAGAAAGGAGGGAACTATTTCCCAAAGAATCCCATTGATACCAAACAGATGTCAAAGTGGGATCCATAATCAAGAATTTAATTTCAGTCAATGGAATAATGATTGAATTGTTGAGAGATGACTGGAGTTCAACAAGAGGTGAGTAATTCACATAGAACTGATAACGCACAGTTGTCAGATGACCAACAGAATCATTGGCATGAACCGTTAACCAGTGATAACCCTCACTAGTGGGGCCAACAATAGCCCAAGGGCTAATTAATCTGAGATTAATCCCATTATCCCAATTAAACCAACATTGGTCAAGCAAATAATCATTCAGAGAACATTCAATAACTGTTCCTGGGGAAATAGCAGTGTTATTGCGACCATTGATGAGAGCAATAGTTGGGGGTTCTGTGTCATAAAAAACATCAAAATCTATCTTGATGGAATCAATATATGGAGAGGAACCCAGAGGATCATTAGCTTCCAAGACCGCTCTCCAGTAGAGCCCATGATAAGGATTCATTGTAAAAGAATAGGTTTCATTAAGAGTGATAGGGATCCATACATTGTTATCAGTTGATATTTGATAGTGAATGCTTGTGTTGGGAAAAACAGTCTGATTAGCAAAGATAGTAACATTATGTACAAACCCTTTACTGGAGTAACAGGAAATTGATTGTACTATTGCAGGTGAAAGCCACTCAACACCAGTGGTTGCCAAACCGCCATCCAAAATGATTGTAAAAAGACTTTCAATATCCACCTTGATTATCCCATCTCCCCATCCACTCGCGTTGGTCGATATCGTGTCAAGATAATCTGTATTATCAAACGTTTCAACGTATGAATAGGTAGTGTGAAAAATTTTGTCCTTAATTATATTAGGATATGCTTTTTCAAACAGATCTGTTGAAGAATTGATTTCTTCATTATGGTCAGTACTCAATCTGTTTTCTTCAGAAAGTCTTGAGATAAAAGGCTTAGGGAAAAAATCACCCTCGAAAGCGTCTGTCCATATTAGGGTTATAGGTTCTCCCCAAAAATATGATAGAACCAAAAATGTATTGATCAAAAGAATAAGTCTCTTATTATAAATGAGTGTACTTAACCTTAGAGACAAATTCTGTCCCTCTTAACAATCATGTTAGTAAGTAAATTAGCATTATTTTAGTTTTTCATAATGAAAAACATCATCATTTCCAAAAATGAAGAAATAATGATTAATTGTTTTGGCTTAAAGTGATGAGAAATAGACTCCTCTGATCTACAGGGAGAGTGATAGTTATGATTTTAAAAGGCGTTTTGAAATTTTTGCCCTAATGATGAACGATAAATTCTAAAATTATTAAATTCTGAAATTGAAACATTACGGCATGAATATCGTAAAGTTATAACAAAATTTCATTTTTACCGTAATAGTGACGTATATCATCACTTTGATGACTTTGAAAATCTCAGTCTCTCTTCTCCTTTGAGATCTCAAAAAAAGATCATCATCAATCTCACACCTAAGGTCTTCTTTAGCGAATTGATTGTGTTTTAAGATTTTCCCTATTTAATATATAGACGTTTTAGAATCATTTTGGTATTAAATGAAGGTTATAGATAAAATTAAATACCAAATTAGAGAGAGATATTAAGATTTTGCTTCTTCTTTCTCTACTCCATTTAATGCTTTAAGAAATTCTTTCTTTACTTCATTAGATAATGGTTTAAGCGTTTTAACCATTCTTCTTATGATTATTTCCTGAATTTCTTCGTCTTCCTCAATTAACTTTTTCATATCTGCCTTATTCATTTTTTGTGCGATTTTATTCATTTTTTGGGTTGCTTTCTGGATTTCTTCGTCAGAAATCTGTATTTTGTATTCTGGATCCTTTATCAAATTGTAAATTTCTGAAAATATTTCGTAATTTTTAATTTCTACAGCAATGAGACCACGAAAATCTTCTGGTGGAATAAGTTGAATCTTTTCAATTATTTCTTTTCCTACCTCACTTGAGAATAATTTCTCAAGTGTTCCATAACCTTCTAATTTTTCCTCAATTGCTTTTCTTATTCGATAATCATTCCGCTGCAAAGCATCGATTAATTCTCGATCAATCGAAGCGCAGAGAAAAGTATAATGAATAATTTTATCTATGGAAAGGATATAGCGCTTCCAAATTTCAGAACCTTTTTTCAATCGTCTAATTGTTTTTATTCTCACCTCACTCCAATTTTGTGAGATAGTATCTCTCATTTGATAGAGAAACCGATCCAATTTGCGATCTTCCTGAATAATCGTTCGCAAAGAATTAACTATCGCCATTGGATAATAAGGAGTATTTTCTTGCAAGGTATAGAACTCTCTTACTGAAGCAGGAGTTATGATGAAAGGTACTAGTACAAAGTAACCGTGAACTACTCCTAGAACTTCTCTAGTATCCATGTCTTCAGCCCAAAGGGAAAATAATCGGGCGCTTCGTTCATCAATATCAGGGACTTCTTTTGACCAGATATGTATATTTGTGAA
>JBHLKC010000367.1:0-3510 GCA_048887065.1 Candidatus Hodarchaeota archaeon
TGAATACCACATCTTCGTTGAGTATCTAAAATCCGTTCAAGGATTGACTTCCCTTCAATTTTTAGTAGAGTTTTTGGTGTATTTTCTGTAAGAGGTCGTAATCTTAAACTTGGACCTGCTGCTATTATTATTGATTTCATTTTAAATCTCCCTTGTATTCTTATTGATAGTTAAATCCTAAATTAAGCGGTTTGAATTTTGATTGTAGGTAACAATTAAAAATATCGGTTAATTTTCATTCATAATTGTAGGAAATTGGTTGTATTCAAATGGTTTTCATAAAAAAGGTTAAATCAGGGTCAAAAACTTACTATTATCTCGTACAAAGCTATCGTGTTGATAATAACATTTTTCAAAAAACAATCAAACGACTTACCCCAGAAGAAGCTAGTGATCCTAATTTTGTTTCTGATTTCCTCGTTAAGAACCCTAAATACCAAAAAACTGGTATAAAAGCGATTATTCCCGCTGCTGGGAAGTCAATACGGCTTTTTCCTTACTCACAAGATCTACCTAAAGGTTTAATCCCTCTTGACAACAAAAAAATACTCCGTTATATCATTGATGCCCTACAAACATGTGGTATTACTGATATAATTCTCATTACGGGGTTTCAAGATGAAGGAATCAGGAGTAATTTTGAAGGGGAAACTAAGATTGTTCACAACCCCTTTTACACTGTTTCAGGAATTCTAGCTAGTCTTTGGTTCGCAATTCATGAAATGGACAGTCCTCTTTTTGTTATTTACAGTGATTTACTATTTGAAGAAACTATAATTGAGGACCTCCTACAAGACAAGAATGATATATCAGTGGCAATCACATCAACAATGGCTGACGGTGTGACCGAAAAAGCAGCAGTTAAGAATGGATATTTAACCGAAATAGGTATAGATATTCCAAATAGACCAGAAAACTCAGATTATGCTGGAATAACAAAATTTAGTGCCAAAGGCGCTGTCTATCTACGAGAGACCATCGAAGAGATGGCCCGAGAAGAAGGTTTCCTCAATTTTTACTTCACAGCAGCACTTGAACGTCTTATGCTAAAAGGTCATAGTATTAGTACGAAGAAAATTTCCCCCGATTTTTGGATCGATATCAACACCCCTCAAGATCTCCAAAGAGCAGAACGAGTAATATTACCCAATATCAAAGCTAAGAAATCATAGTTAATTACTGGTGATCAATTTCACTTTTTAAAGATTGTAGATTCATTTTCAGGATTGAACGAAAAAATTTCATCTGATCCTATTACTCGAGCTACAAAACCTGTCTTACCATGAATGGAGTAAGGTAAACGGATTAAACGTCTTAGATCGATAGTGACTTTATGATCTATACGGGGAACCCATCGACGTAAAATTTCGTCATATTTGTTAATTTTTGCTAGGCGAAGATTAAAACTTCTTGCTAAATTCTCATCTATTTGTCTATTTTGAAGCTCTAACTGCTTCATGAAATTAGAAGCGATGGTAGAACTGAATCCTAATTCAATTAGATCCTTTCGCCGAATATTTTGGAGAAAATATTTGAAAACTGTTCGTTCAATCCGTCTACGAAAATCTTCAGGGAATTTTGAACGATCTTGAATTCGAGCTGCTTCATCCTCACCATGAAGTATCGATAGATAATCTATAACAGATTTTCGTTGTACCTGATCTAAAGAAAATCCTATTTTATCAGTAATCCAGCCATGGATACCCCGACGCCCAGAGAATACCCAGAAAATATTCTCCATCCCGAAATCAAAACGTAAAGTCTCATCAATAATAAAAATCGCAAGATTAATTAACTGCCAGCAACGTACGCACACTTGATCTGCTCCCTGACAATCACATACATGTTTTCTAACAGCATCATATTCATTCAGGTCGATGTCAAATACTAATTCATGTCCTTTCCACTCTAATGTATGGATTGGTGTTTCACGAGAAGGGGATTCATTAAAAACAGCTCCAATGTATGCATGAATAGGTGTACGATCAATCAAAAAATCTTGGAGAGCACGAGGATCCTCAAAAGAGATATTTCGAAAAAACTTTCTGGTAAGACTTACAAAACCAAATTCACGAACAGGGAAATTAGAAAAGTCTATTATTTTAGCTAGTTCATCGACATTGAAATAAGTGGAGTAATAATCGCTTAAAGTCTTTCTAACCTGAATCCGATTCATAAATCTTCGCTCTTTTCTTGATTCTTAGATGTTCTTTGTGTTTCTGAATCTTTAGCTAAACCTTCTAGTTTCATTGCGACTCTTGACCATTGTAGAGGATGAACAATTTTTCGATAGGAAGGCTTGCCAAAAATTAACAAGAAATATGATGTACAGGCATTAGTTGGATCATTAACACTTTGATTAACGATTTTCTCTAGCTGTTGCTCAGAGGGGGATTTGGCTTTAATTTGCGTTAGATAATTATTGCCCAGGAACCTGATTAAAAGAGGAGGAGCTAGATGAACAAAGGGGCAAAAGTAACTAGTAGCAATAGTAGAACACTTAGGAACTTCATAATCTTTTTTTCCACCTTCCAATCCATATAAATGACGAATTTGATAACCTGAAGTTCGTTGAAACTCCGTGAAACTTATCCCAACATTATCAACGGACTTCTCAAACCAATAATGCAATTGTTCTTCTACTGACATACCAATTTTCTTCAGGAAAAATCCTAATTGCAAACGATGTATGTGAGTCAACCGACCAGTTCGTTCAAATTCGAAATATAAATTGATCATACAGGGGGGAAAAATTTCTGGATGAGAATACAAATCCCGTCCTTCAAAATCATCTGTTGAAAACTGTGAACGAATTTGGGTATGTTTTGAAAGCTTTTGTTCGATTTCTTGAACTACTTGGTCAATACTCTCTCTAACGCCCAAAAGATTTTGAGCCTTTTCAATCTCCTTTTGAAGATTAGCCTCAAAAGCCTTTTTTAAACTACCACGAAAAGAAAGCTCATTAGATACCACCCAACCTTTACGAAGATACCCCTTGCGATTAGAAACCATCCATGGCACTTGTGTGAAATGGATACAAATTAAAAAATCTCGTGATACTCTTCCCCGAGATGAATGAATCTCATGGTATAGCTTAGCAAGATTTTCATTTTGCTTCTCGTCCATTTTATATTTGTACTCTTCATATTCCATCACATTCTCAGAACCAAAAAGTTTCTTGTAAATAGATATTTTTTGGTCCTTGGTATCAGTTCGATCGTAATAAAATTGTTCAAATAAGTCTCCTTCTGATTCTATAAGCCAGGCTTCTAACCGTCTATTCGTAGCAGCAACTAAGCGAAGTAAATATGCTCCAAACCGATAATTCTCATAAATTTGATCTAAAGAATCATCATAAGTGGGAAAGTTATCACGAATCACTTGTGATGGATTGTGAGGTAATTGTTCTAACAGTCGAACTCGTTCCCATGCCATTCTTTTCCATTGATCGATTTCAATATCAAGATTTGGAGGTGGTTTCAAAATAAACCAGTTTGGTAAAGACAATAG
>JBHLKC010000368.1:0-3504 GCA_048887065.1 Candidatus Hodarchaeota archaeon
ACAATGACTCGCCCTTCTATACAAACCCTATTGGTAAAAAAATATATTTCTTAACTTGAATTATCTCAGGTTATTTCGTCTTTATTATATACTTCCATTCGAAAAACCATAATTTTGAGAACTCATTTAGGATTTTAGAAATAATATTCTATTCATTATGGATTTGAAAGAGTATCTCTTTTCTTTCCTATAGGAGTTTTCTTTTTTCCTGATTTTAAAATAGCTAAATTATTGTAGATAAAAACGGTAATTCCTTATAAAAGAATTCCAGAGGAATTTATCCTAAAGAACTAGTCCAATATAAAATACAGCCAACTCAATGAGTAATGGATGATTAGAGGTATGATTGGTAATATTTTATTCCCGAACTCAGTTCTATATTGAATAGAACATGTTTCCTTAAGATTATAGACCAGTTATCAATCTAATTGGAACTTGCTTTGTTAATTTTAAATTCATTCTTTACCTATGAAATCAGGACACGCAACCTCGGTTTTCAGCATAATGGCGAAATTATTGTGTAATACATATAAACGACACAGACCAGCTTCCTTTTCCGTTAGTTCACCATAATGAATATTAGCTTTTTCTGTGAGGTAAGCGCATTGTTCACAGGTTTTGTTCTTATATTCATCTTCAGACATTTTGAATAACCTCGCCTCTAATAGAGAAAAGATTATATTTAAGTATCTTTACCAAAATAGAAAAGGATTGTTCTACTAGGGTATTTTGGTGTCATTATTGTTCTTTGAGGATATTTTAAGTAAGATAGGAGGAAAAAAGAAGATCCTTTCACTAGAGGATT
Organism: Candidatus Hodarchaeota archaeon; assembly: GCA_048887065.1. Classification (GTDB taxonomy): domain Archaea; phylum Asgardarchaeota; class Heimdallarchaeia; order Hodarchaeales; family Hodarchaeaceae; genus Hodarchaeum. The sequence continues at coordinate 806 of JBHLKC010000368.1, forward strand.
TTCAAGTCAATTTAGACGAAATAATTGCTGAAATAGAGCACAAATATGAGAAATCTCGTGAGCTAATGGATAATTTTCAAACAAAATATGATGAGAAGCTTTCGATACTTGATTTCGAGGGTAGTAAAAAAGCTGTAGATCAGAGCCGACAACAACTAGCAGAGAGTTTAGAGTATGATTCTCAGCTAGAGTTTTTAAAAACAATTAGACAAATGACTAATTATTTTGATAAAGAGATGCTAAAGATAACAAAGAAAATGAATGAATTTCAGGAGCTAGCAAACCAGATTTTTGATCTTAAGAAAATTAACTCCTTATCAAACCGTCGAATATTCTTGAAACGATTTAATAAATTCATACTGTCTTCTACTGATGTTCTGATGGCTGAAACAGTCTCCCATTCTAAAGTTTCAGATAATAACGTTGAGGAAATTCTACAAGAAGCTCAAAATAAAATTATCACCAAGGATTCTCTCGGTAATGAAGCTGAAAAGATAATTGAAGAAATTAGAAAGAAGATAGACACGAAATAATATTTATGAGGTCCTCCAACTTTAATATTTGAAGATGAATTACAACTATTAAATTCATCTAAGTATTGGAGAATTCCATTATTGAATAGAGCTTAAAGTTTATTTTATGTTACTCTGAATTTTATTTCGAATCATCTATTAAAAACAAAATTAATTTAAGCATCTTAGGACATTATTTGACTAGAGAAAACAATTTCCTTGGTGATACCAATATCACAGACCCATAAGTACATTATTGTCACAGGAGGCGTGATGAGCGGTTTGGGAAAAGGACTTCTTTCAGCCTCTCTTGCTAAACTTCTCAATGCTTCAGGTTACATTGTTCTGCCAATAAAATTTGATGGCTATCTCAATCTTGACGCAGGTACAATTAATCCCTTTAAACATGGTGAAGTTTTCGTTTTAGATGATGGTACAGAAACTGATATGGATTTAGGAGAATATGAACGATTTTTGGATACCTCTCTGGATTCATGGTCTTCTTTAACTGGTGGACGTATTTTTCACAACATCATTGAAAAAGAAAGGCGAGGTGACTTTCTAGGCCAAGATATTCAGTTCATTCCTCATGTAACAGATGAGATCATTAATTGGATTAAAGAAAAGGATGGAGCTGCAGATATCACATTAGTTGAGGTTGGTGGAACTGTGGGAGATATCGAAAACGCCTATTTTATTGAAGCACTAAGACAGCTCAGTTTATCAGTGAATAAATCAGATGTTTGTTGGTGCCATGTCACTTTAATCCCTGAATTAAGTGTGGTGGGTGAACAGAAAACAAAGCCCACTCAGGCTAGTGTTAAAACATTACAAGGAATGGGTGTCCAACCAGATATTCTATTATGTCGTTCTGAACAACCCTTAAGGCCAGAAGTTCGTCAAAAGATCGCTTTGTTTTGTAATGTTTCAATAGATGATGTAATCTCTGGTCATAATGTGAATGTTATTTATGAATACCCATTTCAGTTATTAGAAGAGGAAATTCTCAGTAGTGTCTTTACAAAGCTACAAATAGGTCCAAGAAAAGTACCTACACTTGAAGTTTGGAAAAAATTAATTGATAACTTGAACAATCCTAAAGGGGAAGTTATTATCGGAATTGGAGGAAAATATACTCAATTAGGAGATGCGTATGTATCAATAACGAAGGCATTAACTCATTCAAGTGCCCTTTTAGGTGTAAAAGTTAATCCAGTATTTATTGAGACCTCAAATTTAGCTGAAGATGATATTCAGCCTAATATAAGTCATTGCGATGGTATTATCATACCTGGTGGATTCGGTACAAGAGGAGTTGAGGGAAAAATCGCACTCATTAAATATGTACGCGAAAAAAATATTCCTTTCCTTGGTTTATGTTTGGGCCTCCAATGTGCTATAATAGAATTTGCTAGGAATATTTGTAATCTGAAAGAAGCTAATTCTACAGAGTTTAATGATTCGACTCCCCATCCAGTTATCATATTACTACCATCTCAACGGGATGTCTATCGAAAAGGTGGAACTATGCGTCTTGGAGCTTATCCAATCATTCTCTCTGAAGGGTCAAAAGCATACAAAATTTATGGTAAGAAAGAGGTCAGTGAACGCTTCCGGCATCGTTATGAAGTCAATCCTGAATATATGGCAACTCTTGAATCTAATGGATTCTTATTCTCAGGACTATCTGCTGATGGCTCAGTTGTACATGTAGGAGAACTAGAAGATCATCCATTCTTTATTGGAACACAGTATCATCCTGAATTTCTATCACGATTTGAAAAACCCTCACCTCTATTTACTAGCTTTATAGAAACATGCTTTGAAAGTCGAAGGAGTGTTTAATGTGCAGATGACTAAACCGACATTAGAATTATCTCATATTATCGGAATTAAAGACATTACAGAGGAAGATATTCAAAAAATTTTAGAATATTCAACAAGAATAAAGCAAAACCCAGTTAGATATTCAAGCAACCTTAAAGGGAAAGTTTTAGGAATAGCTTTTTGGGAACCTAGTACACGAACAAGATTATCCTTTGAAACCGCCATGTTTCGTCTTGGGGGGCAGATTACTGGATTTTCTAGTTCAGCTGGGACCTCATTAGAAAAAGGTGAATCATTATCAGATACAATCCATATGCTAGCAGGATATACTGATGGAATTGTTATGCGTCATCCCTCACG
>JBHLKC010000369.1:0-3503 GCA_048887065.1 Candidatus Hodarchaeota archaeon
TGTAAGCTTCTTTTTGAAGCCTATCCTGCTCGATTGGTATTTGGCACAAAGTCAATGGATGGTATGGATTTTATTGCCACTGATAATAACGTTTTTATCATCAGCAACCCAGGGAAGCTTCTAAGGCTACAAAATTTCGTGCGATTATGGAAACGCCTACCCTTAGAAGTGATTCATGATTTAGCTCCCTCTATGCATCAATATTTCGTTGAACTCATAACACAGGAGCAACGTGAAAAATTAAAAAATCTAGAATTTCATAGAATAATCAATAGATTAACTAAGATGGGTATTCATCGAGCAAGAGAGTATAAACTACCTGACATTTAAGAATAGATAGATTATAACTCTTCTAATGGAATGGATTTTTACTAAACATCTACGAGTTTGTCTTCTTCTGGTATTAAACGAACTGAAGAATAATAGAAAACCACAGATATTAATCCAATCATTCCTAATAAGAAAGCGGTTATCGAGATCCCTAGATTTTTTATTAATGAAGCTCCAATAACTGCACAAGGAGCTGTAAAGAGCAATAATAATGTTGGTATTAAAGAATAGATAGAATTTCGATTTCGGTCAGGTACGACATCTAAGAAAAGTCTTTGTGCAAGAATATTTCCTAGAGTATAGAAAAACCAAATAGTCGAATAATTTACGATCAGTAGTAGGATTGCTAATGGAGTAAAAGTGTTGAACTCAATAGGAAACAAGTATGTCAATAACGCAATACCCCAATAGAATATCACTGTATCAAGAAAACGTAATAAAGGTATTCTTTTAATGTGCACCTTTACCACCAATTTAGATGCATAGAATGTTAATACAGTTCCAATAACCATAATAATAAAGCGAAGAATCCCAACTCCAGCGTCAGACCCAGTGTAACTATAGTATACTGGAAACAATATCATTTCATACCAAATAATTGCCATTGCCTCTCCTATACAAAGGCCAATAATAAAAAGAAGAATCACTCTGTTTGAAATGACAAATTGAACTCCTTCCCCTAATAAGTTAAAGTAGCTCTTTAACGATCTTTTTGGACGTTGAATCTCTGTATAGTCCTTAACGATAATAAAAAACAATACAGCCATTATAACTAAGCCTATAAATTGAATATAAAACACAGCTCTTCGAAAGAAAACCGTTGCAAGTATCCCTCCAAGAACAGTAGCAACCCCTGGTACGATATTTCCAATTGTCATTCTACGTCCCATGAAAAACTTGTAGATTTTTCTTTGCGGGTCAACATCATTTGCTACCAATTTGTAATTATTATCAAGCCAAGTTTCTATCGCACCTGATTGCTGAGAAAATGCGAATGCTCTAATAATATAAACCCCCAATAAACTAAGAAAAGAATCAGCAAATGTCAAAATACTGAATGCCAGAGCCTCAAAGGAGTAACCTATAAAGAGAATCCATCTTTGGCCTATCCAATCTCCAAGGACTCCACTAGGATAATCCAGAACAGCTTGTAAGAGAAAACCTATCGCAATAAGTATTCCTAATTGTTCGATCCCAACTGTGTCAATGACAAAAAGGACATAAAATGCAGTCGAAAGATTCCAAACCATATCTAACAGGATAGTTGAGCCCACTACCTTCAAAATCAGATGTTGTGCGGACTCAGGAAGAGAATTGATTCCTAAAAACACTTTTATTGTCTGCTTCACCATACTTAGCTCATCGAAAGAAAAAAATGTGGTTTTCTTATACTTATGGTAGTGGGCAATTTTTTTTAAGACTGCAAATTGCTGAAGCACGGCTTACATCTTTCACCTGCTATTAATGCAGTTAAAAGCTTTTTTCTAAATATAAAAATTAATCTTTCAGAATATAGACAAGATTAGCTAGCTATTGAAAATGTTCTTCTTGTATTATCTCTTTTCTACATCGTGTGCATTTATAGATTGTAAATTCATTGTATTCATGTTTTGCATATGTTCCTTTTGTTATTGTTGTTCTCTCAATAGAAATTGGTTTATAAGAATGGCCGATAATCAAACATCTTAGTCCCATTTGTATTTTCCTCAACGTATTTGTGGTTTTACAATGGAATAGAAATGTCTGCAATCAGAGGATGAGTGCAATCCAATAATTCATCAATTGAGATTGACAAATTTTTCAACGGGGCACCTCCACCTGCGTAAAGTATTTTTTGGTTCGTAACTAGTTCATCCATTATGACTGGTAATTCTACCCCTATAGGTGGAACATCGCCAACTTCAAATCCTGTACGTTCCTTTACCTGAGATGGGCTTGCAAGCTTGATATCCCTTACTGATAGAAGACGCTTCAACTTTTTTGTTTTTATCTTCCTATCTCCCTGTAAGATTACTAAGTAAAAATCATGAGTATCAGTTACTACAACAATCGACTTGATAATATTTTCAGGTTCACAATTTAATGCTTTAACGCTTTCTTCGACCGTTCCAGTTGGAGAATTCAAAGTTAAGATTTTTGCATTTAGTCCATTTTCATCAATATACTTTTGTAATCGCATTAAAGGACCTTCTTTGGATAAAATCAAGGGAAATCTATCAAACACTATGATATTAGAGGCCTTACAAATTCTTCTAAAGTTTTAGGCATTCTACAAATATTATTCTCCTTTAAGGAAACCAAAAAACGATAATAAGAGCGATAACTCAGGTGATTTTGAAGTGTTAATAGGAAAGCGTGTCATTTTACGGGGTTTAGAACTCACTGATGTCGACGAGTTGATGAAGTATTGGAATCGAGAAGAAGTGAAGGAGTTTCTAATGATATTTAGCCCACATGCGAAAGAAGAAGAAATTGAATGGATTAAAAAAACTTGGGAAATGAGAAAAAAGGGAGATGCCTATATCTTTGGTATTGTTAATAGTGAAAAAGACCTTTACATTGGAAACATCGAATTAAGGATCATCAGTCAAATTTCACGTCGAGGGATGATTGGATTAGTCATTTTCAATCCAGAATATTGGGATAAAGGATTTGGTACGGAAGCATTGAAATTAATTATCAATTATGGATTCAAGAATTTAAATTTGTATTCCATAGAGCTTGAGGTATTCGAAACTAATCTAAGAGCTCAAACGTGTTATCGAAAAGTAGGGTTCAAGGAGGTAGGCAGACGTAGAAAAGCGCAATTCTATAAAGGAACTTATATAGATTCCATTATAATGGATATAATTTCTTCAGAATGGTTGGGAGAGGCCTGAATGGCTTTTCTGGCACCTGATAACCATTTATTAATCGTGCAAAGGAGGGAATAACATTATAATATTGCTTGGCGATCTATCAACTCTGTTTTTAAATCTTAACGATCAGAGAAATCATTATTCAGGATGAGCAAAGAAACTCATAATATGAATATTCTGTGGGGGAATCTCTGAAACTTCATCGCTTTCATACTTTTTCCAAAGCTGATTAAGTGTATCCGTCATCTTCTTCTGATATTCTCGAAATTCTTCGTCATTAAGTAATATCAGGAAATTAATAAAACCATCAGCCTC
>JBHLKC010000370.1:0-3469 GCA_048887065.1 Candidatus Hodarchaeota archaeon
AGAGACGAAGAGTCGTTGATTAACTATTTAGTTACAAATAGTAATCTTCCTGGCCGTCGTGCGAATTTAGAAATGGCAGCAGCTTTTACTGAGGTAATTCAGGAATCATTCATTAACAAACTTAGCCCGATTTGGAATTTTTGTATGAAATCAATTAATATTTCAGAAGATAAAGCTCCAACAAATAATCCAATGGAAATTATCCCTTTTTGTGGTACATGGGGTTTAGGTGTAATAGGATCAATCTCAGAAGTCCATTTCCAAGAAACTGTGTCTCTTTTACAAGAATTAGCTAGTGATCCTCGTTGGAGAATGAGAGAAGCTGTAGCATTTGGGATCCAAAAAATGCTGGAGCAACACCCTCGAGTTATGGTACAAGAATTGAGAAGGTGGATTGGTCGAGACAATTGGCTTGAAATGAGAGCAATAGTAGCGGGAGTAGCTCAGCATAAATTTTTGGCAGAATTTGAAAATGCTAAATCTGCATTAGAACTACACAAATTAATTTTTGGAAAAATAAAAATAGCGAATAATCGTAAATCTGAAGACTTCAAAACATTAAGAAAAGGATTGGGCTATACTTTAAGTGTTGTAGTGAGTAACATACCTGATGAAGGATTTCAGGAAATGAAAGAACTCATTAAAACCAAAGATCATGTTTTATTATGGATTCTTAAGAATAATTTAAAGAAAAAGCGTTTAACCAACGCTTTTCCTTCAGAAGTCAATGTTTTAAACAAATTGATCTAAGACATTTCCTTTTCGATGCAATTTAATATTGAGTCCACAAGACCAGTCTTGTTTGTTCTTCTTTCTGTTAGAACTCCAATAATCCTTCCGTTACGAGCTTCAATAATTTTGTTTACCTTTTTCAGTGCCCCTGCAGGAAAGAATAAATATGTAGCAAATGTTATAACTGGTTTTGCTTGAAGGTTATCTGGAAGTTCATCTTTCAAAAATTCTCTTACCTCTCGAGAAGGTTTTTGACCAAACAAAATGTAGCCATGAACTGGGGTACCGATAAGGAGCAATTCTGTTTCGCTTACCATTTCAGCTCGCGCTGTTAGTGCATTTCTAACAGTTACTGTATGTCCTTTCTTTGAAAGCTTCTCTTCTATGAGATCCACAACTTTCTTGGTATGTCCAGATGAAGAATAGAAGACAATTAAGATTTTCAAGTAAGAGCCTCAATAAATGTAGCTAATAATCGATTATTAGTCCTGTTTCGGGATTCTGTTCATTCCTGCTATTTTTGAATGCCAAAAATGTCCATTGATGAATCTTTTCCAACCTGGGAGAGCACGATGACCCATAACGCAAGAGCGTCCATACTTCATCCCATTGTCTTCGCAGATAGTAATACTTTCTCTTGAATCAGTTCCTGGCATAAACCAAATAGCTGGTTTTGGGTCCATTGTTGCAGCCTCACGAACAATTTCAGTCGTTAAATCTTTTTTATGAACTACTATCACTACATCTATAGGGCCTGGAAGCTCCTTAAGTGATGAATAAGCAGGATCTCCCTCAACTTCACTCTTGTCAGGGCAGACGGGGTACACTTTATTGACATTATACCATTCACTTTTCAGTAATCGATAACCTTTACTAGAAAGGCCTCCAGTAAAAGTTCCTGCAATAGCATAATTCATATCTGTTGTAAATCCATGATCTATTTCAACCATTTTGTAAGTCTCCTTGGGTTTTACTCATTTTTGGGTGGTCTTAAAAAATTTTTAGATTTGACTGTAGAAAACCTGATTATATCCTATTAAATAATAAAAAAATCCCTTCTATTTGTATAAATCTAAATTGAGGATCTTTATCAAATGTTTTTTCGAGAGGTTTGGTAAAATGTAACAAAAAATTCATTATCTTAAGTTTTAGAATCATTTGGATAGATATTACTCAATCAGATGAAATAATTCATCTTATTGATGATGATTGGCATTACCTTTGTTTAATTCTGTTTCTAGTTTATCAATTTTGTAGAAAATTCCTATAACGACAATTGTTCCAATTAAAGTTATCCCCAAAAGTGGAGGGTATCCAAATAATGAGAAAATAAATCCAGCAATAGCTGCTGTGGGAACCCACCCCATTCGAGAAATAAATGCCAATATTCCAAAATTTGTTGACGCTGCAGAAGGATCGATCGAAATAAAACTCATTGTAATCGCTGGTCTCCAAAATGCAATGCTTACGCCTAGAGCAATAAATGCTAGGATAAGAAGATCCAATGAAAGTTGATTCTCTGGAGCCAAGACTGCCATTAGAGTTAATACAATCCAACATATCCCTGACAACTCCCCCATGATGAGACCGAAAAATCGTCCATATCGATCAACCGCAAAACCTGCGGGATATTGAAAAATCACCAATAATACTGTTTCTATGAATATCAATCTAGCAATAAAGGTGACATCTACACCAAATAGTATGATAAATATTCCATTAGCAATAGATAAAGCCAATCCCCATGAAAGTGCATCTAAAAGAAATGCAACCACTATTAGTCTTGAGCGATTTTCTTTCAATATTTTCACTAGAGGAAACTGAATAACTTTACTTTTTGGTTTTAAATCACGTAAGAATATAAGATTAATAATTGAAGCTATTATTAAGACAAGGCAACTTAAAAGAAACTGTAAATTTAATGCAAAAGTTCCTTGGATTTGTATTAGAAGAGAAGCAAGGATACCTGCAATTGACGCTGAGTTGTAAACAAGAGAAAATGCTGTTCCTTGTTTTGCATTTGTTGATTCGTGAATCAATCCTTGTAGAGGTGGATCATAAAAACCAATACCTAGGTTGAAAGCTATTATTCCTCCTACTATAACTATAATATCAGGTTCGGTGATTGAAAGCCCTATCAATCCGATAATCGATAAAACTAATCCGAAAAGAATAAACCTCTTTCTTCCAAACCGATCTGCCGAAAAACCGAAAAGGAGTGGGATTACTGCTGATAAGGTTCCAATTGACAGGATAATCCCTAGAAGCTCTGCAGTTTCAGGACTAGTACCATAAATTGAAAGAAAATAGGGTTGGATTTGTATTTGATAAACGTAGTTGACGAAACCCCAAAGGAAGTGAGTTAGAATGAGAGTGAAAATGTTTATATGTAAGATTGAGGAGAGTTTCACGGATTTAAGCCTCTAACAGTCAATACGGGGCAGTAAAAACCCAATTGTATTGATTATTAAAACTCTCTTATTCCTGAATGAATCTAAGATTAGAAATTACGATTAGCTCTGATTAAAAAGATTTATTAATTCTTTAAGACTTATTCAACTCCTACCATGATTATAGAGAGTATAATATCGTTATTAACCTTTTTATACTATACAGCTCGATAACATTTTATCAATATAATTTTAATTTTGGAAGAGATAAGAATGACTGCAGAGCAAGCTCGATGTTTTTATCATCCAAATCGTGTTGCAGTGACAAAATGTGAGCGTTGCAACCG
>JBHLKC010000371.1:0-3454 GCA_048887065.1 Candidatus Hodarchaeota archaeon
GAAAAATCCTTAAAAACAGAAGTAGACGATGCATTGGAGGCTTGGACTCAGTATGCCACTCTTAACACTTAGAGGCAGAATCCTTACTCCAATTATAACGCAAAAGACCTCATTTTGGATCGCCAAGCATTGTTTTGCGTCCATCCTCAATCCCCGAAGACGTTATTATAATAAAATTACTGCTGACAAACCTATGTATCCCTATTCCTTTACTTGTTATTTAGGGGATCTCGAAGTTCGCTTTCGTGGTTCTTCGAGAACTAAGGTAAAGAAGAAACTAAATGATTTGTTGAAAATTGATTCGCTAGGCCGTTTTACCACTGAAGGGGCTGGAAAGGTTCGGTGGGTTTCAGGTTCAATTACTAAAAATGGTTCTCACCAAAAGCAGAGAAATTTTCCACTTAGAATCCGAAAGGGCCTGCCCCATTTGCTTTCGACTGATGTCCAAGCGTTAATCCGTTATGGGTTACTCCATGATTTTGTGCATACTCCTCATCATCGGTCTAAAATTTATGTGGAACTCGAGTTGACGGACAGCAATTACAAATCCTATTTAGCAAAACACCACGAAAGAATCAATGACCCCTTTCTGAAATGCTTTCAGAATTACGATCAGCAAGCCGCTATTCTCACCCGGAAAATTCGGTCTCCCCGTACTAATCGGTATACGTGGGCTTCAGGGGAATCCCTCAACTTTGACCAATTAGCAACAGAAATTCAGGAGGTGTCAGATAATATATGGAAACTATATGACTATATATACAATAGTAATAAGTTGAACCAAGTGACAGAGAGCTTACAATATGGCCATTCATCTCTAAAAGATCATCTCTTGGTCCTCACAAATTTAATAGTACGAGACGCTCAAGTTGGGTACTTCTGAGCCGTTTTGTACCCGAAGTATCCGAATGCCGTTGGTTACTCTGTGAAAAGAGAAGGCTTGGAGAGTAACTGCCAAGGTTTCGGTACCTGACCGATTAAGAATAAATATCTTTATACTTTAATCGGGGAATCCTTAAGACATCCATAATTCTTCCACTTCACATTCATCAACATGATCAAGTGATCAAACCGTATAATTATATGACTTTTTCATTTATAGAATCAGTAATAGTGTAATTCAGCTCTATCATGATTGTTTATAATATTCTTTGTCCAGATTCATACTCATAATAACAAGTCTCTTATACAAAAGTGTAAAAAGGTTCATTGTAACGTTACAGTAAGGAGTTAAAACGATGGAGAAAAATACAATAATCGCTTTGATCTCTCTATTCTGTTTTTTATTATTATTAATAAGAATGATTCTGGTTCCACCAAAAATTGACCTAGTTGAAATGGAAGGGTTAGGTGAAGCAATTATATTCCTTATTATGGTTTTTCAAGTAATAATTATTGCTTTGACCCAAAAGAAATCCATGAGTTAGGAAATTTGATGAAATAAATGATACCAATGCTAAAAGAAAATGCCTCTAATCACAGATGTCATTGTTTTCAAAACATTGACAGAATTTAGCGTCGTCAAGCGACTTAGTTAAAAAGTGTCATAAAAGGCTGAATTAACTCCAGCGATAGCAATAGTTGTTACTCTAACTGCATTTAGCTTAATTGGTGAATAATTCATGTTCTTTCTTGAATTGTGTCTTTATCAGAATGTAGATGCCAATCCCGATGATCAGACTACCAAATTCGATAACAATTATTCCAATAATCAACCCAATATCACTGGAATACAGGAAGTTTATCAAACCAAGGGTTATCTCTGGAGATCTTTCGATGGGAAAAAGTGGTGGTCCTGTTGGCCATGTAATGAAATCCACTATCCAATGACTAAAGACCAGAAGTCCAATAAGCAGACTAATACGCGTGTTACGGCTGAGAATACCCGTGAGAATTATTGAGAGAACTGACCAGATCACAGCCATTAATAGACTATGAGACCAGTAAACCTTATTCATCTCTTCGATACCTAGGATAAAGAAAATAAAGAACAGGATATCAAGAAGATATGTACTTACTATTAAACACCATAATGGTTCTGTGGGAGCGGTCCGTTTAGCTGAAAGTCCAATACCTAAGTGTACTAATCCAGCCATCCACTAGAACCCGCATTTTATGATTTAGATTTGGTACAGCTGCATACTATAAGAAAATAATTTTTGTGGTAGGTAATATCATCAAGGAATTGTTAATTCGAACAGCTATGGTAGTTCAGAAGAGGAATTATTAAAATCCCAGGATCTTAATGATTGGAACAAAAGATTTGAAAGCTATTTCGCATGATACAAATTTCTAGACCCCTAGACTTTCAAGATTACTGAAACTAGGATAAGGGAGAGCAAACCGATTTTATAATTTTTTTTTATCCCTGTATATCCCCATCTTCGTCAAAGACACATAATGGTTAGAAAAGTATATACTGGGGTTTGGGTATATATCGCATTCATCATTCATTCTTAAAGACGCAGTTAATTTCAACCTTTCTAGGTAGGAACCCCCTTCCAAGCATACCAAATAGCCAGGGCATTAAACCCCATTTCTACAATTCCGAAAATCCGTTTGTCTCCCCTTTATACTGTTTTAGGTTTATTTCCTTAGGTATCGATTTCAATTTCAAAAAATTAGAACAGCTTGTTCTAAAAAATAGAATAAAAAATGCTTTTCCTCCCCAAACTTAACGCAGATTTTCTGATTTATCTATTTGGTGGTAATCTAACTGATTGAATCTTTTAAAATCAGGATTAGTTTCCTAAGTTTACTTTTTCTTTTAGGGGTACTAATTCCTGTTGGGAGTCTTAGCAGAGGTGAGCTTACGTCGAATTTACAAAGCATCACAAGATTAGATCCATCTGGTTTTCAGGAACCGAAGGAGGTTAATTTACAAACGGACTCTGACAAAAATACCTTTTTCAAGCAAGATAATTGTGATCTGCAAAACTCCACATATCATTTTTCTAAGATTAAGCCAAATTCAATTCAGAACCAAGAAGAGCAGGAAGTGGGATGCCAGCGGACCTTCTGGATTTGGGATTTCACCACTTTAACACATTATGAAATAAATGCAACCATCCTTGCGATAGGAAAGTATAGTTATATCTTCATGGAAAATAGTTGTATATCAGTACTAGGAGAGTTAGTTGCAATTGCCCAATCAGAGACTATACGCGATGAATTTGATAACATAACTTATCCTCGAGTCACTGATTTGGCTGGACATCCCAATGGAACATTAGGGGATATTGATGGTGATCCTAGAATTATTATTCTGTTCTCTCATGAACCTGTTTGTTACTATTCCCAGAGAAACGAACAAATTTTGGATTATTCAAACCAGTGTGAAATGTTCTATATCTACTCTGGATTGTATAGATGGCCTCACCGTTTATTTGGTGCAATTGCACATGAATTTCACCATCTTATTTGGTTTAACAATGAAATGGATGAACCTCAATTC
>JBHLKC010000372.1:0-3417 GCA_048887065.1 Candidatus Hodarchaeota archaeon
TCCATCCTATATTTATAATTACAGCTAAGCCTAATGTAACAAATGGGGAAGTTGCTGTGCCAATCACACCTGCAGCATGGTTAACAGCCATTGCTTTTCCTCGATTCTGCCCTGAAAAAGAGTTTGCAGAAACCCCTAAGCCGATCGGATGAAACGTTGTGCACCCCAATCCGAGAAATATATTACCTAAAAGAAGATGATAGAAATTTTTCGATGAAGCAATTATAAAACTTGAAAATGCAAATAAAAATATTCCGATTAACACGATATTAAATCCAGTATGTGCTTTTTTACTTCCAAGATACCCAACTGGTACCGAGAATAATGCCATCACCAAGATAGGTAGTGAACCCAGAATCCCCATCTGAAAATAACTTAGAGGAATGTTACGAGAAATCAGAATGAGCATTGCAGGAAACGCATAGAGCTGGACATGATGAATAAAATGAGCTATGGACATGAATGAAAGCAATTGTATCCGAATATTCGTACTACTTTTTGATATTACTGAAACCAATTTGTGATATTTCCTTCTTATTGGGACTTAAAGCAATTTTTCTTAAAACCATTATATTAGATATGTTCACAGAAAAAAAAAGTCATACAGACTTGTTTAAACAATTTCAGAGGCTTTGGCATACTCATGCAGTCCGTTTTTAAATCACTTCGCTACAAGCAAGGTTGAACTATTAACGAGTGTAAAACCTAATGTCAGGAAAAATTGAAAAAGAGATATTATTCTGGACCGCTGCAGGCCATTTCTGCAATCATGTGGGGAATTATATAACACCTGCTCTTTTGATTTATCTACAAAGCGATATTGCATTAACTCAAACGGAGCGAGGACTATTGGGATCCATACCAATGATTTTACTAGTTTTTCTTTCATCTTTAGTTGGCCGCTTTGGTGATCATTATCCCACAATGAGAAAACATCTGATTTGGCTTGGAATAATAGGAATTGGGATCTTTGGATTCATTATATCTTTTGCTAACAATTTTTTGGACTTGGTTTTCGCTACTATCATACTTGGTATTGCACTTTCATCTTACCATCCATTAGCATTTGTGTTTCTCAACACTATGCCAAATAAAGATCGAAATATGGGAATAAATGCAGTGTCAGGAAATTTTGGAAGTGCTATTACGCCCTTTCTGGCTATGATAATTGCGGTACTTTTTGGATGGAGAGAGGCATTCTTATTGTTCTCCGCTTTTCAGATTATTATTGGCTTATTTATCGCTAGATATTTTCCAAATGATGAGAAAATACATATGGATTTAAGCAATTATAGTCAGAAAGAACAAGAATATGAAATTCCCTTTACTGATTTACAAATTGTCAGCTTAACTCTCTTATTAGTATTCATTGCTGCTGCTCGAGCACCTGTCTTCCGTTGTATCTCTTATTTTACAACTATAGTCTTTTCTGATGCTTTTATGTTCACTAGAATTGAATCATCAATACTAGCAGCAATCGTGTTAGGAATTGGAGCGTTTGCCACCTTTTTAATTGGAGTTCTAAATAATCGTAAAGCACAGAGAGGAGTAGGTAGGAACGAAAGAATTAATTTTCGTATCAATGCAATATTACTATCAAATGGCGTCTCTGCATTATTACTTTTTTTACTCGTTTTAATCCCCGTAACTAACTCGTATGGTATAATGATAACATATATTGGACTCTCCTTCTTCTTCTTCCTAGGAGCAGCTGTTCTACCAACTGTTATAAGTGAAATTACCGTAAAAGATATGAGTTTAGCATTTGGAGTACTTTTCGCTGGAGCTACACTGACAGGTGCAATTGCTCCCACCTTCTTTGGATATCTAGCTGATAATTTTGGATTCTCCGCTAGCTTCTCATTTTTAGGATCTGTTGCTATAATCTGTGTTGTTTTGATCATTATTTTTAAAATTATTTATAAGAAAGTAATTTGGACCCAGAATAAAGATAATAATAGCCTAGTACAACCTTAACTCAGACAAATTAAGTTTTTCTAAAAAATTCTCAAAAAAATCGAGCACTTCTGAGAATAAGATGTTTTCTCGTTAATTTGATAAAGTTCTATTGAGTGAATTTGTACCGACAAAAATGTATGTAGCTCTTTTACATTCTCTTTCTTTATCGAATACTTTATCGAGGTAGATTATTAATAAAAATGCTATCATTAGTACAATCAATAAGGATCATGTAATCATTGTGAATTAAGCTAATTTTTATTTAATTCAAATGGTGGAAAAACCTTGTCTCTTCTAAAAAGGCTGTTTGGTAGGCATCGAAAGGAAAAAAATTCAGCCCAAGAACAACCAGTCTTCGAGAAACAGTTAATCACATTCATAGGTGAAGCTTTTGCAGGAAAAACAACTATTCTGTATCGTTTAAGAACTGGTGAATATACTGGAGATACAACACGAACTATGGGTTTGAATGTAGATTCTTTTGAATATAGGGATATCCAATTTCATGCATTTGATTTAGGAGGGCAAGAATCTTTTCGAATAATTTGGGGCGACTATTTACGATTATCACAAGCAGTGGTTTTCGTAGTTGATTGTGCTAATCCTGAAAGTTTTGAATCTAGTAAAGAAGCACTCTACAACGCCTTACCACATATTCCTCGAAATACTGTTTTATTAATAGCAGCTAATAAGTGTGATATTTCGGGCGTCGACCCTTTTGTTAACCTGCTTCAATCCTTTGATTTATATGATATTCAACAGAAAGGTGAATTCCGAGCGGTAAACATATTCCATATGTCAGCTAAAACTGGGGTTAATTTCTATCAAGCTTTTGATTGGCTTATTGAAACAATAACTGGAGAAATTATTTTACCCAGTATAAATGTACATAATGTTTGTATTTATCAAACTGATTCAGGTATTTTATTAGGCAGCAGTGCTCCTGATGATGAAACATCGTACGATCCTTCGCTTTTAACAAGTATGTTTTCAGCTGTTAACACGTTTGCCCAAGCATCACTTGGTGCTGGCGTACGTGAGATATTAATGAAACGAGCAGATGGTCATTCCGAGGTAACGGACAATTATAAGCTTGTTCGTGTCGAGGAAAAGGATTTTTCTGTCATTCTTATTGTGGACGAAGCTGACAGTATTAGAAAAAGTGTTGAAATTGGTAAAGACTTGCTACTTTGGACTAGAATGAGAGTACCTGCTGGTTTTGATATTGGGATTGTCGAACTAATTGATGGTGAGGAAATTTCATCCTACTTAAAATCAAAATTCCCAGAGGATTTCAATCTAGCAGCTGCGTAAAATAATAAAATTTCTTTATAGGTTCTCCCAATTCTTGATTATTTAGAAGCTATTCATCCGCTTGAACCATTTCTTGTTCTGATTGTATAGTGCTTTGAATTCGGTGTATAAACGATCATAAATCTTACGATTTTCAGATAAAGG
>JBHLKC010000373.1:0-3412 GCA_048887065.1 Candidatus Hodarchaeota archaeon
TTGAATACAGATAACGAACTTTATCCCCTGTCTCATCCTAGAACATTCCCTGAGTTGGCCTTATTGATACCTTAAACGTTTTTTTTTATTTACAAACAGCGTAAGCTAGTTTATAATCCAATTATATGTTTCAATTTCATGAGGTAATCAGTAAGGAGCAAAAATGAAGCTTCTAACTAGAGGGGAAGAGCTTGTCCTGCTTGCCGTCTGGAGACTTCAAGACAATGCCTACTGTGTCCCCATCAGGAAACATCTTATAGAGGTTACCCGTCAGAAGTGGTCTCTGGGCTCGATCTACGAGGCCTTGGACCGCCTGGAAAAGAAAAAGCATCTGGAATCTTACCTGAGCGAGCCATTAAAAACACGGGGAGGAAGAAGCAAACGCATTTACAGGCACACAGGGGAAGGCCTCAAAGCCATGATCAATATAAAAAATGTGCATGATGCTGTATGGAGCGGGATAACAAAACTGAAAATCGAACAAAAACTATGAAAAAACAAATAGAATACCGCCGCCCCCCACGGCTTGCCGAATGGATCCTCAAGAGAGTTTATGCTCGCAGAGCGCACGACACACGCCTTGGGGATTTCGGTGAAATATTTAATGAGATCATAAAGGAAAAGAATGTTTTTATGGCTTGGATCTGGTACTGGAATCAGACTTTTAAAAGTTTTTTCTTGCGCACAAAAAATTCCCTGTTCTGGAAATTAGCGATGTTTATGAATTATTTGAAAATCGCCTTGAGAAATATGAAAAGGCACAAAGGATATTCATTTATTTACATTGCTGGGATGGCAATAGGTATAACCTGCAGCATTCTTATTTTGCTTTATGTGCAATATGAGTTGAGTTATGACAAGTATCATAAAAATTATGATCGAATATATAGAGTCATACAATACCAGCCCGAAAAAAAATATTTAAGTTCTGATTATTTTGCACCTACACAAGCCCCTTTAGGTCCGGAATTGATGAATAGATATCCGGAAGTAATTTCCGCAACAAGAATAAACCTGTTTAGTAATGTATTGATATCAAGCAGGAAAAGTTCTTTTCTTGAACCAAATATTTTCTTCGCTGATCCTGAAATTTTTGAAATATTTTCTTTTGAGTTGTTAAAAGGCGATCGCCACACCGCACTTAATGATCCATATTCAATGGTGATATCAGAAAGAATGGCTGAAAAATATTTTGGAAGTGAAGATCCTGTTGGAAAAGTGATTCGCTATCAAAATTCAGCTGAATTCAGAATCACAGGGATTCTGAAGAACATTCCTGAAAATTCACATCTTAAAATGGAGTTTATTGCATCTTTTAAAAGTTATACAGATATGAGGTGGTATGATCCAGATAGATGGGAACCTGGGTGGTTTTGCTATACCTATTGTCTTTTGCATCAAGATACAGATCCAATTGCATTGGAGAATAAACTTGTTTCATTATCGGACGAAGTTTTTGAAATAAACCATATTAAATCACAACTGGTGCTTCAGCCATTAAGCAAAATCCATTTGTATTCAAATATTAATCGTGAAATCTCAGATAATGCTGATATCAGATTTATATACATACTTTCATTTACTGCATTTGTAATCCTCCTTATTGCATGTATTAATTATATGAATTTAGCCACTGCGAGATCTGCCCAACGGGGCAAAGAAGTCGGCATTAGAAAGGTTGTCGGGGCACAGAAAATACAATTGATAAAGCAGTTTATTGGAGAATCCTTGGTTTTTATATTTTCTGCTTTAATATTATCGATCCTATTTGTTTTGATTTTCCTCCCAACATTTAATTCCTTTTTTGAAAGAAATATAACCTTTAATGTAGGTGATAACTTACAGTTTATATTGATTTTATTTATGTTAATAATATCAACGGGAATTATCTCGGGAAGCTATCCGGCGCTCTTTATTTCTTCTTTTAAACCTGTTACAGCATTAAAAGGTACTTTCAGCAAAAGGTCTAAAAGTGCTGTCTTTAGGAATTTTCTTGTTGTAATACAGTTTTCAATAACAATAATATTTATAATCTGTACACTGGTTGTAAGAAAACAATTAAAATACATAAGGAATGTAGACGTCGGATACAATAAAGACCAGATTGTTGTATTGGTTGTAAGAGATAGTTCGGCACTTCTAAATAATGAAACAATAAAAACTGAATTTCTAAAAAATCCGAATATTTTAAAGATTTCCTCCTCAAGTTGTCTCCCGAACAGTATAACTTCTTTTCAACCAGACTGGCCGAATGACCAAATTGGAAATAAAGTCACAGTATATGTGGGTCATGTGGATTATGACTTTACCGATCTATATGATATAAAAGTTACTAAAGGAAGGAATTTTTCGCGTGACTTCCCTACAGACGAAAACAGAGCTATCTTGCTGAACGAAGCTGCTGTCAAATCGCTTGGATGGGAATCAACTCTGGGGAGAATGGTTTCACATTACGGTTCTCCTGGAGCGGTGGAAATTATTGGAATAGTTAAAAACTTTAATTTTCAGTCATTACATACAAAAATAAAACCATTGTATTTATATTTGGATCCCAGTGGAGGTAATTATTTATCGGTTAAAATTAAAGCGTCCAATATTCCTGAAACTATAGAATTTTTAAGGGCTGGGATGAAAAGATTTTCACCTAATTATCCCTTTGAATATTACTTCTTTGATGATGTTTTTGACATGGCATATAGAGCCGAGCAAAGAATGGAAAGCATTTTTAGCACTTTCACATTTCTATCCATTTTCATTGCATGTCTGGGACTTTTAGGACTTGTTTCGTTTGTTGCCGAACAGAAAACAAAGGAAATAGGAATAAGGAAGGTATTAGGTGCTTCAGCCACAAATATTATATCGCTCCTTTCTAAAAAATTTATAAAATGGATAATAGTAGCCAATGTCGTAGCATGGCCTATTGCCCATTATTTTATGAACAAATGGCTTCAGAATTTTGCTTACGGGATAGATTTTAGTCTGTGGATATTCGCACTGGCTACTGTCCTGGCGCTGTTCATCGCTTTTCTCACGATTAGCTTCCAAACCATCAAAGCCGCCACAGCCAATCCTGTCGATTCACTACGGTATGAATGAATCTTTATAGATGAAATTTGAGAATCGATTTGCCGATTTTAGCAGGATAAAGGTTGCGGCCAAATATCAGATTTTGAAAGACCGGGGAGTATCGCCAGAGAAGATAACAGAGAGATTAAACATATCATCGGTTGAAGTGATGGATGAATGGCTCGCCACTGGCTTTGTAGAGCAAATCAAAGAAAAGAAAAAAGACGATTTCGCGGCTCTTTATCGAGGCTTCGATGAATACTCTACTAAAAGCCTGATGAAAATAATAGCCTAAAATATATTCACAACGGCTGATTTTCCCTCGGCTCTATGACGAAAAGTG
Organism: Candidatus Hodarchaeota archaeon; assembly: GCA_048887065.1. Taxonomy (GTDB): domain Archaea; phylum Asgardarchaeota; class Heimdallarchaeia; order Hodarchaeales; family Hodarchaeaceae; genus Hodarchaeum. The sequence continues at coordinate 3,410 of JBHLKC010000373.1, forward strand.
GGG
>JBHLKC010000374.1:0-3401 GCA_048887065.1 Candidatus Hodarchaeota archaeon
AAACCATTTTTAGGAATTGCTATGACAAATCTCACGCGATTGGATTTTCCTAAAATGTACGGATCGCTAGAATTAGATCGTTTGATTATGAATCCTGGTGGTATGTTTCCTTTAGCTATTGTAAATTTAGTAGTAGGAGCAGTGACTTGCGCTGGAAAACTAAGCTTGTTACTAGAGTACGCAGAAGAAACTGTTGATACACAAACTATGGAGAAAATCAAAGAAAAGGCAATGGAATTCTTGCTTAACTCATAATAGGTTAAGTTAGACATCAGATTTCATTTATTCTTTATCCTTCAAAAGTTTCAGAAAAGTCGCCAAGGAAATTGAAATTCTAGACTTTTCATCCTCCCCATTGCTGTTTTGTTTTTTTGGCTTCTTTAATGTATTCAGAGACTTGAGCTTCTTCCAAAAGTGCCCCAAAAGGAGCATTTGTTTGAATAAGGGACTGCCATTTTTCATACTGGTTTTTTAAATGGGCTTGTTCCTTTAGGACCATCTTTGTTAATTGATGAAGTTCTTTTTCCGTTGTTAGTATCTCTGCTCGGTCTAAATAGTCCTGTGATGTAGTCAAATCCCCTTCTACCATTGAGAGCTTTGCCTGAAGAATCAACGTGTCAATAACTAAGGAGGATAAGTGCTGCTTTTGAGCTAATTTTTCTAGACGCTGAATCAACTCTTTGACGTGTTGGAAGACTTCCTCCTCTCCATATGCTCTTAATTCATCAATTAATAGCTCAGATAGCTCAAACATTGCCAGTACTAAGATTGTATGATCAACAATTTCCTCCTCTATTAGTTCTTCAAGAATCTCGGATGCCTTAATCCTCATTTTTGCCCTTTTACTATTCTTTAATACTAAAGCTTCAGCTAATCGATACCTTTGATTAATTATTTTTTGGTCTTCTTTTGCATTGATCTCTTGAAGTTGCTGTAAATATGATTGGGCATTTTGAGAAAAACCTGAATTCAATGAAAGCTCTACAAGATTGAATAAAGGAAGAGATATATCAGGAATGGCCCCTATCTCCTGAAATAAAGATAAACTCTTCTCAATCTGATTTAAAGCTTCATTATATTTTCCCATTGAGCGATAAATTTCTCCAATATTGTTATAACAGATCGCTATATCATGTTTATACCCTAGTTCTAGCAATAAGGTTAAAGAATCTTGATAATAATGTAAAGCCTGCTTAAAATCCCCTCTTGTATGATAAATCATTCCAATATTGTTTAAGCACAATGAAAGAGGATGTTTCTGATCTAACTCTTTACAAATGGTTAGACTTTTCTGAAGACTCCTTAAAGCTAAATTCAATTCCCCTTGATTTATATAAATAAGACCGATGTTTAAATGTGATACACCAATATTGGTAAAGTCTTCCAATTCTTCAGCTAATGATAAACTCTTTTGAAAAAATTCTAAGGCCTTCCGTAGGTCACCTATTCTCCAAGAAATCATCCCAAGATTATTGAATATCTTTGCAGTTGCCTTCTTATTATCAAAATTGAGAAAAATCTTTAATGCGTCCTGAAAACAATCATTTGCCCTTTGATACTCACTTTTTGAAACATGAATAATCCCTATCTGATTAAGACTTTCTGCAATTTCATATTGATCGTTGTTTTCTCTCCGAGTGATTAGGGCTTTTTGCGCAAAATCAAGAGCAATCTCATACTCAGCAGTTCGTGTGTAAACTCGAGCTTTCAAGTAATTCAAGTCAGATTCTTTTTTTCTTATATACTGTAGCAATTTATCTTCAAAAAGGGAGAGAAGTTCTTCTGCGGATTTTATTAAGTTTAAACATGTTTTAAAATCACCAAGCTCAATTGATGCCCTTATTTTTAAGAGTATAACATTAAATTCTGATAATCGATCTTCAGATTGCCTGGCTACGGTGATAACCTTTTCGGTGAGTTCTAATCCAGATTTAAATTCAGCTAGTTCATAAAAGATTAGGATTTCAAGAATTTGGATCTCTATCAAATTTGTATTTGCTATTTCAATACTTTCTTTTAACTGGTTGAATATCTTGAACATTTCGTGGGCTTTTCCTTGATTAAATTTATTTTCCAGCATATCAAGTTTTGGAATAGCCGAAATTAATTGAATTTCTTGGAATTTAGCCTTGATTTGTGAGATAATATCATTTAGAGACAATGGGGATTTCCTCAAAAGCGTCAGTTCTGGGATGGTTTCAATCTTCAAGATTGAAGTATATAAGATTATAGAGGTAAGTTTAGAAATTTGCATGAATACACATATAATTATCTATAGAATTAATAATTCTGAAGGATCGAATCTTAATAAATTATATTGAGTATTGTCAAATTCTGTTGATAAAGATACATTTCCAAAATCCTAAGAGAGTGGGTGATTATTGGTATCGAAGAAAAGTATCTTAGTGTTTTTCTTAGGTATCTTTATTTTCTTAATAATTTCTGGATTTCTATTGAATATGTTCATGTCCATTACATTCTTCGGAGGGCCTAGAGTATTCATTAGAACAGCAACAGAAACAATTCCCAATAATTACTCTAATGTGGAATTATCTATTGGTCATATTTATGGGAGTGCGAGTATTTCGATGGCCCCAAAAGATGCAGATTACGTTTTATTAATCGAAGTGGATGCATTTCGTAAATTAGGAACCAAAATTTCTCAAGTTGAGACAGGTGAAATTTCTGAAATTAATATTGAGACTGTCTCGGTATTATTTGATGATTCTCACTTTGCTGCTGCTGATCCTGGACCAGGCTGGAATAACATTCGATTTTTCATTAGAGAAAATATTAACCTCTCTTTAAATATATTAAGGGGTTGTGCTGACGGGTTTAATATTACGTTACATAACTTGATAATATCAAACCTAACGATAAATTATGAATGGAGTCGTATAGAGCATATTGCTTCTTTTAAGAATGTTATATTCAACTTTTCAACCCCTATTATCCTTCGTTCTAAATCATCATCATTATTTGAATTTCATGAAAATATATATACCTCGAATCTTACTTTGTGGGATATTCAACTCGATTCTCCTCTCTTTCAGTCAACTTTGGAGTTAAAACAGACAATCCCCTTAACTTCCAGTCCTAGTTTTTACCAGTTTCATATAAATTGCCAATGGCAGACAATATATGTGAAATTGCATTTAGATCCAACTTTTGGGATAAATATTACAACGAACACTGAATCTGGATTCGTTCATCTACCTAATAATATGAATTACTATACTTCACCGAATTACAATCTTTCTGAAGTAAAATATGACTTTCTAGTAACATCTGACACTGGTAATATAACTTTTAACATATTTGATTCATGAAATGTACTGATCTTTGGTATTCTATTCATTATTTTTCTGACATTTCTTTTCTCTCCCTCTCTTTTTTTTCAA
>JBHLKC010000375.1:0-3377 GCA_048887065.1 Candidatus Hodarchaeota archaeon
ATAGTGTTAGCTACGATATCCAAGGGTCTTTGAAAATCAGTTTTCTGAACAATTCCGATAATAACTTCAATTAGCAGTATAAGAGAATCAACTTTGGTTAAATTACGTATGATTGCTTGTGACCAGGTTATTCGAACTCCAGATACATCACATACAGTTAATCCTAGCAAAGCTTTCCCAGGTGTTTTACTTGTAACTTTTTCAAAGAGTATAAAATAGCCTACAGTCCAAACTAGTACATATGGAATTAGAAAGATGAATAATGATATAAGAATCAGTGTTAGTTTTGCTGTATTATAAAGAGGAGTGAACATAGTTCTCGACCAAATTAAGACACCTGCTACAATTCCAATTGTTTGTATAATAGTATCAATCACGAATGCCATGGCTCTATCGGAATAGCTAGATCGCTCCATGTCCCAGTCCTGACCCGAACTGACGTCTTTAGCAACTTGATAGGGGTTACCAAATACTTGTACAGGATCTTCTTGCTCTGTGTCTTGAATTGCTTCTGCTATTTCCGCCTTTAATCTTTCTAATACTAGTTCTTTTTTTGTTCTAGGATAAGGAAGCCAATCATCAATTTTTTGTATATACGAATCTATTAAAAATGACCTGTTATTCATTTCATTTCATCCTCTTTTCTCATTACTAAAATTTTCCAGCATAACGATAAGAAACTTAGTTAACGATCCTTGTAATTCCGTTAGAAAAGTCTGACCCTCTTTTGTGAGTCCATACATAACTTTCCGTTCTTTTTCTTCTATTATTTGAATTAATCCTTCATCTTTCAGGTCTTTAAGTATGGGATAGATGTTAGAAGACGCCATTGTTAACATTCCCTGAGTTCGCTTAGGAATTTGTTTTGTTAATTTGTAAGGATAGCTTTCTCCTTCATCCATAAGTATTTGAAGTATAGTTGGCTTAGCAAATCCTTTTCGATAACCAGATTCCCATCGATCAAGAGTAGTCAAATTGAAACCTCATTATTTTAATAATCTATATAACTATCTATAATACAATAATTTACAATATAAATAACTTTCCTTAGTGGAAAAAATTGTGGAAAATATAATCTAAACCAAACCACTATTCAAAAAGGATATTTGCAGGAAATATGCTGTGAGGGCTTAAGAAAATAAATATTTGGGGCATTTATTGAAAAAACTCCTAAGCTCTGAACCCTATAATTCCGTAGGATATGATTTATCTTATCTGAGAGTTCAGGTTCAAAAGAGGCAGAGTTATGGGGAAATCAAAACCAATTAATCGCTACATACTAAAAACATGTGTCTTAGGTAGCCATTCACCCCTTAAAGATAAGTTCATACAATACTTGGTTGGAAACTGAGAATTCTGTTCCTCCTGAATTGATACCTTTCCTCGCTGTGTTACTCGGTGGCATTGGTGTCATATGCTTCGTGTATGCTTTTGTCTCGATCCTCAGTGGTAAAAAATTGCTTCAGTATGAGAATTCGGGTCGTATTGGAACCATGGTCATTGCTGCCTTGAATCTCCTCAATTTTCCTTTTGGTACTGTTTTTGCTATTGAAGCGCTGGTTGTCTTGTCTCGTCCTGAAGTCGAACAGCTTTATATGAAGTATTAGGCTATATTGATATTGAAACGGTGGATTTAGTTAGTGAGGACCGTTTTGGTTTTTTAGGATCATAATTGAAAGGAATTTTTTTTTTCCTATAGGATATTTTAGATCCCATATCTAACACAAATCAGGAACTATTTCATCAACTTTGAGTATTGTTGCTTTGTTTATTTCGGATCATAACGTCTTTTTACTAATAAAAGCCATCCAAAGACTAGAAATGCGACACTAAGTGTGAAGGCTGGTGAAGAAGTGATAATGAAATGAATTTCTAAAGATACAATTTCTTAGAAAATTCTATCACGAGCTTGATCCTTTCTTTCATAAACATACGAAAATTATATTTACTTGAATATCTAGGGAAATACAGGATTTTTTGGCCGAGTGCGGATTAAGGATAATCATAAGTTTGAGATTGACATGATCTTTGATCGAATAATCTGTAAGCGTTGTGGAAAAGAAGTTACAAAGGTAAGGGAATTGTATAGGAGAGGGGCAACAGCCCTACAAAGAGCCCTAAGAAGAGGTTATTGCTCTCCTTCCTGTCAAGGTAAGGATAGGCTCAAGTTGTATGCCGCGTTAACTGCGATTACTCTCAGTTCCAGTATTGCAGTTTCATTGATCTTTACAGGAAGCCCGTTTGGGTTTATCGCTACATTATTGACTGAACACATAATACCCTTCGGCTACTTTGGGATAATTCCGATATTTTTCCTAATACTTGGAGTAGTCTTAGGGTTTATTACTCTCTTAACCCTAATACAGATCCTCGCTGAATAGGATTAGTTCTGCATTCCTCTTCTTTGAATTTTAATCTAAATTACCCATTTGGCAGTAAATTCGAAGAAAATAGTTATACAACGTCGCCGAGTGTTTGTAGAATACCCTCAGGATCAGATCTACGAGGATACACGAGAGGAATAGTACATCCATTTCGATGTAGATCACGAAGTTTAGTTACAGCTCTATATGAAGTATTAGGCAATAGTCGTTGCGAGTTTTTGTGAAAACTAGTAATGAGTTTCTGCTATCTATGAAAGACGAAGATCCTTGAAATGCATCCTTTACTTAGGTAAACGGAGTCTACCTATAGGTATTTTATATCGCGTTGACATTGGGTCAAAAGTCCCACGATTATCTGTAGATCGTTCCTTTTTCCTTGATAAACTAATTTTCCGCACTATATTCTGTAATTGTTGTTTTCCTGATGAAAATATAGCTTTATAATTATTCAAATTAACATTCTTTGGTTTTGCCATTAGATATCCCTTCTTTTTAATATTCGGTCATTAACTGAATGTTGTACTATTTAGTTTACGACAGAATGATCATCCTTTATTAAGTTTAATATATGACCAAATATTAAAATTTCTAATAAAAAAATTAAATCACATATCTTTCTGATTTATATTGATAATAAGCTAATCTAATTCTTTTTTTTATTAGAATCTCTTAATTACTTCATTTACTAAGTATTTTATTGCAATAAATTTGATTAATTTGAATTTAAATGAAAATTTATGATTATAATACATTTCAATAAAAAAATATAAATATTCAGTTATCGTTAGAATGTAATGGATGAGACATGAACTCAAATTCAATTAAAAACCAGAATGAGGCCAAGAACCGTCGATTGTTATTTGATTTTTGGAGGGATGTCCCTACTATACGATTTATGGATGAATCGTTCTTTTCTATTATGAATCAAGAAGTTCGAAGTGAAATTTTGGATATATTACGTGAGGGGATTTTAGATGATTCAGTATCTATTAA
>JBHLKC010000376.1:0-3374 GCA_048887065.1 Candidatus Hodarchaeota archaeon
GCCTTATTTAAAAAATCCACTAATCATTTTACAAATTTCCTTCAGATAGAATTAAAAAAATTCATGTAATTAGGTTAAGATTGGATGTAATTCTCGTTCTAAGAGTAAATGTAAAGTGGGTCAAAAATTACATTAAATTATTGATAATGCAATCTAATGGTCAAATAAAAAGTGTTACTTTGCATTTCTTAATTTTATAATGAAATCCTCACGAATTGGATAAAATATATCAAGCATAACAAAAGGTTCATCACCAATACAGGTATCACTGTGAGATATATTGGCAGGAATGCAATAAAAATCACCTTTTTCCACTATCTGTTCTTTATCACCAATTCTAAGTTTTGCCTTTCCATTATACACTATCCCGACCTGTTCGTGAGGATGAGAGTGTTTTGGTACAGTATAACCTGGTAAAGTGGCATTAAGAGCCATCATCATCTTTTCCCCATGTAATCCAGTAAGAATAGTTGTTTCCAAGCCTTCTATTTGTAATATTTTGGGTGCTTTGGTTTTATCTATAAAATAAGGAATTTTTTCTGTTTGTGACATAATTAAACCCATCTTAGGATGCATTGTGTCTTGATTCACTTTGATTTTACAAGTAGAGACCTCCTTTTATTGTATTATTATTATGGCAAGGTTATTACAAATGAATTTTTGGGTTCATTGGTATTTACAAGAGGTCATCACATAGTTCGTTACCGTAGCTACGCTCCATCATGCAGGCGAAAACCCATCGCCACTATCCCATTAACGTAAGTCTTTGGGAGTACTTGCATTCTCATTTACCGACCTACAGGTGAGTTGGATACTCCAAACTCGGAGCATGTCTAAAAACAATTGTGTTTGCTGACCTGACCATCTCCCTAAGGTTTTCAAAAAACCTTAAAGACGGATGCGAACAGCAGGAGTTTCACCCGTTGTTTTAAGACGCCATCTTGGTCGGTTATGATAATATTATTTCATTGTCTTTTTAAACCTTGATTAGCCCCTATTTCAAGTTAAAGCGGGAGGATTAAGCTGTAAAACAGGCATCCTTCTCATATTAACAAGCTCTCAAGCTTTATCCCAAGGCGATAGATTGGGCTTATAAGACGAGACATGAACCAATTGATCGCCTCAGCTAAATCCATTTGAGACGGATGGAAAACAGGTCACTCCATATTTTAAAAAAAAGATTCTAAAATAGATGTGAAAAAATATGAAATAGGTTTCCAATATTTCCCGAAATTTAGTCTTTGGATTTTCAATATATAAACTAACTTTAATATATAAACAAGTTAATCGACTTAATTGGTTAATGAAACAGGTAATTATTTTCTTATAATAATAAGATAAAAGTAACAATACCAACAATTGAGGATAAAAATGATCATTAAGAATCTGTGGATTATTTCTAGTGTTGGTATTTGTTATTATCATTATCGAGCACCGTTTTCGGATTACCAAATAGATAGTGTACTTTTTTCTGGTCTTGTAGCTGGCCTATCAAATTTTGCTGAATCCCTTAGTGTCGAGCATAAGTCTCTTGATTATCTCAAGATGGGAGGTGATGAACTTCATCTCGAAAGTCTGGGTGATATTATTGTAGCAACTATTCTAGCTGGAGGGGGGAATGAAGCTCTCGATTCATTTTCTACAAAACTCATGTTGCAGTTTATTGGCCAAAAATTCTTGGAAGAATACCAAGGCTTAATGAACAACCTTGCCTATAATTGGGAAGACATACAGGAACCGTTTAACAAAGAGATTAAGGCCTTTATTCAGGATCAAGCACTCCTTGAAGATATAAAACGAGGGCAGTTTCAGAATCTATTTAATCAAGTGATTTCTGGAATTTTACCTGCTGATTTGTTACATTGGAAAGGAGTGCAATTATTTGCTGATTCTTCAGAAGAGGGCTTAGAAGAATCCTTGAAAGTGATTTCAGGTTTAGAAGATGTAACACCAAATCTAATTGAAGATGCTCTTTTAGAGGCAAAAGTTTTAGATGTGATACATAAGTTGCTAAAAGATTTACGATCGAAAATTGCCCAACAAGAGCCAAAAAAACTGTTAGTACTCTGTAATAGTAAAAAGTCATATGAAAGATTATACCAAATCTTTTTGCCACGAAAGTTATTTCCGATTCATTGTCCTACTTTCACATCGCTACAAAAAATCATTGAAACATGGAAGGATCCTAGTTCTTATGATATTCTTGTAATTGATACAGAGCTTACTAAACGAGAGTTAAGGTCTCTATATTCAATGCCTATGGATGATCTAACCAAAATTGTCATGGTTGTAAATAAAATCCCCAGACCACCTAGAGGGAGAATTGTTCATAAGAGGCCAATCTCTTTTGTAGTTCAAGATGAAGTTGAAATAATAAGAAATAACCCTTTAGTCGATTATCTTCTTAACTTCTTTGTTTCTTAGCATTTTTTCGTATTTAACTTCGCTGCAATAGCTTTACATATATCATACCTTCGGAATTAATGGTGCAGCTCTAGTATAAGCAGAGGAACAGAAGAAAAAATTAACTTTTTCGATTTTATCAATTGGCAGCCCAGTTTCATTACTTATTTCAGTAATTGAATTCCCTGATTCTAATCTAAATAGGATTCGATCAACATCAAACGCAGAAAGATCGAAGAAATACAAATATTTGTTATCAATGCCAGGAAGAAGATCAGCTTTAGCTAAATCGCTAATAGATTCAGGAACTTTGAGATAGTCTGCTAGTTGTAAAATCTGTGAACGAAAAAGATTCCCAAGGGGCATTAAATCAGTACAATGGCCACGTCCCCATTTTGTAAACAAGCCGGTCAGTAATTCAGTTTTATTAATTGTTCCTACAAGTAATCGATTTTCGATTTCAGCTATGAGATATGAATGAGCCATTTGAACACGGGACCTTAATTTATTATTGGCAATGATCTTATGGATTAATTCTTCCCTTCCTGAGGATGCTTTACCGACCATTCCATATGTTTTTCCCTCAATTTCGTTTTTTGCTGTACTTTTCAATAAAGAATAGCTAAAGGGACCATATAGGGAAGGAATTTCACGAATAGATCCACGAATAATTTCATCTGCACCAAATTTTCGAATAATTTGCTCTACATCACATTTCTCAATAGAATCTTCATCAATTCCAAGGAATTCAATGGAATTCGAAAGGATATCTTCGTAACCATCAGTAAATTTATCATCTCTCAAAAAAAGCTTCACTTTTTCGGTTCCTATGGCTTCAAGTGACAATTTAGTAATAATTGTTGAATCAATATACCCAGAAAACCATATTAAGACACCATCCGCTTCTCTTTCCTTTAGGTGGGTTTCAATGAAATATTGGATTTTTTCGATGATTTTTGGCGCCTCATTCC
>JBHLKC010000377.1:0-3370 GCA_048887065.1 Candidatus Hodarchaeota archaeon
TTGGCTTTTGAGGTAAACCTCCCACTCTAAGGTGGCATTCATGGAGCTCATCAAATTTACTCATTCCATATGCAGCTATGATATTAACCATTCCAGGTGCTAAGCCGAGGTCAGGAATAATTGTTATACCTGTCTTTTTTGCATCAGGATGAAGAGCTTTTTGTGAGGAAACAATAGCTGGATTACCTCCAAGGTCAACATAATTACATCCTGCTTTAATACAGAGTCTAGAGAGAAAGACGTTATATTTATAATCAATTGCGCCAAAAGTAACCGCAATTCTGTTTTCACGAAAAGTTTCTATTAACTCATGGTTTTCGATTTCATCAGTCAATTCTAATGTTAAAGGTAGAGCCTTAAACCGATTGTTAAAACTAGCAAATTTTTCAGTTAAAGACTTTCGTTGGTTTGAATCAATATCAAACCCAAAAACCTTACTTGATGGATCATGAGTCAGTAAATCGAAGCAAATAGCCGAACCCATTAATCCTAATCCTAATATTGCATAATTTACCATGATTAGAGGGAATTTGAGAAAAATTAAAAAAATCTTCTAACTAAAACGCTTGTACAAATTTTTGAAATTGGTATTTTTTGGAAACAGGCCCTTTTTTATAGATTTCAGGTAAAAAAAAGAGTTTTATTGTATTCTTTCTATATTCTGTTATTTTGAATGATGATTCCATAATCTTTAAGCCCTATAATATTTTTACACTTTTCCCAGACAGGAGAAGGCTCAAGTGGATGTTAATAGCACAGAAGTGAAATGTGACGTATTGATCATCGGATCTGGCCTTGCTGGATTGTCTTTAGCTTTAAAAGTAGCAAAATTTGGTGAGGTAATAGTACTAACAAAGACTACGGTATTAGATTGTGCAACAGCCCTTGCCCAAGCGGGGATAGCTGCAGTTCTATCTAATCAAGACTCTTTCCAAGTGCATATTAATGATACTCTTAAGGTGGGAGATGGATTATGTCATCCAGAAGTTGTAAAACAAATCGTTTCTTCTGGTCCAGAACGAGTACAAGAGCTAGCTTCATGGGGTGTTGAGTTTTCAAAAACTGAGAATAATGATTTTGATCTTGGGTTGGAAGCTGGTCATTCAAAGAGACGAATAGCTCATGCAAAAGATATTACTGGAGCTGAAATTCAAAGAGTTCTCTCTATTGCAGTAAAACAAGATCCGCAAATAACTATATCTGAACAACATATTGCTATCAATCTGAAAATACGAGCAGGTCGCTGTTTAGGTGCATATGTGCTAGACAAACAACAAGATATTGTAAAAAATTTCTCTGCACGAGTAACGGTCCTAGCTACTGGAGGTTTAGGAAAATCTTTCTTGTACACAAGTAACCCTGATGTATCAAGCGGTGACGGAATAGCAATGGCTTATCGTGCGGGAGCTACAATTAAAAATATGGAATTCGTACAATTTCACCCTACCTTACTATATCATCCTTATGCAAAATCATTCTTGATTTCAGAGGCTCTTCGCGGTGAGGGTGCAGTCTTAGTTGACCAAGATGGTAACCAATTCATGAATAGGTATGATTCACGTTTGGAATTAGCCCCTCGCGATATTGTAGCTAGAGCTATCGATGCTGAATTAAAACGTACAGGTTTGGATCATTTATTCTTGGATATTTCATTTAAAGATTCTGATTTCATTAAAAAACGTTTTCCTGGAATTTATGATAAATGTTTATCACTTGGGATTGATATTACAAAAGAACCAATCCCAATTGTACCTGCTGCACATTACGCAATAGGTGGAGTACGAGCTACAATATCAGGGGTTACAGATATTCCTGGCCTTCTAGCTATAGGTGAGACAGGATGTACGGGGCTTCATGGCGCTAATCGCTTGGCTTCTAATTCCTTATTAGAAGCTACAGTCATGGGACATAATGCAGCTCAGGTATGTAAAAGAATTATTGAAAAAAATAAGCCTATAAGTTCCTTTTCTCTTTGGCACTCTGGAAATGCTGTAGATAGTGATGAATCTGTTGTTGTGAGCCAAAATTGGATGGAGCTCCGTCTTCTTATGTCTAATTACGTAGGGATAGTACGTTCTGATAAACGTCTTCGGAGAGCCCTAAGACGCATTAGAATGCTTCAAGACGAAATAAATCGGTATTACTGGGATTTCAAAATAACATCTGACTTGATTGAACTCAGGAACTTAGCAGATGTAGCTCAAATGATTGTAGAATCCGCTTATCACCGAAAGGAAAGTCGTGGTGTCCATTATACTGTAGATTATCCACAAAAGCGAAATACTCCAAAAGACACTCTGATTAGAAAATCAGTTATGAGTGATGTTCTAAATTCAGAAAATAAAGCGTAATACAAATAATCATTCCAAGAATTGATATTTTTGAGGAAAATAGTTTGTCAATGGAAGAACTACTTACAATTGAAAATTATCCTGATTTATCCGAGCCATGGGATACTCCCTGCATGATTTGTGACCATTTACTAAGATGTGGTATCGGACAAGAATTTAACCCGATTGGTTGTCCATGGTTAAACTATTATTTGGTATCTAAACTGAATAATCAATAGATAATTGCCTCTGTAGCTAATTCTATAATGCTCTCTGATTACTATCATCTTTTTAATTGTAATAAAGACTAAATTTAAGAAATTATTTAACATTCTAATTCAAAATCTGCTTCTCATGAAACTTCTGCTTATTGAGCCCCCCAAACAATTCTGGTTTGTCATGGGTGACTATTTACCACCCCCCTATAATCTACTTCTTCTTGGAGCTGTTGTGGAGAAGGAATTGCCTGATGATATAACAGTGAAAGTAATCGATTGCCAAGCTGAGGATCTCGACTGGATAGGACTTAAAGAGAGAATCAAAAAAGAAAAACCTGATATTGTGGGCTCTGGAAGTCATGCTACTACAAATGTCTATAAAACAGTTCGAACTTTAGATCTTGTAAAACGCATTGATCCCGAAATAATAACAATTACTGGCGGATCTCATTTTACAATGCTTGATGAGGTATCACTAAAGGAATATCCTCAAATTGATGTGATTATACGTTACGAGGGTGAGAAGGCTCTAGTTGACCTGTTAAAACATTTTCTATCCCTGGGATGGATTAAAGAGGGATTAAATCGAGTTAATGGTATTGCATTTCAAGATAACGGCGTTTTTAAGCGAACACCTGATAATCCCCCTTTAACAAGTGGTGAGCTTGACCATTTACCTTATCCAGCATATCATCTTGTACCTAACATGAAAAAATACCATTTTAAAATGATGAGTGATGCCCCCTATATTATATTAGAAGCTTCACGGGGTTGTACACATAAATGCACTTTTTGTTCGCAAAGTTCTTTCTACCGACGTCA
>JBHLKC010000378.1:0-3367 GCA_048887065.1 Candidatus Hodarchaeota archaeon
AATAAGCTGGGTTAAAACCAAAAAAAGTTTGCCAAATTGAATGGATATATTAATACAACTTTTCTTATCTCCTAAAAGAATTAAATGAAATTTTTTAGAGAATGAGTTTTGGAATCAATTAGGAGTAGGTGCTATATGACAAGTTATAGGATCACTGTTGTTAAAGTATTTGAGCCAAAAGATGTTATTGGAAAAGATTTTATTCGAGAATCAGGAGACCCAATTGAGAAATGCGGATTTGTCGAAGAAAATCAAGTTTTCATAGTTGATGAAATGCTTACTGTACCAAAGGGATTTTGTCCACATGCTTGGTATGGAATTTTTAATGGGTTGTGGATGTTAAGAAATTGTGGTGGTTATCCAGATTGGACAGGAAAGAATACAATTTATGCAACGTGTCCTGATGGAATACGACCAGTATGTTTTAAGATAGAAAAATTGGACAAATGATTGATGAATCAGCAGTACTGTAAACAAAAAATCTACCCAAGAAATTAAATTAACACTTTACATCAGCTCCACCAAACCATCTTGAAATCTAGGTTTTATACCTAGTAAAAAAAATCAAGAGATGGAGTTCATTTCTCTGGTTGATATTGTTTAATCAAACACCACTCACAAGAAGACTTCTCAAAAAACTGGTTTAGATTAGAAGAGTATTTACTAGGATATGTATAAACCTGGATCAATATTAGAAAAGGATTACGCTTTACTACATTTACAAAAACGCTTTTTTTGGATGTCATTGTTATAACATATTTATGTGTCTGATCAAGTCTGCAATAAAACTTTGAATTTACACCGTAAAAGGTTAAATTAACACTTGTAAAGAACTTTGGTCGGTATTAAATGTCCAATCACCCATTATTTTCAATTCTGATTGAACTAGATTGGTGGTTTTGAATCCTTTCGAGATTCGGTTGCAGGTTTCCCGTCAATACCCCAATGAGCTTTAGGGATTTCGTGAATAATGACTTCGACTGCTTGAGCGGGAATGCCAGTTTTCACAAACACTTTCGTAATACCTTCAATTATTTCCTTAATTCTCTCTTCAGAGAACCCTTTCCAAATATGGACATGAACAACAGGCATATTACATCTCCTCATCAAATTTGCTATTCGTTATCGATCTAAAATTCTCTTGTTTTTTCTCTGGTTACATGATTTCTTAAATATTTTAGACTTTAGATCTTATCATTATGATAATAAAAGAGACCGACAATGATTAAAAAATCATATTTTGAGGCTAATTTCACCAAAGTTTATCATTCAGTGAATTTCTTGAGCAAAGAAAGTAGTAGGATAATGGAAGTATCTGAAATAGATTGGTTGTGATAAATTATTTCCCTCTAGAAACTCCCAGTTCATCTAACAAATCCAACGTCTTCATTTTAACTATCGAAGTTAATTCACTAAAATCTCTTATTTCTACTCTTCAATATGTTCAAATTTTTGTGCCAAATCAGGGGTTTTTCAGGCCTTTTTTCTAGGAAATCTTAAATATATCAGTAAGGAGGAAAAAAAAATCATCGCAAAAACGTCATAAAAAGAATAATAGAACTTATTTGCCACGATAATAAAAAATATGAAAAAATAATATTTTTTTTACCTAATAATTATTTTTAAGAGGATGTGTTCAGAAATGGGTGTTCTAGAATTTGATAAACAACTCTGTTTAACCTGTCCGACTTATAACTGCTTGGTTAAATGTCAGTATTTAGATATTGATCAAGAAAAAGCGCGGTCAGAAATCTTGAAAATGATAAAAGGGAAAGATTCCTTTGTATTGCATGAATGTACAACGTGCTATGCTTGTGAGGAGTATTGCACTCGAGGGAACCATCCGTTCTTTTTGATAACCGACCTTCAGGAACAACTTGATATGCTACCAACCCCTAAACCTCTAACAACACAATGGATTAATATGACAGAACCAACAAGAAAAGATATCCCACAATTCTACGGTGCTACTGAACCTGCTATTTCACTCTGCGTCTTCCCAGATTATATACCAGCTGTTAATGAAAGTAAGCTATTCAATGAGTTATCCATTATCATTGGTCGATATTTTTTCTGCCAGTTGGTCTATTTACATCTTGGAAAACCATCGATAACTCGAGAAAGATTAGTAAAGGTAATTGAATATATAGGAAATCATGAATTTAGAGAACTGGTTTGTTTTCACGATGAATGCTATTCAACATTTACTACTTACGCATCAGCATATGGTATTACGATACCATTCAAACCAGTTCATCTTTTCGAATATCTTTATTCTAAATTGAGACAATTTGAAGATCAAATAACACCATTGAATTTAAAAGTCGCTTATCAACGACCATGTTCATCCCGTTTAATTCCAAAGTTGGAACATTATGTCGATGATATTTTCAAATTAGTTGGAGTAGAAAGGGTTTCTAGAGAATATACGGGTGAAAATTCACTGTGTTGTGCTTCAGTAATCCGTCTTCAACAAAAATATGACCTTTTTATGAATAATCAGAGGAATAATGTAGAGGATATGGTTAAAGCAGGGGCTAAATATTGCGTTTTCAATTGTCCTATGTGTTATAGTTCCTTGTCTGAGGTTGTTACAAAGAGGGAGATTCACCCTTTAATGATGCATGAGCTATGTCAAATTGCCATAGGAGAGAAGAAGTTAGGAAAGTGACATTATGGAGTCAATTTACAATTCTTTAGTTGATATTGTAGGAGAAGAATATGTTTCAAATCAGAAAGAAGAATTATACATTTACTCCCAAGATTCAGGAATGATGGATCCACATGAGCCAAATTTCGTAGTCTTACCAAAAACACCTGAAGAAGTTGAAAAGATTGTTAAACTCTCAAATACGAAAAAAATACCAATTGTAGTGACAGGAGGGGCTCTCAGCTTATCTGGTTTAACCATTCCTCATCGCGGAGGAATTATTTTAGATTTGATAAGGATGGATAAAATATTAGAAGTAAATGATAAGAGTTGTTATGTAATTATTGAGGCTGGGGTAACTACAGGCAAATTAAAAGCATATCTAGAGAAAAATCATCCTAAATTACGTTTTTCAATGCCAGACGCACCCCCTGCTGCAACTGTGGTTGGGAATATCGTGATCCATGGACAAGGGCGTCTAAGTCAACAATACGGTTTTAATTCTGATATGGTGACTGGATTAGAAGTTGTGCTACCAAATAGCGAGGTATGCAAAATTGGTTCAGGATCTGTAAGTCCCTATTGGTTTGCTATTGCCCCATTACCCGATTTAGCTGGATTATTTCTAGGTTGGTTCGGTACGACAGGGATTATTACAAAATTAGGTATAAAATTATATCCTAAGAAGAAGTTGAGAGACGTAGAAGTTTTTATAGT
>JBHLKC010000379.1:0-3348 GCA_048887065.1 Candidatus Hodarchaeota archaeon
TCATTTCGTGGAACTGCTACTATTTTGAAAAAGTATAAACCAAATATAAAAATCTACGCTGTAGAACCTGCAGAGTCCCCTGTATTATCAGAGGGTAGGAGTGGTTCTCATGGTATTGGAGGAATTGGAATAGGATTTACTCCACCTTTATGGAACCCAGGCATTGTTGATGATATAATATCAATTTCAACCATTGAAGCAAAAGAAATGGCTAGACGATTAGTAAGAGAAGAAGGCCTTTTTGCGGGAATTTCGTCAGGAGCAAATGTCGCTGCAGCTATCAAAATAGCGAAACGATTAAATCTTAATGCAACTGTAGTCACATTGCTAGTAGATTCTGGTCTCAAATATTTAAGTGGAGATTTGTACAAATAACTTTCTAGAAGCCTGTCACATATTCTACCTGTTACAGATATGTACCTGGTATATACTTTTGGGATCTAAACCAGCTTTTTAGGACCTCTCATTACGAAGAAAGTTTATTAATCTCAGAAATCTTCATTCTTGGCCAAATCATTCGGGATTGAGATTATATTAATTGCCCTTAAAGGTATTTATTTATAAGAGTTGATTCTAAGAAGAAATAATATTTATTCCAGATAACTGGTGATTTTAGCTTGTTAGAAAGACCTCAACGTTTTAATTTCAACCTATCAAGGCGGCTAAAAGTTAGTATTGTAGGATTTATTGGTATAGCAATTTATTGTATATTTACATTATATCTTTCTCTTTCTTTCCAAGCAGCTTTAATCCTATCAGTAATAACTTGAGTGAACTGGGTGAATTCTATGATAATCCCAATGGTGCGACTTTTTATAATGTAGGTATGGTTCTCACTGGTTTAGTATCAATTCTTTTTTATATAGGATTGTATAAATGGTTCATGAATAAAAAGAAGAGTTATTTACTTGTGAGTGGTCCAGCCATAGACGATACGTCTTATTTGATAAGACAGATGAGCTCTCCTCTAGTTGATTTAAATCACAAAATTACATCTTTAAATATGTCTCCGAGACTCTGCATTAGTCTTTAATGATTAAATAAGACGGCCAATTTCAGTGTAAAAAAATAATATTTATGATAAACTCATGAATAGGAATTGGAAAAGTTGCAGACAGTGTAAAATTAGGGATATTAAATGAACACACTAGCCAACGAATTAAAAAATCAAACAAAACTGAAATTATTGGTATTATCCTTATTATTGGCAAGTATTGTAATAATAATCTTAACTTTTCAGTTACCATCGGAGGAGGAGATTCTATTAATAAACAATCTAATTTTCCTTCAATATACTACTCTTGAACCCCTCCTAATCATAGTCTTTTATTTGATGGGAATTTGGCCAGCTGTGCAAGCATCCCTCTTATATGGAGATGGAAGAGAAAAAAGGATACCAGCCTGGCCATTTATTCTTGCTTCTTTTTTCACGGGTGCATATGCCCTGAGTGTCTATATCTTAGTAAGAGAGAGTAAGAAAGCAAAGAAACAACAAAACAGATTACAACAATTATTCGATTCCAATTTTTGGGGAATTACCTTAGTCATTTTTACAGTGGGGTTATTTATTTTGGGACTACTTCTGGGAAATCTTCAAAGATACATAGATGCATTCCAGAAATATCTATTCGTCCGTGTTATGACTATAGATTTTCTTTTATTTACGTTGATAACTCCTATCACTATCTATATACATTCACTGAACAATTCAATTGACGTCCCACACTATATTTTTGTTTTAGGACTAATGCCTATCCTTGGGGCTCTTTATTACATCCTTAAGGTTTCTTAACCTATTTAATAGATCCTACTAACACGTGAAATATGAAAGGTTTTTATTTAAAATTGACCGATCAGCCAACTAAACAAATATTAGGTTTAGTAGTCATTGCTTATACAGTTTTTTTCTTAATTATTCTGTTTATTTTTATTCCCACCTCCACTGTTATATCTGAAACTGGTTATTCAACATCAGATCTTCAACAGGCTACTACTTCAGAAGAAGTAGTGACTATTCTCAGTGAATGGCAAGAAGTGAAACCAATGATATATTTACAATACCTAGGGGATTATATTTTTCTTATTTCGGGATTGCTAGGAAATACTGCAATATTTGTATTATTAGGGAAAAAAATAAAAGAAAATGGTACTATAATACTTCCATTTGCGGGATTTATCACAGTTTTCTTATCTAGAGGAGCTGATGCGCTGGAAAACACATTAACGTTGATTTTAATAGCATTTCCTGACTCATATCCTCGTTTCATTTTGTCTATTTTACCCTTTGTCCCTATAATTAAATTTACCTTTGTTGGAATTGTTTATTCACTTATAATCATTAATTTGATCTACTGCTTACTTTTAGGGAAGAAGAAAGCTTGAATATACTCTTAGGTCAACCAAATTCCTATTACAATTCAATCCAAACAAATTACTATTCAGCCTTTAGAATGACCTGTTTCGTAATGTGGATGAATTATTAGTGTTAATCCAGCCATTGACGACGTTTAATAACGGATATCTAGTGAGAAGTCGAATGACGTTTTGTAGGTAAAAAAAATTATTGTTTGATCAGGATGTTTGCATCCTCAATTCGCTCTTTTACCTTAAGGAACAAATTTATCAAGAACTATAAATTGTTGATTTGATCAAGTATTATTTCGTTTTTGAGGTTAGAGTATGCGTCCTCAAAGAATGATCCTTTTACTTAATGCATGCAATCTCAAGACTGCTTTAACGTATCCTTATGCTTTTGTGCAAGTGTCAGAAATTGCAGCCAGATATGGTATTCATACTGTCCCTAAGGATATGTATGGGATTTCAGAAAACCAATGGGAGGCGTATCTCCAGAAATTATTTCAAAAAAAGCCTTTTGATATGATACTAATTACCCTGAGAAACACAGACGCTGTGGATGTGAATGATTACCGTAATCAGCCTATGAACAATACCTACAACCAACCCATTGTTTCTCAACCACAGGGACCGCCCTCTTATTATCCAATCGAAGCCACAAAACGATTGATTCAAACTCTTCGAAAATTGACTGATGTACCCATTGTTATTGGGGGATTCGCTTTTTCTATTATGCCGGAAAAATTAATGAAACATCTTCGACCCGATTACGGTGTTATTGGCGGTCCAGATGGTTTTTTTGATCATTTTGAAGACATCTTAGCAGGACAAAATTTGGATCAGGTTCCCAATCTCTTATTTTTTCACACAGGGACTCTCAGGATAGGACCAAAGTATTTTTACCCTCCATCCTCGCGTCAAGAATATACTGAATCAATAATTCTGGATCGACAAGCTTTCTATTCTAGGTTTTCAGGGGAGAACGTGGAACTT
>JBHLKC010000380.1:0-3347 GCA_048887065.1 Candidatus Hodarchaeota archaeon
CCTGCTTGGTGTTCATGGTACATGTAGCTTTTAACGTTCGATCTAGTGATATTCTCGTCAATAAGAACCCATTTTTGGTTTGGATATGTTACAGAGGATTCATTAAGCGAATCTAGCTGTAAGAAACCAATACAAATGATGAGGTCGTATGGTACTGAAGTTTCAGCAAAATCTTTTTGATAAGTTTTGAATTCTGCCATATCTTTTGGTTCAACATAACTAACTACAAGATCAGCACCGAATTCATCTTTGGCTTGTTGTACTCCTCGCATACCAGCATCATTAAATGATTTATCGCCAAGACCACCTGTAGCAAAAATTACAGCTACCTTCTTCACTGCGTTTGTAGCTCCTAAGGTTTGAATTTTTGCCGGGATAACATCTTGTGTTGCAGGTGCATTCGATAGGCTGATAAGTGGCAACAACAAGATGATTGCAATTATAAATACTCTAGATTTTTTCAAGTTCCATTTATCTCCATTAGATGAATTTTTTGGTATATTTCTTTGAATTCCTTCATGAGAAGGTTTGAAACAAAGATTTCTATTGGGTTATCTCCCAAAAGAAATTAGTTTTCTAGAATAGTTCTTCTCTTTTAATTCTTTCGACATAAATTCTAAGTTTTTATAAATGATGATATTTCTTTGTAGAGACTTTTTCGTATTTAATAGGTATGATCAAAGAATTTAATTATCAAATATGATTGAAAATTAAAAATATTCAGCTCTATTTTAAAATTTATTATAAAAACGAAATATTAAAGCCTGAAATGGAGAGACCCGAGATAAAATTGTCGCTCTTATTGTGAATTGAAGTTGTTCCCGTGTTGAAAGCATATCTATTCTGAGTAAAAAAAACCCTTATTTTGCAATTAGAATTCCGCTTGTAAAGGTTTTAGATAACTGGTTAGTCTTTTGAAATATCACTCCGAGTTTTTGGTTTTATTAATTGGAACAGCATGATGAAGCACACATCGTGCTTCATATGTTTCAACCTTCGTTTGACCTTCGATCGATACAAGCGGACTAGAATAGAGAGCTGGTTCTCCGTTGATAAGTCTTTGAGTTCTTGTTGCTCTTCGATTACATCCAGGCACGTCACAAATTGCAGTAAGACGTGTTATTTCATTCGCCCGTCCTACAATCCAAGGCATCGGGCCAAATGGTTCTCCTCTAAAACTGAGCAATAAACCACTAACAATAACGTGATATCTTTCTTTCAGAAGTGTATCAATTATATCAACTAGACTTTTATTAAAAAACTGGGCCTCATCAATTCCAATAATTTTATATGGTTTTGCATTTAAATGATTAAATATTAATTCTGGTTTATTTTCATCAATCACAATAGCTTTGAGGTTGATATTAAAAGTGCGTGAAGCTATTCCCTCTTCCCTGATATTAACTGCAGGTTTAAATGCAACGCACTCATAATCCGAATGCTCAAGTTCCTTGAAAATGCGAATAAACTCTTCAGTTTTACCGCTTTTCATTGGACCAATAATTACTTCTAAATAGCTTGGTTTATACACCTTAGACATTTTCTCAATTAACCCCAAATTTTGCTCAAAGTGTCTAGATATCTAGGTTTATCTCATCTATAATCGTTCCTATCCTATTTTTTATGAGAAAGTGTTTATTATTATGATTTAATGTAATTATACAGGATGAGGAATTAACAGTCCATACCTGAAGTATCAAACTCAAATTCTGTTATAATTCGTTTTAGAATGTCTTCATTCTTTTTTCTTGAAGATGATTCGATATAGAACTTCACCTTGGGCTCGGTACCAGAAAATCTGATTAAAACGCTTGAATCATCTTTTAATTTCAGCTTTTTACCATCTAAAGATAAAATTTTTTCAATTTCCTCTGACCACAATTGTGAAAGGTGATCAATGTGTGTTTTTACGCGAATCCGATCTCCTTCTGAAATCTCAAACGCTTTTCGAAGAACTTTTCTTTTTTCATACGGTGCTAAAATCTCAGAAATCCGCTTTGACCCTGAAATCTCTAAAAGCTTCAATACTGGGAATAAACCATCAATCCATTTCCCCAAGTGTGGATATATTAGTTTATTTGGTTCAGCTAGAAAAAGAACTTCGTCATCATTTACGAATTCACGATTTCTCCCTATTTGGGTCATAACCACTGTTCCACCATTCTTTTCCACAAGATCGACTGCTTGGTTTGTACAATCACTAGTTAAAATAATTTTTGTTCTATTTGGATCAGAGTAATCCAAATGATCTATAAAAAAACAAATAAGCGATGTTGAACTCACAAAATTCCCATTTTCATCAATTATTGCAAATCTATCCCCATCGCCATCATGTGCTATACCAATGTCAGCGTTTTCTTTAATTACCTTCTTTTTAAGCAAATCAAGATTTCCAGAAGAAGGTTCGCTTGGACGTCCTGGAAAAAATGCGTCAAGAGTATCATTTATCGAAATTACATTCTTAAAGCCTATTTCCTTTAGTGCAAAAGGTGATACTAGATTCTGAACATTGTTCGCACAATCTAGGATGATTTTTCGGTTAAGATTATTAATTTGGACTTTACTGAAAAGGTATTTTATATAGTCATCAATATATTGCCTATTATTTTCATAACTGCTTTGACCAACATCTCTCCATGGTATTCTTATTGAAGTTGAAAAATCAGAAGAACTGAGCTCTAATTGGAGTTCTTTTTCAACAATTTTTTCAAAAACCTCTCCGCATTCACTACCATGCAAGAAAAATTTGAACCCATTATTTGAGGGTGGATTATGAGATGCAGTTACCATTACTCCAAGTGTTTTTTTAAATGATGAAATATATGACAGAACGGGTGTTGGGCTTAAACCAATATCTATTATTGTACCTGAACTATTTGAATAGCCACTCATAAAAGCAGATTTCAGTAAATTTGAGGTAAATCGAATATCAGAAGTGATATAAGCTGGTTTTGTTGATTTTAATGCTTTCCCAACGGCTTTTCCGAGTATCATGCTAAATTCTGGATTTATCCTATTAAAGGAGCCACGTATACCTGAGCTACCAAAATACTGAGGCAAAAAATCACCAAGGATAAAAGATTTCACTTGAACGCCTGTCATATAAAGAACTTAATTTAGGTTTTTAATAGTAACTCTGTTCCCTCAATGGCTATTGCTATTGCCTCTTTCTGCCCTCTTTCAGGATCAATAATTAGCTCTCCTTTTTCCGTGTCTCCAATAGCTGCTAAGATTCCTCCTGCTCTCCAGCCTCTTACCTGACAAATTACAAAAAGTGTTGAACATTCCATTTCTGTGACCAGTGCACCTGCTCTTTTCCAAGAATTCCATCTACTTTCAATTGATGT
>JBHLKC010000381.1:0-3329 GCA_048887065.1 Candidatus Hodarchaeota archaeon
GAATATTCTTGCATAATTGCTTTAGCCTGTTTTTTTTTGATATTAGGACTTATATGTTCAAACCCCTCAAATTCTATAAGCTCCGCGTTCTTTAGCCGGGGTTTTAGATCTCTTGCTAGTTCAATTGGAGTTATCATATCTTCGGTTCCATTAAGCAATAATACAGCTTTTTCCCCTATTGAATTAATACACGAAGCATAAAAATCAACTTCTCTTTCTATCTCTTTAGCATAGTATCGAAATAAGAGCTCAAGAGTCCGTATAGGTGTCCCTTCGAGCAATGATAGCACTCTCCTTTCAAGAATCCAACTAATAATTTTTTCTCGTAAGCTTAATTGAGAGTAGTTTTTTTGGAAAATCGCAGGTGCATATATTGTTCTTACTATTCGCTTATAATTTTTAGAATTGATTTGCTTAGAGAGTAAATCTTCCAAAGTCATAAGATCTTCTAATCGCTCAGAAAAAGGATTCTTTTCCTGTTTAATTTCTGAGCTAAGAAGATTTACAATACCGTATCCAGCAACAGTTACTACTCTATTTGGATATAACCCAGTAAAGACTTGACTAACCATCGTTCCTTTACTAACTCCAAAAAGATGAGCTTTTTCAATATTGAGATAGTCAAGTAATCCTAGTAATTCATCTGCAAGCCCCTGTAAAGTGAACTGTTCTGTTCTAGGTGATGATTTACCTATTCCTTGATAATCATATAAGACATAACTATACGAATCCTGATTAAAAGACCGAAAAGCTGGTAAATAAGTAGATAGCCATTGTCGATAATTGAAAATCGAACCATTTAAGAAAATAACAGGAGCTTCACTTTCATTTCGTTTTTCGAAAATATAATCAATTTCAATTTCATTCTTAATTTTTGCTAATGGCATTATTTAACCCAAAGTTTTAAATTTTGACTATAGTTTGGAAAAACCTTGTTATATATTTGTGTTTATGTACTTAATACTTGTAGAATTTAAATAAAAAATTCGAAATAAAAAGTATTTAGCGGTGTAGTTAATCATAAATAATGCAGTAATCAAATAATATTGATATTTACAAAGAGTATTCAATTATGAAGAAAAATAATATAATTCAACTGATGATTTGGGAGTTAGAAAGAGGATTTCAAGGACTATTCCAAATTTTAATTGACATAAAAAAGGATGAGGCTCAATGGAAGCCTTCTCCTCGTTCTAGAACATTGGATACCATTAAACATTGGAATGAAAAAGGGAACAATTGGGTATCAACTCAAAATTTGGATCCTCTTTCTACTATCGAATATAAAATTGTTCATTTAGCTCAATGTAAGGAAATGTATGATGAATATGCTTTTAGAGAGGGTATCCTGAACTGGAGCGAACTTCAAAGTCCAGAGTGGCCAAGATGTATAGACTATTTGAAACAAACTCAATTAAAATTAGTGAATAGTCTGCAACAATTAACTGATAACCAGTTAGAAGAAATGATTCCTACAAACTGGAATGATTTATGGCCAACTAAACAAATTATCTCAACTTTGATTCATCATGATGCTTATCATCTTGGACA
This sequence comes from Candidatus Hodarchaeota archaeon, assembly GCA_048887065.1. Taxonomy (GTDB): domain Archaea; phylum Asgardarchaeota; class Heimdallarchaeia; order Hodarchaeales; family Hodarchaeaceae; genus Hodarchaeum. The sequence goes on from JBHLKC010000381.1 coordinate 1,552, forward strand.
AATTTGTACTTTAAGAAATCTCTATAGAATACAGAATAATAGGTAATTCACCTCAATTATATAGAAGAAAATTTATGGCTTTTTGTACTCTTTTATCTCCTTTGAAAGCAAGTTAAGGTTAAACAATAAGCAGAGAATAGAGCAAAGTATTTCTCAAATCATTCTAGTGATATGTTAAGAACAAGCACGTACTAGTTTTTGCTATAAGGCAATAGGCATCACAATGATGCTATCCTAAGAAGAAGAACTGTAACCAAATAAAAATATGGTATTTAACGTTTTTATGTAAGATAAACCAAGAAAGTTCTCTTCTAAAAATCTGTGCCCGTTTTATGGCATAATTTTATTAAAATCGTTAAATTATTACCCTCTTAGGATGCAGAATAAATAAAAACGCTCAATATTCAACTATTCGATTAAGGAATTTTGCCATCGAAATTGCATGTTCTGCTTCAGATAAACTGCAAGTTCTCCCTTTAAAATCAATCTTTCTTACAAATTCGGATATTTTTTCTATTAAATCCTTAACATTTAAATTGGCAATCTTATCCAAGGTATCCAACCCTGCATCATAAAATAAACGTGCACGCTTCTTTTTTAAGCCCCCTATGCGTGCTAAATTTGATAATTTCACTAGTTCCAAAATATAATCAAGTGGAACACCAGATTGGGTTGCTAACTTGGTTCTCTCTGTAGGAGTTCGGCCTTGTTCGAGCATTTCCTTGGCAGTTCTTATTCCAATTGATCGAAGCATCTTTACATATTCTTTGTTAATATCTTCAAAATTCACTAACTTATATTTCTCTAATTGTACCCATTCTTTTATCTCATCAGCGGTTTTATGTAAATTTAAAACTCCTTTAAATAGATAGTAATATTGAACTCCCCATAGGTATAGATAAGTGTGTATTTTTTTTTCTTTTCCCCAAACAAAAGCGAAATCTTCAATATCCTCCCGAGTGATTGTGTCCAGCTCCTTGGGTGGATTTTTTGCATTTAAATAGCTTTCAAATGTTTTCACACGCTTGATATAGCTACTAATAGTGTTATCTGGTTTTTTCTTTTGTTTTAGGTAACTCCTAAATTCTTCTTCATTCAAAATTAAAATCACTTCTTCTTTTGAATTATAACCTCCACTTTTCAAACTTTTAATCATTATTTTCTTGGCAAAAACGGTATAGTTTTTATATTACACTTTTGAAACCCCTTTATACAGGAAAATCATGAATTACAGACAAGAATGGAAAATTAGCTAAGTAATATAATTTTGCATGATGTACCTTTAAAAGTAACATAATTAGTAGCTACACAGCAATATTCTAATGAATTATACAAAAAGTCACCTTTAAATTCTGTAACCAGTGTATTTCTAGTTTGTTGTGATAAACTAATGTTTGAAGCATTCACTGTTCGTTCAATCATTATCATTCACCCAAGTGGTCTCATAATCTATAATAAATCCTTTAGTAAAGAGTTAGTGGATGAACACTTGTTTTCTGGATTCGTTGCGGCCATTCTTGCATTTTCTAAAGAACTCGGATCTGAATTATCCTCAATCGGATTACAGAATAAATTGTTTTACTTTGATCGGATTCATTCACTTATTGTCGTTCTAAGTATGGATATTGAAGTGAATAAACAAAGTATTGAGGAATTTTTCCATTTTTTAAGGGAATCAATAGAAATGGAAGATTTAGCAAACAAGGTTCAATCAAAAGTCGTATTTCCTTTAGCACAAGATGAAATTCAAGAAATTGATGAACTTATAATTCATATTT
>JBHLKC010000382.1:0-3325 GCA_048887065.1 Candidatus Hodarchaeota archaeon
TCTGTTGGAAAAATAGCTTCATAATTTCGTGAAGCTATTTCCTGAATACTTGAATCTAATGTTTCATAATAGGCATTAAACTTCTTTATTCCTAAAACTACTCCGAGAACAAGTAGGTGTTTGTTCTTTGGTATCGTTATAAATTGCCCTCTTTCAACTAATTGCGTGTCATTTTTATTTAAGATCATCTCAATCTTTTCTAGATTCGGTGAATCTTGTGTGGAAATGACTGTTCCAACAGTAGGCATTATAAACTCATCCAATTACAAATTTAAAATTTCCATGGGCTTCTTTCACGACGACGAACCCATAAATTAGGAGAGGGATGAAGATTACGAATTAGTCGAAAAAGAGCGTCTACTTCAGTTTCTTTGATCTTAGCTCGGGCATCTGCTTCAACAATTGGAGCAGGAATTCCGTATTCACGATTATATTGTGATAGAGGAAGAAGAGTTTCAGAGAGAATATTGGTCTCTTTTATAAGATCTGCTTGGTTACGATGATTAGACTGAAACACTTCGACACGAAGAGGAATATCAAATGGAGCTGTCTTTAAGTAATATGAATATAGTGTGAATTCCTGATGGAATTTTTTGGGCATTTTAAACTGATTATGATGAACCATTGATCGACAATTAGGCTCCAGTAGATAGAAAAAAAGATCCATATCGCGGCTTCTATTAATTATGCTACGATAGTCTAAAGTAAGCATTCCTGGCATCTCCTCGATTATAAATGGTAATATTTTTCCAAGAAATTTCGTAATCAAGTTACGACGACTGTCTTTAACTATCCAAGCAACTTTTATACCTAAATTTTCTGCTTGAAAAACTAACCTTGAAAGGATTGATAGATAAGTCTGGTAATATTTGAGAATTTTTTGATTACTTGTTAGAGGTTTCTTTATGACTGGACTTCCGTCTAATAATATGAGGTCTAATTTTTTCGAACCAAGCTCCAAAATTTGTGTTGCCAATTGTAATTCATTTATTGCACGACGGATTCCTCCCATCCTTTCAGAATCCATAGAAGACAACCCAACATCTGAAATAGCAATCTCAAGGGGAGGGGTCTTTGATGGATAGTAAACCGTTTTTTGAATGCCCTTTGGTGTATAGGTCGAAAATACAGCAACAGCTCGAAATACAAAAATATCAAATCCAATTAACAGCCGTGAAGCATAACCACCATCAATCCCTCCTATGGTGAGCCCGCTAATATCTATAGGGGATAGTTTAGTAAACATTTGAACATCATAAGAAGAATTTCGTAAATGAGGTGGTAGTTTTGATAAATCAGGGTTTAATAGACTTAACGTCTTACAGAATTTAATCTTTTGAGCATTTAGCTTGGATATTTCTGTTAGATATGTATCTATTTCTTTAAATGCGTTTTCGACTATAGTCTGGATATAATTACTCTCCTATATCTTTTTTCCATCCAGATAAATTGCTAGGATTTCTATTAATGAATTGATTAGTATTTATTCATACTGAAAACATCTATATTAAATCATTTCTAACTTCCTCGGTCTATCATTCAAATTTTCCCTTATAAGGTACTATTTATTTGACTAAATTTTTATTTATTTGATTTTGAATTAGGTTTGTTCATTTTTTTCCCTCTCTTTATCCATGCTAGGAAAATATTTCGTAAGAATTAATTACAAAACCTTCTGGTCTTTTGCAACCTCTTCTCCTTTTTAGTTCTTATCACCTCGAATTTTCTCCCTGAACCTAATTGAAGAAATTTCCTCTTTGAAATGGTATGAAAAATCTCCAAATTAAAATTTAATTGTTCCAAGAATAATAGAAAAAGGAAGTAGGATGTTTTTATGATAATAGACTTACTAGAAATTGATTATACAAAAAATAAGGTTATATATAACGATATTTTATTTAAGATTTTTCCTCCTGCATCATTTAAATAGAGTCGCAATTGTCGCTTCTTCGGGGTTCAAACTTTAGAAACCCATCTAAGGCCATCATAAATTAGCTAAAGGACAATATCCCACGTTTAAATAAAGGATGAAATAAAATGGTCAATATTTCAGAAAATGAAAATCAGAAGGAAATATTACGTCAGAGAAAAATCCGTGAAAAATTAAAGCACAAAAGACCTACGTTCCGACGGGTCGAATCTTGGCGATATAAACGAGTCAAAGATCGATGGCGAAAAGCGCGTGGGATTGACTCTAAAACCCGAGAGAAAAAGGGTGGCTGGCCAATATTCCCATCATTAGGTTTTAGAAGTCCAAAAAGGGTTCGTTACCAATCATCTTCAGGAAAGGAAGAAGTACTAATTTACTCCCCATTAGATCTATCTTTGATGAATTCAAACTTTCAGATTGGGCGTATTGCAGCTAAAATCGGCCGTAAGAAAAGAGAGAAAATCATAACTGAAGCTGAATTACTCAATATTAGAATATTAAACCCCATTACAGCAAAAGTAGACTTAGGCGATCTCGAAGAAGAATTGGAACTAGATGAAGATTTATTAGAAGATATAGCTATTGAAGATCTCGATTTGGAAGATGAAGAAGAATAAAGTGATAAAGAATGAATTTGACTCCTCAAAAAAAGATTGCGTCCAAAATCTTAGGTGTTGGGGTAAAACGCGTATGGATTGACCCTGATGTAGAAGAAGATCTAACTTTAGCTTTAACACGTGCAGATGTTAGGAAATTAATTGCTGATCGTATAATCCGTAAAAAAGCAATAAAGGGGGTTTCCAGAGTCCGTGCACGTAAAATTGGAACTCAAAAAAGGCGAGGTCAACGAAGGGGACGTGGGAGTCGAAAAGGAAGAATAGGTGCTCGCCAACCGAGTAAAAAACTCTGGATTGCTAAAGTTAGAAGCCAGAGAAGATATTTAAGTGGATTACGTGATAGTCAACGTATTACTCCAGCCCAATATCGAACCCTTTATACTAAAGTAAAAGGAAACGCCTATCGAAGTGTTACTCACCTTCGAAACACTATAGAAGATCAAGGAATTCTTAAAAAACCTAAAATAAAGAGGAGATAAACAATGGCTAAAAACGCACGATATCGAGTCCCTTTTAGAAGACGAAGAGAGGGAAAGACAAACTATCATTTAAGACGAAAACTTGTTCAAAGTAATAAGATCAGAACAGTCGTACGTTTAACAAACAGCCATGTTATTGTACAATTTGTTGAAGCTCGCCTTCTTGGAGATAATACACTTTCCGCTGCGCATTCACGCGAATTAAAGAACTATAACTGGAATGGAGCTACTTCGAACCTTCCTAGTGCTTATCTAGTGGGGTTTTTAGCTGGATTAAAAGCAAAGAAAGCTGGAATTTC
>JBHLKC010000383.1:0-3320 GCA_048887065.1 Candidatus Hodarchaeota archaeon
TAATTTTTTAAGAATGCAATTGTCTCATACTTTAGATCATTCAATTCTTTCTCTAACTTCTGCTGTCCAATGTTTTTAGAAAGTGCCTCTACTAGAGAAAGTTGTCTCGGTTGTTGTTTTTCTTTTATTTTCGAACGAGGTAAAAAATTGCTGTTTGAAATTGATTCAAGTTCTAATAACTTCTTTTGTGCTTCAAGAATTACATTTTTTGGGACACCAGCCATTTTAGCAACGCTAATTCCAAAAGAATGATCAGTAGACCCAGGTTTTACCTTATAAAGTAATACAAGCTTGCCATTCCGTTCTTTTGCAGTCAGATGATAATTTTTTATTTCTGAGAATTGGTTTTCTAACTCACTTAACTGGTGATAATGAGTTGCAAATAATGTTTTACTTTTAATCTCCTTTACAATGTGTTCAGCTATAGCCCATGCTAGTGATAAACCATCAAAAGTACTGGTGCCACGACCTACTTCATCTAGAATTATTAATGAGTTTGAGCTCGCGTTATGTAAAATATGAGCTGTTTCTAACATTTCTAGCATGAAAGTAGATTGACCAAAAGCTAATCGATCAAAAGCTCCAATACGTGTGAATATCTTATCGATAATCCCAAATTTACATCGAGATGCAGGGACCCAAGATCCAGTTTGGGCCATTAATATAATAAGAGCAACTTGTCTAATATAGGTCGAATTATGATTGATAATACCATTTCCTATGAACGAATGTCCATTAGGTACACTGAAATCATAGACCTCTGAAACAGATTTATCCATCTTTTTTATTTTATCGTAATAAAAATGATTTTCATTAATTTCTTCAAGTTCACCACATTCAATATTGTGTTTAACGCAATATTCTATTAGTTCCTTCAATTTATGAAATGAAATATTCCGTTTTTGTGCAATGTAGCTCTCAAAAATCCCTGATATCTTTCTATTATATTTTAATTTATTTTTTGGGGATATTGAAGGAGATTTTTCAAGATATCTTTCTTTTAATGAAATTAATCTTTCGAATAGATATGGAATGCTGTCTACGTTAGTCATTCTTTTAGAAGACGATAATCTCTTCCTTTTTGATTTTCTTGGGAGTCTAAAACCTATTTCTTTATGAAAGATTATTGCTTCATTACCAGTTAATCTAACCTCATAGCGAGGCTTTCTTGTTGTCTTTTTTACTCCAAGAGAGCTAATTATCCCCCAATTTAAAAGACTAGTATGAACTTGTGTTGCTAATCTTTTTGATGTTGTAGAAAGTGTGACATTTCCATATCCATTATCTGCCGTTCCATCAGTATCAAACAGGCCTTGAAGAAACTTCTTAAAAATCATCTTTGGAGATTTTAAGATGCATTTAGGAATCTCTTTCTCATGAGATTTGCTATAATCGAGTCCTAAATGCCTGAAAAAATCTCTTAAAAATAAGCTTGAGACAAAATAATCCTTACCATCATTTTTTACGCTTACTTTATAGCTAAACAAATCCTTGTTTAAACGTTCAAACTCAGAAATCAGAAAATCATCACCTGAAGAGAAGCTGTAAGCCTTCTTATATGTTAGAGTTCCATCACCTACCAGTAACCCCAATAAATAGGCTAAATCTTCATTTAATTCTGAAGGTAAAGGGAAAATATTCGTTCTAAAATGGTAATTAGGTGGAGAATATTCTATTTGAGTTTTATTACCCCAAAGTCCATTTTTTCTGTTTATAATAATGTAATCTTCTGTTTTTATATCAGATAACTTTTTCCAGATTTCTTTCCCATTCTTATTTCGAACTAAAATAGGATGATTGTATGTTCCCTCTATAATATACCCTCTTTTCGTTTCTATTCTTATCGTTGGTCTTATCCCATCATAGTAAAAATGAGACGTCTTTGTTCTTCCCCAGCGTGATAACAGATCTATTTCTAAATCTTTGAAAGTCTCATCTAAAATTTCTCCAGGTTTAAAGTCTTCAATAGGCAAAACTCCTTGATTTGAGAATATTACTGTATCTGGTGTAACACATTTTCCAGACATGTTAGGTCCAGTAATTATATGGAGTTCATTACTTTCTAGAATTACATTATTAGGAATAAATCCTGTTGATTTCTGTAATTGTTCAACAACTGGATGCCGACCTTCTAGAATTTCAATTACTGATTCATTGCTAATCTGTGGTTTGCAATAATTTTTTTTAAGAGCAGTGAATGCGAAACAAACAAGAACGTCGAGTTCTGCGATTAATTCGGAAAATTCGCGAATAAAGGGTACTTTCGGAGAAATCTGTTCACGTATTTCAGAAAACAGCTGGTATTCTAGTTCACATATTCGTTCATCTGCATTCAATATCTTTTCTTCAATCTCCTTTAATTCTGGAGTGATAAAACGTTCTGCATTCACTAAGGTTTGGCGCCGAATATATTCTTGAGGTATAGATTCTTCCCCTGCATCACGAAGCTGAGCTTTGGTCACTTCGATATAATAACCATGAACAGAGTTATATCCTACTTTAATATGAAATTTTGTTCGCTGTTGTTCCCTATTCTTAATCTCTTCTAGAATGTTATCTTGATTATTCTTTAATCCATATAGCTCTGATAGTTCTTGATTATAATCGGGGTTTATTATTCCCCCCTCTCGGATAGATACAGGAGGTGATTCTTGTATTGCTTGTTCGATAATATCTATAATACGAATCAGATCAGATTTATCAAAACCAACAATTTTCTGGCAAATATAACAGTTTAAGTTGTTTTTCTTCAAGAGAACATTAAGCTCAAAACAGGTTTTTAATGAATCCCTCAAAGCGATTAAATCCCTTGCATTTGCAGATTTATATTTAATTTTAGTAATCAACCTCTGAAAATCAGCTGTTCTCGATAATAAGTCACTAATTTTTTCAAGAACCATAAGATCTTTCTGAAGAATTTCTACCGTCTCTAAACGGTTTTCTATTAGTTTTATATCACGTAGAGGTTGTAATAACCATCTCCGTATTAATCTTGCACCCATACTCGTATTTATATCAGTGAAAATGGATAAAAGACTTCCCTCAACACGCCCATCAAAAGCATTTGTCAGTATTTCAAGATTTCGTTGAGTACTTGAATCCAAAATTAAATGATTTCTATTGTCAATAACTCGCAGGGATGAAATATTGTTAGGAAAATCCTTTTTGAGCATTTCAAGATGAGATAGAACTGCACCAGCTGCCTGAACCCCCTCAATCATAGAATCACAACCAAATCCTGCTAGAGATTTGACTTCAAAATGATTCATTAAAGTCTGTTTTGCAGTATCATAATTAAAGAGTGTTTCATTGACTTTAGA
>JBHLKC010000384.1:0-3282 GCA_048887065.1 Candidatus Hodarchaeota archaeon
GGGATACCTATCCAAACTTCATTTGGTGGAATTTTCTGACCTTTCAACATCGCACTCATACCACCTAAAGTACTACCATCTCCAAGTTCGCATCCATTTGCCACAATGGAATAAGTCCCCACAAGGCAATTTTTACCAACCCTAGTTGGATTTACCTTAATCGCTCGGTCTTCGTTAGCATGACCAGTGACAACAGAATTGTACCCGATAAACGAATTTTCACCAATTTCAACCAAACCCGCGGTTTCTATATAAGTTCGTGTAGCAATATGCACATTTTTCCCTATTTTAAGTCCATATAATCTCATTAATTGCGGGAAAAGGAATATACCCCAGATAAATGGGAGGAAAGTGAAAACTTTCAACATAGATTTGAAAATTCCATCAGCTGCTATCCTAATTGCTATTAATCGGCCCATAGGGGAATGATGAGGATACACTCCAGGTTTAATTGTATATGGCAATAGATGAAATAAACGTATGACTAGTTGAGAGTGAACTACCCCAAAAAACAGTACTGTCAAGATATAAGTAAAAAAGAAGTATAATGGTGAAAGCAGAAAATGGATCATATCTGGTTTGGTAGTCACAAAGAAATATAATAACCAACCTTCTGGAAAGAATGATATCACTAAAATGACGATTGTTAAACTAAAATAGACCAATATGCGCAGATGAATAAAAGCTGAATATGTTAATGACATTATTCTCACCTTGTGAGCTTCGATTGGATCGCTTTGCTAAGATTCAAAAATTCTCCGAAACCAATTTGGCATAAGATACCCAACCATTGCAAATAATCCGCCTAAAGATGCTGATAACCAAGCTAAGAAGTACCAAGTTGTGTAACCACCCCCTAGAAACCTGTCAGCGAAGAAAAAGATAAATACCATCAGTTCGAATATTGCTGTGATTGTTATCATTAGGAACCCAGCTCTTTGTAATCTTGCTTCTGCCTGAAAAACTGCTTGTAAAGATTTAATGAAAAGGATTAAAAAGCCAATTGATGAGACTATAACATGCCAAATAAGTAAGTGGGCTGGGATGTATTCTCCAGGGATTTCTAAAAACGGAAAGGATTGAATCTGGAATATTGAAATCATTAGAAACCCTAGCGTAACTCCATTTCCTAAAGTGATAGCTTCACGTAAGTAAGGTCTTGGCTCCTCAAAAAAGATATTCTCAGTAAAATAAAACAAAAAAACATTACCTAGAAGGGAGAATGAATAACCTATGTTTATTCCAATTGTTGAAACATTATATAGATCCCCTGTGAAATAATCTGTTGATTTTGTAGAGAATAAAAAAATTATTGCCACGAAATAGGATAAAAAGCTCAGGAAGAGATTAAATGTAGCCTTACTCCTTCGTTCTCGCCATTTAGTTCCTAAACGAAGACTTAAAAAGAGATATACTATCAGAGCCATCCCTTCAGCGAATAACGCAAGAATAGGAATATGAGACGTAGTTTGAGCAATTGTAGTAATCATGATTATTCCACCATTTTCTAATTACCATAATCCACTGTCTTCTAATTTCTTTGCTGCCTTTTTTGGCTTTTTTAGGTCTTTAAATTCAGAATCATTTAGTTCACGGTCAAGTTTTTCCAAATTTTGGACGTTTTTAAGAATTGTTTCTCGAAATTGAGGTTTTAGAATATCAAATTTTGTAGTATCTATCACTAATTCTCTTTTTTTATACTCGGTATAGAATTCCTCAGATTTTCTATGAAGTACCACTAGAATAGGATACCAAAGATCGGCATTTATATCCTTACTAATAGCTAGGACTGAAATAATTTTATCTGAACCTGTTATGAGGAGATCAGCTGTATCAGTTCGGAAAGAATTCAATTGTCCAATTTCCAAATCAGTCATAAAACCACGAATTGCGACTAGGAATCCTCCGAATAGAACTGAGTCAATTTGCGCTTTCTCTTCTAATTCAAACGATGTTAAAGGAAGTCCTGACTCTTTCTCAATGATCCAGAGACCAACAAAGCCACCAAATCGATTTGGTTCACTCATCTTTTCACACACTAAAATTAGTTAAGAATTAGTTATTTGGATCAACTAGACTAATTTCATTTAATCTTACTCTTTTACATTAAAGATATGATTATTACAGAGTGATACGCTTGGTACGCACTCTATCAAGTTTAATGTTTTAGACTTATATTAGCAGATTTTGATTATTGAAATTCCATTTGGTTAATTAATCTTTTCTTAATATTGGTTATGAAATAGATAAGTAACAATATTATTAAGATTAAAGGTTTGGTTGAAGGGAAGAATAAAATTAAAAAGTAAAAGAAATTAATAGATAAATCTGATATTGCATTTAAGTGACAAATATCTCTGAACTATCAACTCAAGTGATTTTAATGTTTAAGGAAGAAAAGAGACTCCGAGAAATTGAAGAAGAAATAATGGAAGTCCTTTTTGATATAACTGTCGATAAAACTAGCGACCAACGGATAAAAATGGGTGAAATCCTAGATAGATTAGGGCAAGATATTGCAAAGACCCAATTAACCAATATTGTGAGGCGAAAATTAGAACCATTAGGATTTGTAGATTATCTACCTTATGAAGGTATTCTTCTAACCAAAGATGGATTTCAAGCCGCGAAAAGAATTGCCAGAAACCACAGACTTGCTGAAGCGATGCTGCACCAAATTTTTGACGTCCCCTTTGGTGAACTTCATGAGCTGGCATGTTCTATTGAACACGGAATCACCGATAGAATGGCTAACCATATCTATCGAAAATTAGGTGAAAAGAAAACTCCTTTTGGAATGCCAATCCCTATGGGAGAAATTGAAGATTTAGGTTGTGATGATAAGGCTCTTATAGAGATTCTGGAAGGCGAAAAAGTAACTTTAACACGAATTAGAAGTCATTCAAATGATACTGCAAACGAGTTACTTTCGTGTGGATTAACAGGGATTGGTGTGAAATTACTAGTCAAAAAAAATGATCAAGATGGTACACTTGTAGAAATGGGTAAAACTAAAATTAAAATCCCCATTCATCTTTCGAAAGTAATGTGTGTTAAGACAGATGTAAATGAAAATTAATTAGTAAAAGAGACATTAATTTCTATTGAAGATTTTCGCTAAATTATAATAAGCTTTTTGACTTAATTCAAGTGTTTTGATGCCAATTCTTTCATCAGTCCCATGAGCAAGATTTGCTAGATGATTCATTGGGGTATTTGGATCAAATAATGAGAATCCATAAGCATCTACTCCTAAATTTCGAAAGAATCGGCAATCAGAAA
>JBHLKC010000385.1:0-3266 GCA_048887065.1 Candidatus Hodarchaeota archaeon
CCATTGTCTGAAGAATATGCATAAGATCCAGTGCTGGATTAGGTTGAATTCCTCCAAAATTACCAGAATGAACATCATTTGTAGCTGATTTCAAATATAATTGTCCTGTGACGATACCTCTTACTCCAAAAACAATAGTAGGACGCCATGAAAGATCTGCAGGGCCATCTGATACTATTACAAGATCAGTATCTTTAAAAAATTGTTTGTTAGATTGTAATACTTCTTTAATATTGGGGGATCCGAGTTCTTCTTCACCATCAAAAAGAAATTTGACTCTTATTCCAAGCTTTTTTACTTGGTGGACACATTCGATGGCACAAAGATGTGCGAAAAGTTGACCTTTATTGTCTCCCGCACCACGAGCATATAATCGGCCGTCTCTAATATTGGGTTCAAAAGGCGGTGTTTTCCACAATTCAAGAGGTTCGGGTGGTTGGACATCATAATGACCATAAAAAAGAACAGTCGGAACTGATTCATCAGAAATCTTTGGAATTTGAGGTTCCCACTCTGCAAGAATAACAGGATTACCAGAAGTTTCAATCTGCTTGATTTGATTCGTTGTCTGTTTTAACCGATCTATTATCCAATGCGCTGCTTTCTTAACAGAGTTTCTGTCACGAGAAATGCTTGGAATTCGAAGAAAATCATTTAAATCTTTTAGAAGCCCTTCCTGTTTAATTTTGAATTCGTTGAGTGCACTCAACTTATTCTAACCTTCCTAACACTAGTATACGATTTCTTAGTAATATTCTAGATATTAACGCTGGAAATAAACTAAATGCTTATGAGTTAATTGATAGAAGCTGATTAAAAATCTTCAAAGACCATAATTATAGTGAAATCATTATTTTTATAAAGAGATTGAGAACTAAAAGGATCAACATCCACCATTAGGATTAAAAAAACGCGAGAGTAACCAATTGCAGTATAAGATTGTATTAGCAGGAGATGAAATGGTAGGTAAAACCACTCTTATAAATCGTTTTATAACTGGTTCATTTAAGAAAGAATACAAAGCTACTATAGGGGTTGACATATTTACCAAGAGTTTGTCAGTAATGGATCAGGAAGTAAATTTACAAATATGGGATATCGCAGGACAAACTACGTTTAGAAAATTCAGAGAGAGATTTTTTTCAGGATCAAGAGGTGCTCTTTTAGTTTACGATTTAACAATGCCAAAAACTCTTGATAATCTTCATATATCATGGATCTCTGATATCGAAACAATTACAGGAGAGATCCCATTAGTTTTAATAGGAAATAAGGTAGATTTAAGTGATATAATAGCTGTAACACCTGAAGAAATTACTAGCTTTCTGAAACTCCATCCTAATATCGCAGCGCATTATAATACATCCGCTCTGACTGGTGAAAATGTTGAGAAGAGTTTTCACGAACTAGTATCTAGCATACTGTCCCTGGGAACCCAAATACCAGAGTAAGAAGGATAAATTTATGAGTTAATTTCAATAGAATCCAAAAGAAGTAAGCTTTCAATAATAGCATAATTTTTTGATTTCTTTTAATTTTTGATGTATAAATGAACAAAAGTGATAATTTTCAATGTATCATTAGTATTTTTACGTCATTTTTCACATCTGATCAGTACCCAATTAATTATGAAAAAACATCATAATTTAACAGCATAGAATCATGAAGGTAGAAATTAGCTCTTATAACATGTAGATATTAGGAATTCTTTTTTATGGAGAGAAGAGGTTAAAACAAAATACAAATATGACTTTTAATCGCAAAAGAGTTCAAAAAACGTAATTTCACCCCGACTTTATTCTCAAATTTTCAAAACAGGCCTTAACCAGAAATTCCTTGGATTTTGGGAATGACTATGTCCTCCGCAAATCAAGTTACAAACCAAACATTCCTTAGTTATTTATTTTTTTGGAGTGGACAAGTCCTTTCTTTACTAGGCTCAACCATTGTACAATTTGTGATAATCTGGTGGATAGTAGTCTATTATCTTAATCCCATATATCTTTCAATTGCCTACCTACTTGGTATAGGAGTACAAGTGTTATTTTTGCCTGTAGCTGGAGTTTTTGTAGATCGATGGAATCGTAAACTTGTAATTGGAATTACTGATGCCGTCTTAGCTGTTGGAGCTTTGGGATTAATCATTCTATTTACAATTAAGGATCAATTCGCGATTGATAGCTTTTTTTGGTTAATTGTAGTACTCCTTTGTTTTCGTGGGATAGCAAGTTCGTTTCATGACACAGCTACGAAAGCAATCATACCTATTATGGTCCCACGTCATCAGCTTAATCGTTTAAATGGTCTTCAATTTCTCTTTCTTGGGTTTATTAATATAATTGGACCAGCAATTGGTGCAGTATTGTATGAGTTATTTCCTCTTAATCTAATTATTTGGATTGATTGTATAACGTTTATTATAGCGATTATACCTCTCGTTCTCATAACGATACCTACCATTGAAAATAACAAGAATGTAAAAGGTGTTAATGGATTTAAGTCGTTTATTCATGATTTCCGTGACGGAGTAGATATTATAAGATCAAAAGAAGGACTTTTTCCTTTATTATTTGTCCTTACAATGATAAATTTCATGCAAATCCCAATAATTGTACTAGGTCCCTTTTTTGTGTATTCAATACATTTAGGGACTGTTCAAGATCTTGCTTTCATAATCGCGGCTAGCCAATTAGGCTTTCTATTTTCAGGAATATTGATGTTAATCAAAAAAGATTGGAATCGAAAAGCATTTGTAATTATTCTGTGTCTATATCTCCAATTAGTTGGTTATTTTATACAAGTTATTACTCCAATTGGAGTATTTGAGTTTATGGCGATCGGTGCATTCATTTTTGGGGCTATGTTACCAATCATAAATTCGATGTTTCGAACTATCCTTCAGGTTGTTGTTCCGCCAGAACTACAAGGTCGTGTGACAGCTATTACCGCAGCAATGGCTGGTGCAATTTTACCCATTGGTATGTTGGCGTCAGGACCTCTTGCTGAGTCATTAGGAATCGTAGAACTATTTATTATTTCAATTGTCATGAGCTTGATAATACTTTCATTGATGTATATTTTTACTGATCTAAAGTATGCAGATAAAGGAATCGAAACTTCAGAGTTCCAAAAGGAAATTCTTCCAGCATCCAAGGCTATGGGAGTCGGAAAATAAAGAAATTTATAACTTTCTCTTTCAGCTTTATCAAAACCTTTAATGAGAGTACCGATTATCTAATATAACAAACATAGATATTAATTTGAGA
>JBHLKC010000386.1:0-3263 GCA_048887065.1 Candidatus Hodarchaeota archaeon
TAATGATGTCTCGAATATATCAATTAAGGTTGATGGTACAACGAATAACATGAAAACACTAATTCCCCAAGGAACACATCCAAACAATACGAATATGCGTCTTCGTCCCCAATGTGTACTTATTCTATCTGATATTTGAGCAACAGGTAAATTTGCTAAACCTTGAATAATCTTACCAAGAAAAATTACAGCCCCGATTAAACCTGCTCGAACAACAGCACCAGGTCCTATATAATTACCGAGAACAGTGAACATATAGAAGGCTACAAGATACGTATCTAAAACTCCTGATGATATTGAACTATCAAATTCAATCATACTCCACCATTGTTTTTGTCCCCGTATTGGACGGTAAACGATTCTAGTTTTCTCATCAGACAATATAAGAACCTCGGCTTAAATTATCTTGAGAGAAAATTCCTTTCTAACCGCAAATATAAAGATTTTCGCATAAAATGAACTATAATCCTAAATGATAATGAATATTGATGTATTGTCCATTCAATGATGAACTACAAAGCAACAAAAGTTACATTAAATATTATTAGGCGGCTAAGTATGAATAAGAAGAAGAACCAAAGAAAATTGTTAGGAGTTTCTTTATTTCCTTTGTTGTCTTTCTTTCCTTTTTTTAGGGTCCATTAACTCAGTCATATCATCCAATAAGCCATCAAACAGATCTGCAAATGCTTCCTGAGTTTTTTCCTCTGATATCTCTACTCCACTACTTTCTATTTTTGTAGCATGAGAAGAGAGAAGCTGATATTCTTTAGATCCAACAGAGTAATTTGCTGCAGTCTTCAAACATACACTGACTATATCACTCAATCCATCATCATCTTCAAGCTCTCGAAAGATTTCTGTGGCATTAGAAATTAAATCTAAACCTTCATTCACATTTCCAGCTTGGAAACTCAATTTAGCTGAAGTAATCAGGAAGTTAGCTTCTTCTTTCCTTCGACCTGATTCTTTAAAATGTTTAAGGATTTTATTACATTCGTTTTGAGCTAAAGAGGTACTTTGAGGATTATTGTATAAATCTTCATAAATTTCTCCCATTTTCACGCAATAATAATCAAATCCAGATGGTCCATAACTTCTTAGCTTATCTGATATTGTAGTTATTAACTGTAATCCAATTTCGGGGTCATCTGAGAGTATTCCACGCCCTACGCCAAAATACATGTCAGAAAATTCAAATAGGACTGATTCATTATTAAATTTTATTGCTAGGTCAATTCCTTTATTCCCCCAGTCGTTAAGACTTTCAAAATTACCTAATGATAAACTAAGTTTTGCTGCTTTAATATACAGATCAAGAATCTGTGATTCTTTTCCTGCAGTTTCATATGCATTGATCGCTTGGGTGTATAGTTGATTTACAGCTGGAGGTATATCTTTCTCAACATAAATAGGTATTATTTCAGTAACAATTGCTTGACCAATCTCTAATACAGGTTCTAAAATGTTATATGATTTTGCAGAATTTATAGCTTGCTCCCACATCGTGAGAGCTAGATCTAATCTATAAGGAGCAAATAATACGGCATTTTCCTGATATAGAGTGATACCTTTTGATTGTAAACCTGTTTCGATCAGAATTGGAAATAATACTTGGATTATACTCCAAGCTTCATCGAAGTTTTCGTCTTTGATTTTAGGTTTGAGACTACGGTTCAAGTCATTTACAACTTTATCAGTGACTTCTTGTTTAATAGAATCTGGTTGATTTGATCGTTCAAGAAACTTGAAAGTTTCCTTATAAAATTCAAGTGACAAAGAGTAATTTTCGGTTGCAATAATCTTTTCAAATAAAACCCAAAAGAATTCAAGAAAATCTGAAGCTCTTGACATTTTTTCATGGAATCCAAGGCTTTCGATAGCTAATTCAAATAATTGGATTTGTTGTTCTTCTGAGAAGTTTTCAAGGATGAAATTATTTGTCCAATTAGTTATTTCTAAAAGTTTGCTATGTTCTTTATCTTGAATATAATACAAATTAAAAGTTATTAAAAGATGATTCTTCATCTCAGAGAAAAATTCGGACTCATTAGCTTTCTGTGCTAAATTGTGGACGAAAGTAAAAAGAAATTCAGAATAAACGTCCTTTTTATCGATCAAATTAGTTATTGATTCAAGTCTATTGATATAGAATAACTTTTGTGGCAATACATCTGTTGTTAATGTCTGCTCCATTAAAAAATTTAGATTACGGTCTACAACGTCCTTTAATGGTTCGAATTCAGAAGCGTATTGAGTTGATTTTGATATATAATCAATTGCTTTTTCTTTGTTGGTTTCTAATAGAAGGGTTCCTACTCTAAAATGAAGATCAACTGCTGATTGTTGATCATAATTCTTAAAAACCAAAAATGTTTGATCTGCAGTCTCCATTCCTAACTCAACCAATCCTGAGTTAAGAGCTTTAAAGGTTGTCGCCTGAAGGAACTCACCATGATCTTTCTCGGATATAGCTACTGCTACTTTTTTTCCAAGTTCTAGAAATCTCCCTCTTCGCTCTTCTGCCTTTTTATCAAGAGAAAATAAAGCATCTGATTGTTCTATGATATATGTGAGCATTTCCTTTAATTTTAACTTGGAATCAGATGTTGAAAATGCATCATGAGCATACTCTAAAAACTCAAGTTCAGTGTTATCTTTCCCCTGGGCTGCTGCAGTCTGTGCAAAGGAGAAAGCTGTTTCACCAGCACTCTCTGCTTCTCCACAAAATGTTTTAATTGTCAAAATACTTCCAAGATGGGCTGCAGTTGCTTCAAACTTTCCCAGTGCTAGTAATTCTTGATAGTTTCTTTCTAGGGTATCTAAAATTGCATTTGATTTCGCTATCTCATCAATATCAAACCAAATTTTCGCTGAAAATTCAAAGTAAGGAAGTGAGCGTTTTGTTAATTTCTTAGTATACATCTCTTGGGCATATTGAACGAAAAATGTTAAGATATTAGAGATCACATCCATATTAGATAATTTCTTGGATAAATCTAAGGCTTTCAAGAGATACTGGACTCCCTCTGAATTATTGAATTCAATGGGAGCTTTTTGAATCATTAACCGTCTAGAATTAATGATTTTGTTACAGGTTTCTTTTCCCTTTGTTTCCAAATAAGTCAGAATCTTTTGTTGACTCTCCAAATCATCATATTTTTGTGAAAAATCAATTGTTTTGTCAACGAAACGAAAAAAGAGGTTGTTTTGCCTTGCTTCATCATAAATCAAAGATAATTCCCAGAGAAACGGATTAATTT
>JBHLKC010000387.1:0-3262 GCA_048887065.1 Candidatus Hodarchaeota archaeon
CACACTCCCATTTTTTCAAATCCCTCTACGTTTCTGATTACAAAAGAATATTTTAGATGATAGCTGTATAGAAAGATTTATGTCAGCGCGTGCGCAGATCTAGCCCTGGAATGTTAAATGTGATGCAGCTATTTTAAAAAATGTTAAATATTTATTGCATACACATTTAAGATTTTGAGAGGGAGGTGGTAAACGCTTGAAGGATGAAATAATCGGTGTTGTTGAGGAACTTGAAAAAGCTGATGCTCCATTGACACTTTTCATACCTGATGATGTTGAAAAAGGATATTTTCTAGGGGAAGCAGCAATCATAGCAGCTGCAACAATATTCTTAACTGCTTTTATGAAAGGCGTAAAATCATCTTTAGAGAAAAAAGCTGAATCTCTTGGGAAAACGGTTACTGATTGGGTAATTGGGAAAATAGAGGGATTGTTCCGAGATTCTGGGAAGAAACCTGAAGCAGATAACAAAAGCCTAGAAAATGAAGCAAAGAATATCAACAAATTGGGTGCTGAAAAACAAGAGCTCGACAAAGCTCTTGCCTCTAGTCAAGAGATGATTGCGGATCTGTTGAAAGAAAAGGGTGTGTTAGCAAATCGGGCAGATCAAATTTCTGAGGCAATACGCAAAGCAGCTGAACTGCTAATAAAAGCACAGAAATGATAAAACCAGATCAAGGCAGAATTTTCCTCAAGCAGGCGAAGTATGTCGCAAGAATTCTCCTTTCTTTTGAACCTGTAGTAACAGATTTCAGTTTTGTTGTTTTGCGTAAACTTCTTCAGGGAAAATTTGGTGACGTGAAGAAGAAAGGATGGTATAAACAGGTAACTCCCTTGGGAACTGCCGGGTATATTTACTATGGCGGAGGTGAAGGCGGGGAATTCTCACCAATATTGCCCGAAGGGGAAACTGTTGAAGGGGTACTTTCTACGGTTGAAGAAAAGCGAGTCGTTACAAACCTCTTCTTAACAGCTGTTGATTATCTCACAAACAATAAGATTTTTTCTATGAGTTTTTCCAGTTGTTTATTACTTGACATCAAAAAACCTGCTGAAATCAATTGGTCGTCTAATAGCGAAGATGAAAAGAAGGCTATTGACTTGCTTAAAGGAACCTTTGGCGTAGTGTCATATCTAGGTTACAATTCATTACTTCTTAAATCATTCCGACTCGCATGCGTGAGAGAACCCTACATTTTTTTTAGAATGCAGGAATTTATAAAAAGACTCGCCAAAGATCGACAAGAATATGCCATTGATGGCAAATTCCTAGGTGAAATTCTTGCGGCGGATATGCTTTGTATTCTCTGTGCGGAAGCTGCTTGTTCCACAGCAAAAGAGCATGAAAAAAAAAATTTGAAACTGATTTATTATAACAGGTTAATTGCACCAATTTTAGATATAGGCGTCAGATACGAGCACTTCTTCTGGTTAGTAGTAAAGAACGTACTTGAAGCTGGAGGTATCGATATAATTTGGTCATTAGCTGAAAGTTACCGAGAATTTGTGTATAATGCGAAAGAGCGTGCATTAAATTCAAAAACGATTGATGAATTTTCAGAAATTTTGTATTCAGCAATTCCTTCAGGTTGGGTAGCTTTTAAAATTTATGACATTCTTTCTAAAAACACCAAATATCTTAATACTACGCAAAAAAAACTTGTGAATAAATTGCGGAAGAACTCTGATGAAATTTTGGTTAGAATAAGGCAACCGCTAATTAATCAATTATTTGATTTTGATTTGGCTTTTTGGAATTATACTAGGGCACATATTGAAAAAGTCGAGCGGAATCGTGGATTCCCAGAAGCCGAGCGAGCTGCAAAAAAGATTGTAGAAGCACGAATTAATTATCCACGCTCGTTTCTTTCAAAGTTGTTGGGTCAAGAACCTGGAGACCCGGAGATAATTAAATAGGGATCACCTAAAATACTTGAGATACTTTCAGAAACCCCTTTTTCCTTAACTATATTTATCCCAAATTAAGCATAATCAGACATTCATCTAAGACCTAGATATAATTTCTATCTCAAATCTCTAATTAGTTAATTAATCATTTACTATTATTATGAGAGCAGACTAATGAACTGTAACAATAAAGTTCTAGGTTTCTAGAAATAGAACAATATAGTTACGATTTGTATGCTCAAATGCATGCGCAGAGATGCCTCCCAGAGTAGTTCCGTGCATTCGTGTGGATCTGAGCCCACTTCTATCCTCTGTCTACACCTGAAACACGTCAGCTCAGAGCCCCCATTCCTCTGAGCCCCAAATGGGGCCTGTAGGAATGTGGTGGGGTCGCTGGGATTTGAACCCCGGACAAATGGAGATGTCACCCGAATTCTTCCCGCACACTCCCATTTTTCCTTCAGTTAAAGCTTTGAAGATCATCAGCATTTTTTGAGTATGATTATGACAAAAGTAGCAACTAAGAAGAGTGGTAAGATAGCCCACGATTGGAACTCTGGAATAATCGGTATCGTTGAGACAATAACAAGTTCTGTATGCCCATCTAGGTATACTTCGCTTCCATTTATGGAACGTGTTACTTGGATTTCTGAAAATTCTCCAAGCTGGATGCCCGTGCTCTTATGCCAAAACCGGCTATGAGACGCCGTTCCGTTATAAAGGACGCCAGGAACACCAGGGAATATCTCCTCATTGAACGCCTCTGATTCTATAGTGATAATGTTCGTCTCCAGTTGTGTCCCTATAAAGTCCATCATCATTGTTTCATTAATTACATCGTCAAGATAGCCATGCGATCAGGAGAAGCCAATAAACTCAGGTGGACCGACATAGACATTAAAAGCAAAACCATAACGCTAAACCAACCAGAGAAAAATAGTCTGCCAAGAATCTTCAAAGTAAGCTCAAAGCTAATGGGCATGCTTGGCAGTCTTTCTAAGAAAAATAGTCGAGTGTTTGGCGATGGTCCAACATGGTACAAGAAAACAACATTCTACAACTCGCGAAAGCGCCTAGCACAAAAACTGCGAAATCCTCGGCTACTGCGAATAACATTCCACACTTTCCGTCATTGGAAAGCAACAACGTTGTATCATCAGACCAAGGATATTCTATATGTCAAGGGATTCTTAGGGCACAAGAAAATCGAAAACACACTGCTATACATCCAACTTGCAGAAGTCATATTTAAAGAACTCAACGATGCGTTCACAGTAAGAGTGGCAAAATCACCGAAGGAAATCAAAGCGTTACTAGAGGTCGGCTTTGAATACGTTGTTAAGAAAGACGGTTT
>JBHLKC010000388.1:0-3253 GCA_048887065.1 Candidatus Hodarchaeota archaeon
AATCGACTCTAAATTGATATTTAAAGTAAGCTTTTTGTTCATCTCTAGTTCTTCTAGGATATCCCATGCTTTTTCTTTAAACCGGTTTCTTTGATAATCTAAGAGAATCATCAGGGGAAAACAACAAACTATCCCTACCATAGGGCTTATAAACATCATAATAAAACCTAGTTCTGTTATACCCATCTCAGGAATGAAGGCCCAGGATATTATTGATACAATAAAATTATATAGAAAACCAAGACTAGCATAACCTTGGATTAACTGATATAGACCAGTGGTAACCAGATTAACACTTTGAATGTCATATCCTTTGACATCATCTGAGTAAACTAATCCTAAATCACGGATTATGTAAATGAGCACAAATATTAACGTACAAGGGATAGATACAAGCCAGAGTAATTGAAGCAAAACCTCCACATCAGGGACTATGTCAATAATTTCAGAAGGATTAACACTTCGCATAAATTCTACTACAATAGATTGCGAAGCTAAAGAATAGGTAAGATTAAAGGTAAAAAAAGCTAAAATAATACTATTAAATAGAAATTTCCGGAATAAGGTGATCCCAGTCACCTCTTCGACTGTCACAAGTCCCAAAGTGTGTTTTTTCCCTATTCTTTTGATATAGAACTTCAAAAAATACTTTACCACAAAGAAAATAGCTATTATGCCAGAGATGAGTATAAATACTGGAACTAGCCATATTGATAAGATCCACTCAATTGCATATATACCAGGGGTTATAAAATAATCCTCTGAATAATAATCCACATCAGCTTGCAACACCAAGAAAAAAAAGGCTGTAAAAGCTAAAATAAACACAAATATAACCATACAAATGATATAAATACTCTTTTTCGTTAAAACCATTGTAAAAACTCCTATGAATTGACATTTTAGAGCTATTATAAGGATTCTTAGACTTTGATTGATGTTAATAGTCTCTGACCTTACAGGTAAAATCATTGGTATGTACCGAAGTATACGCTATTCCTACCTAATCCAGCCATGGATGACGTTGGGAAAAATCTAGAATTTCTATTTCTTCCACAGTCTTCTATCAGGCTGGTTTGACAACAACCATAAGAAAAGATTCTGTATCATTTAGCAAGGTAATTTAATGATTATTGTCGTACCATGTCCTAAACCCTCACTGTGAGCCCTAATTGATCCTCCATGTTGTTCAACAATAGTACGACATAAATAAAGTCCAATCCCAGCTCCCCTAGCAGAGTACTCAGTTTCATATGATACAAATGGCTTAAATATGTGTTCTAGATTGGCTGGATCGATACCCGTCCCATGATCAGAAATAGTAATATCTATCCAATTTGGGGAGGATTTTACATTCACAATGATGCGAAGATCATCTTTCAGACTATTCTTGATGGAATTGTTAATAACATTATCAATTACCTGCTGGATACGGTCAGGATCAACAGATAATACAAGATCTGGCTTAAAACATGGATTAAATTCAAGTTTTTCACCTAATAGGGTCTTATAAGAAATTATTAATTCATTAAGAAATTCACAAATTTTAATCGGCTGTTTATCTATTTGGAAGCTATTTTTCTCAATCTTCGATAAATCCGCCACATCAGTTACCAGACGATTCAACCGTGAAATGTTCCTATGAATATACTGAAAGCTTTTTTCTCTTCGATCATCAGGAATATCCTTACCTTGTTTTTCAAGGATTTCTACAAAGCCTTTGATATTGGTTAGAGGTGTACGTAGTTCATGGGATGTAGTCTCTATAAATCGTTTTCGACGTGTTTCTAGCTCTTTCCGAGCTATTTCAGCCTCTCGAATATTACTAATATCCCTGAAGACCCATTCAATGGTTTGTGCATCATTATGATCCGTAGTTAGAAGGGAGGCACTAGCTAAAATATATACATGTGTACCGTCCTTACGTATCAGTTTCAATTCATTATTATCTATATATCCTTCCCTTTTCAGTTTCTTTAATAAAAAATTACGTTCTTCAGGATTCACATAAAGAGTTTTGGCATTTAATTTTTTTAGTTCTTCAGGATGCTCATAGCCTAAGATCGAGGCTGCAGCAGGATTTGCTGCCAATATCGAGCCATCAGAAAACGATGTAACAAGACCAACTCTGGTTATTTTGTATAATTGTTGATACCTTTCTTGACTCAGTATAAATCTATCTTCAAAATATCTAACAAACGGAATCGCGAGGACAAATGTAATGAATACAATATTGCCAAGATAGCTTAATTCCCAAAAAGTAGAAGCTTCAATACTAGAAACTAAGGTCATAATTAACGTGAATGTAGCACTGATAAGCGTTAAGAGCATTAAGAGGTAAGAGGGAGTCCCCTTTATTGAATACACAGCACTAAATAGTACAATAGAGAGTAATAATAAAAGTAGCATAGCAAGTTGTATTCTTACTAAAAAGCTCCCAAATGGAAGGACAATGAATATTAAATCAATAATTATGAAGAAGGAAATGATTTGATATCTAATTTTAGGGGCTTTTTTTAATGAGAAATTATAATACTCATAAAAAATGATTACAAGCAATGTAATTGCTGATAGTGCATAAAGAATATTTCCAATAAGTCGGTAGCTTTCATTGAACACCTGAAGATAAATGAAAATAGATCCAAGTGCAAAAAGTCCGAGAACGATACTCCAAGAGAGTAATCTTCTTGTTTTAATGGCAATTGAGGAAAAAACAAGTGTACTAGCTGTAGAATAGATAGCTATAGAAAAATTGAAAGCTGTTTCGTCTATCATACCTTCATCATCAATGATTCTAATCTGACAAATATGCTGACAATATATTATAAAAGCAATTTTATTTGAAATAAGAGAAGTAATCTCAATTTTTTCTTTTACAAGTTGATTGGAGTAATTTCATTCTATAGAGAGCTGATTTAACAACTTTGGTTGATTAATCATGGGAAAGATTTTCTAGTTAATGACACAGTAATATCGTTAATGAAAACTAAGGAGATTGGAATAATACAAAGTATTACAGGGATCAAAGGTGTTGTTGCTAAATTCCAATATGAAAAGTTGTAAAGAGCCAAACCAATTAAACTGATAATTAACCAACCTTGAAAGAAATAACCTTCTCTTGATTTCTTAAAGTGGGGCAACTAATCTTCTTTATTTTTCATAGTATAAAAGGAAAGAAATCCAAAATAACTCACGATTGGCAGAAAGAGCAATACTCTTAACCAATCATTTAAACTGAAATAATTTAATACAA
>JBHLKC010000389.1:0-3246 GCA_048887065.1 Candidatus Hodarchaeota archaeon
AATATTGCAGTAGAGATGCCACTCACTCGTTTAATTATCGGAATGAAACCTGAAAATTTAGAAGATTTAGAAACTGCAATGGAATGGGTCCATTATACCTTAACACAGCTCTTGGCGGCAGGTCATACTGGTCAAGAAAGTTCTCACTTAGATTATGAAGCAAAGAGTTTTTTGGCAGGTTTAGCAGATTCAGTTGGTATGGAGGTATCTGATGCAATACAAATTGCCGCTTATGGAATGCCCGTAGGAGATCCTGAAGCTCCAATTGTAGAATTGGGTATGGGTACTATAGATACCTCAAAAGCAACAATTTTGATGATTGGACATAATGTTGCACCAGGAGTTGAATTAGTAGATTATATCCGAGAAAAAGGATTAGAAGATAAAGTGGATGTAGGGGCCATTTGCTGTACGGCTCATGATTTAACAAGATACTATGATGGAGCAAAAATTATTGGATCCTACTCTAGACAATTACATTATATTCGCTCCGGATTAGCAGATGTTGTAATGGTTGACGAGCAGTGTGTCGTTTTGCAAACATATGAGGAAGCTAAAAATGTTGGAGCACCTTATATTACTACTAATGAGAAAATTATGGGAGGTTTACCTGATAGAACGGAGGATCCAGTAGATGATATCGTAGATGATTTAGTAAGTGGAAAACTCGATGGAGTATTAATTTTAGATCCAATAAAAGCAGGAGTTGTTGCTGCTGAAACCGCAGTAAAAATTAAACCAATTAGGAAGGCAAAAAGCGGTGTTCCTGACGAACAAGGATGTATTGATATGGCAATGAGATGCAATGGATGTGGAAATTGCCAAAGAAATTGCCCAAATGATTTACCCCTCGTAGAAGGTGTAAATCTAGCAAAAGATGGAGACTTCACTGTACTTGCAAACGTTTTTAATGAATGTTTAGGATGTGGAAGATGTGAATCAGATTGTATGAAAGAAGTCTCTCCTTTAACATTAATCATGTATGCTTCAAGAGAATATATCAGAACCGAGAAATATAATTGTAGATCGGGTCGTGGACCAATTCAAGACACGGAAATCAGAAATGTGGGAGCACCAATTGTCTTAGGCGAGATTCCTGGAATCGTAGCAATTATTGGATGTTCAAACTATGCACACGATATTCGAGAATTATATACTATGGCAGAAGAATTTCTTAAAAGGAATTATATTGTTACCGTTTCTGGTTGTGGTGCTATGGATATTGGATTAGTTAAAGATGAAGAGGGTAAAACCCTTTATGAAAGATTTCTAGGTGATTTTGATCGTGGCTGTTTGGTTAATGTTGGAAGTTGTGTAGCGAATGCGTGGATAACTGGAGCAGCTACAAAAGTTGCAAACATTTTTGCGAGACGTCCATTGCGCGGAAATTTTGAGGAAATTGCGGATTATATATTAAATCGTGTAGGAGCCGTTGGTGTTGCATGGGGTGCTTACAGTCAAAAAGCTGCTAGTATTGCAAGTATGGCTAATGGTTTAGGAGTTCCCGCCGTTATAGGACCACATGGTGCTGAATATCGCCGAATGTACCTGAGTAGAGCTGATGATGAAGAAACATGGAAGGTATTTAATGCGCGAGATGGAACTGAAGGCCATATAGTTGGTCCTGGACCAGAGCATCTTTTAACTCCAGCAGAAAGTATTGAGCAAGCGATTTGCTTGGTTGCCAAATTGGCATTAAGACCTGCTGATAACTCAAAAGGAAGGATGATAAAACTATCTCATTGGATTGATTTGGAGAGAAAATACAAAGGTGTTAAATTCCCAAACGATTTAGAAAAATTCATACGCCTTGAAGCAGATATTCCTATTAATATGAAAGATGAGATTCACGAATATTTAAAAGAAAAAGGTTGGAAGCCAAAAGAAATCGTAGATCCTACTCTCCTAAAGAGAATGTGTCGAACTTAATTTTATTTATTTTTTTATTTTTCTTTTTCAAAACTTCTTTTAAATAGATTAGATCTGTTGGCAATCTAATTCTGGAGTAAGCCAGGCAATTCTAAACAAATTATCATCTGAAATTAATTCTTCTATTACACTCTGACTAAATTGATTATAAAAAACGGGTTCCAAGAAGTTTAATTCTTCTGAATAAGGCTTTATCAAATTCTTCTGTAAGAAATTGTCATTTCTAACTAATTTTGCTAATTCGGTGTGTTCATATACTCGGAAGTAAGAATCAACGGTTATTGTTGTAGGTCGATGATTTTTAAAAAAATTTATCATGTTTTTAACAGATTCAAGGGATTCATATGGGTATCCAACCATTAAGTCAATTGCTAACTCTATTTCGTATTCTTTGCAATAATTAACAATATTCTCTAAGTCGTGATATGAATAATTATTTAAATCTTGAATTTTTGTATCACTGGTAACAATAATTGATATTCTATAAGCATTAGTTTCATGTAATAATCTAAATAATTCTTTATTATAAGGATAAGGCTTCATAAAAAGTTTCCATTTTAAGGGAAGATTTGCCTTGATCAATGCTCTGCTAAACTTGATTGAAAAGTTTAAATCTGAGTTAAACTCATCATCACATAACTGAAAGTGAGTATAACCTTGCTTAACGATATATCTTAACTCTTCTATAATATTTTGGATATTGTTATACCAGATTTGTGTGTTAGCATTAACACAGTACGGACATTGTCCTAAACATCCTTTATGTGTTTCAAAACCAACAGATTCAGTAACAGATAAATATTTTGCATAATCAAATTTTTTTGCACGTAAATGAATTAATTCAAGATCTGGACTACATTGCCAACCATCAAAAATTTTTTTTGTTAATTGTTTAGATTGGAGCAACTCTAAGAAAAGAGGAAAAATCGTCTCACTGGGTCCAATAATTCCATAATCCGCATTAAAATAATCTAAGATCTCATATGGCATAGCAGAAAATCCTGAACCGCCAAGAAGTATGGGAATGTTGTGTTCTTTAACACATTGAACTAAAGGTTTAATAGAAGGTAAAAAAAACTCATTATTGAAATAACCTAAAGAATCTATGTTACGAATTGAAAATCCTACAATATCATAGGATTTTTTAAATAGAGCTTTAGCTAATTCTTCTTCTGGTGATTCACAAAAACATAAATCTAATATATCAACATTATGATCATATTTCTCTAAAGCAGTAACAATATACTCTAAGCCAATAGGGATTATTGGGGGATTTTTAAATCTATTCGGATTCACTAATAATATTTTAAATCCCAT
>JBHLKC010000390.1:0-3239 GCA_048887065.1 Candidatus Hodarchaeota archaeon
GCATCAGAAGCTTCATCCTATATCACTGGTCAGTCTTTAGTTTTAGATGGAGGAATGTCCATCAAGTAGAATAATTACACAAAATAGGTAAAAATATAGATTTTGGAATTTCTTAGAAGAATGCTAATAAATGGTTGCCTCCTCACTTGTATTCTGCTCTATTCACAATAAAACCCTCTATAAAAGGAATAATTTTTAGAGAAGCTAGAGTTTGATGTATAAAAGTTTATCAAAAATAATTCGGTCTAAAAATAAATTATATAAATAAAAAGTGTAGTGATCGATATATTTTTCTCAGAGTGAACTCTGATAATACTTCTTCATATCTTATCTAAAAGCTGGTGTGTGCGAATAGATAAATCAAATTCAAGTAGACCTACTATTTCCATAAAAAACAATACTATTTTAGAAAACGATTCAGAAAATATACTTCAGGGAAATAATGCATTAGCACTCGAAATTCTTCAGAAACAAGGTAAACCTCTTCTGGGGTATTTTACTAATCGTGTACCAGTGGAAATTCTTCATGCGTTAAACACAATTCCTGTGCGAATTGTTTCTCAAGGACTAGATCAGACAACCAAGGGAGCATCAGAACAATATATTCAAGCATTCGGTTGTTCTTGGTTACGTCATATTTTGGACATTGGTCTGTCTAATGGATTTGATGGATTAGATGGATTCATTTTTTCTGCTGGGACATGTGATTCCTTACAAAATTTCTCTGACATTTTTAGGAAAGTATTTCCTAAAAAATGGACTCATAACCTTACATTTCCTGTCCTTGATAATGAATATGCTGTTGATTATCTTCAAAATGAATTCGAAAACTTAATTCAAGCAGTCTCAATACAATTTCCAGAGAATGAGTCAGGTTTCAATCTTTCTCATAGTATCAGTTTATATAACGCCAAAAGGACTTATTTTCAAAAATTAGCGATACTGGTTTCAGATCGTAAATTAGCGTACAAGGAACTAGCTAAAATATTATATTTAGGTGATTTATTACCTGTAGAATCAATAAATTCTTATTTAGAGGCAAAGATTAATGATATTGAGAAAGGAAACTTATCACAATCTCCTCTACCTGAATCTCCCCGCTTGATCGTCACTGGAGGTATGTTTGATAACTTTCATTTATGGGAATTACCAGAATTTGATTACTTGGTCGCTGATGATCTCTCTTTTGGGAGGAGGAATTTTAATTTCATGATTCCACTGGGAAGCTTTGTTGAAGGTTACACCCAAGCTTATCTTGAAAGAACCCCTGACGCCACAGCTTTTGATATGGAAAAGAGACTAGGTAATTTGAAAAAGCTGATTCATGATTATAAGGTAGACGGAGTTATTCTGCTAGGGATAAAATTTTGTGATCCTGATGCTTTTGAATTCGTTCCTATTCAAAATGTGCTTAAAAATGAACTAAATATTCCTTATCTTAAGTTAGAAACAACTTCTGAGTTATCTAATTTACAACAACTCAAAACTCGTCTCTCTGCATTCATTGAAATGCTCTCTTAGTTGAGATGATGAACATGTCTACTAGTAAAACGCAACGTGTATATCGTAGGCTTGAGTGTCTACAGAATGTTAAAAATCAAATGGCTATGTATTATATCCAAAGTAAGAATCCTGATCTTCATGATGAAGGGAAAAAAATAGCATGGGTTACTTCAGGAGGCCCAGTTGAACCTTTGATCGCAATGGATATCATACCTCTCTACCCTGAGCAGTATGGGGCAATAGCTGGATCTGCAAAGGATTCCACAAGGCTTTGTGAGGTAGCAGAAGCTCACGGTTACAACTCAGATTTATGTGCATACGCTCGAACATCTTTTGGGAGTATTTTTTCACCTGATGCACCTACTCCTATGTTTGAGATTGATGGGGTGGGTGGGTTGGCCAAACCAGATATGTTAATTGCTGGAAACAATATTTGTGGAACTGTAATGAAATGGTACCAGCAAGTATCACGAATTTATAATGTTCCATTATTTTTATTTGATACTCCTCCTTTGAGTAGTGACACCATCCCGACTTATTACGTTGATTATTTGACAGCTCAACTTGAGAAATATATTGAGTTTCTAGAAGTTCAAATGGATCGTAAAATGGATCAGAAAAGATTAGAAGAAACTATGAAGAACTCCCAACATGCCATTGAGTTATGGACCAAGATAATTGACCTAGGAAAAAACCACCCTAGCCCTTTGAATTGTGCCGATCGCTTTTTATTAATGGCACCAGTTGTTGCACAACGAGGTACAATAGAAACAGTTGAGGTGTATAAAGAAGTTATAGAGGAAGTCCAACAACGAGTAGATGATGGTCACGGAGCCATCACCGTTCCAGAAAAATACCGAATCCTTTGGGATAATATCCCAATTTGGTTTAATCTTTATGATTTTTTCAATACTCTAGCACAGAAAGGCGTTGTGTTCCCTGTGGATACGTATACGCATGCTTGGAGTCAGAACTTCATTGAAACTGGAGATTTACTACATGACGCGGCTGTTATGTATTCCAATATTTATTTAAACAAGACTCTTCAACATAAAATCGATTTAATTAGTAAATTGGTTACTGAGTACAAATGTAATGGGATTTTATATCATTCTATGAGAAGTTGTAAACGCTATAGTCTTGGACAACCAATCACTCGTCATGAGGTAACTGAAAAAACAGGGATACCTGGTGTGCTTGTGGAAGGTGATATGTGTGACAGCAGGAATTTTGCTGAAGAACAGGCTTGGACCCGAATAGATGCTTTACTCGAACTATTAGACATGAATTCATCAAATTAACTTTTTTCTCATTTCTTAGTTTATTGTTTGTAGATAGATTATGGGTAAACCCATTCAAGTAATTTTTTACCTAGCTTGTTAAAAGCACGGTTAACATTTACACCAGTCTTCGCTGAAGTCTCTAGATAAATTATATTACCAAATTCGGGGAATTTTGATTCTAATTCGATTATAATCTGCTCTGCTGTTTCAGATGTAATACATTTTTGAGAAACATCCCGTAAGTCAATCTTATTTCCCAAAACAATAACAACAATTTTAGGAGCACCAGAGTGTTGAATAAGTTCTTCTAACCAATTTTCAAGGCTGTATAAGGATTCAATTCTTGAAATGTCGAAAACAACCAAACCACCAACCGCTCGTCGATAATATATTCTTCTAATTTGCTTAAAGGTAGGTTGGCCAGCAAGATCCCAAATTTGAAATTTTAATTCT
>JBHLKC010000391.1:0-3232 GCA_048887065.1 Candidatus Hodarchaeota archaeon
CAGGATCTTATTCAGCGTAATACTTCGCTTCAAGAGCGACTGAAACATCTCCGGATAGAAGAATACTTGAAAGACGCTCAAGAAATTGTGCATTTGAGGAGGTAATTTCCAAGTTTTTCGGCTATTTGCACATGGTTCGTTGTTTTGGTTATTTTGTCTATCGATAATTTTTCTCTACTAATATCTACCGCTTCCGTCCTTGCTCTATTGGTTGAAAATGTCGAATCTTCCATATTCACATTTGCTTCTCTTACTGCAGTTCTTACACTGGTTGCATCCTAAACTACTATCAACTTTCTTTCCTAATAATGTTAAAAAGGAGGTGGATTTGATTGGTTTCATCATTAGTTTTGATGTTACAGAAACTCCTATCGGAGTCATATCAACTAGCGCCAATAGTTTTTCTTGGTAACTGAAGCTAAAATCAGCCCCTCCTGGAAAAATTCTTCCTGTATAGGCAAGTCCCTCTTTTTCCGCAGTTACAACTATCTTCTCATAAACCTGTTTTGCACAGTAATCTACCAGTCCAGAAGCAAGCGTGTCAAGAACTAACCCTTTTTCTAATTGTCCTGAACCAAACAACTCATTCACCCTGCTTTCAGGTTTTTCACCAAGTGTAACTACAGCTGCTGCAATCATATCAGCTTGATCCCAGAGCTCCTCATTAATTAATTGTGAAGATGTGAATGCTAAAACTGCCTTCGGATTGCTATGTTCCAATAACCAGTCTAGCTCGTTGTCAATTTCGGCATTAGTACTTGTCACCCTATCCTCATTGCTGCGAGAGAAGTATGATCTAATTGGAGTGATATCCATATCAAATCTGAAAGATTCGCGGTAAAATATCTTCTGTTCCTTCAATTAAAATCGAGCTTTCCTCTCATTCCAATAAGGTCATTAATTTTATCAATGTCTTTTTTCATGGTATTTTTAGCATATTGATCGTTCTCGTTGGTTCTTTTACAAAGTAAAAATTTAAACCTCCAATAAAACGAAAGATCATTACTACAATTAGCATCAAATAAATAGTATCCCATTTTCCTATAAAGTTCACCAAAATTTCTGTTGCTATTCCCATGATAATAGAACCAAGGAATGTTGCTAATCCCATGACTAGAGAAAAAACGCCAATGTAATGTCCTTTGGATTCTTCTGGTGCGGAGTCAATAATATAGGCATTCATTGCCACATAATACATTCCGAATCCAATTCCCCCAATTACATTAGCTAGAGCCATCTCATACCAGTTTGTAGAGAAAAATAAAACCGCAGGGATCAAAAACATCAATCGTCGGCCCCAAAAACCAATTTTCTTCCCATATCGATCAATCGCTCGTCCTCCGAAAGTCAACGATAGGATCTGAAAACCCATGAAAGTCGCCCACATCAAAGAATTTTCTGATGGAGTTGCATAGCGTTCTCTTATAAAACCAAAGATAGGCCATCCCAAGGACATGCTAAAATCCATAAAAGCACAAATGAACACAAATCTCCGAAAATCTGGATTCTCCTTCAATGGCATCAATGACGTTTTAATTCGATTTATATAGCTGGTTTTCTTGCTAGATGATTCTGGACTTCTAATCCTTTCAGTGGTTTCACCTAGGAATAGAGAAGCTATTCCAGCGAGAAAAAACGCAAGAGTCGCAATTCGAAAAATAATACTATATTGGGTGGCATAATCGACATTAATGAGTGTAACTCCCCAACCCATTAGAATTAACACGATAAAAGTACATAAAACCCCAATAGTTGAAATTTTCCCAATAAATGAACCCCGATTACCAAAGGTTGTAATATCTCCCAAGTAAGCTATCCAAGTGGGAGCAAAAATACTGAATGCTATTGAGTAAATAACCATTGCCACTAAAAACACAAAAGGGTCTGTTATCGTTGGAAAAATAAGACTAATAATCGCAGATACGAGTAAACCTACTAATAAGAACGGTTTTCGTCCATATTTATCAGACCATCTTCCAAATAATGATTGAGTTCCTAGTTGTACAAGGTTCCGAAGACTTGTCATTATAGAAATAAGAAAGGGGGAAGTATTGATGAAAACTGCATAAATAAGGGTGTATGTTCTATTAATCGCATCCCCTAAAACTTTACCGACTTCGACTAGTGAAAGGACTTGAACCTTACCATTAGAAGAGTTTGAGCTTAAAATTTTTTTATTTAATGGCATTTCCAAGTCTTTTTTTCTGAATTTATCCACATCAGAGATCCTTATCCGAGACATTTTAACTTTTGAGTCCAATTCTAGAGAGATAATCTGGGAGAGAATAGTGAGAAAAGGTGATATAAGTGCGAAAATGGAATAATCGAAGTGATTGGGATTGTACCTAGTTTATTTTGCTGAAATCAGTTGTTTATGTCCCAAATATGACATTTTCTTTTCGCGTTGTTTTCATATTGAAAATTAAAGCAGAATTTAAATTTTATTTTTGTTACTCGTGCAAAAGCTTATAAGGAGGATTAACCAAAAAGAGTTACATGGTAACCAATTTTGGTAAATATCATCGCATTAGATATCCAACAAAAACCCAAGTCGAGATTTGGTTTCTAAAGCGAAACGATATTTCAGGAAGAAAAATAGCCAAACAAAAGGATGTCACACCTGCGTTTATTAGTAAGACATTAAAAATTGCTAATAAACGGATCAAGTCTCTTTTAGAGAATACTGCCAAAGCGAACAAAATCTCCCTTAATTTAATCAGTGCTGAGCTAGGTTTTGCCAAAGGGAAAAGTCACATATTCAATCTTGCAGCTTATATCACATTTTCCCCCGAAAATGGTGTTCAGGTGTGGTACGATCACAAGGGTGACTGTGCAACCTGTGAGGAATTTACTCATTGTCGAACGGTCTTACTACAGGAGTTTAAAGAGCGAAATATTAAGCTTGATAACACCCAATTACGACCAACAGATCTAGGTGATTATCTTTTCCAGAAATTGGAGGACATGGTTAAATGACAACCTCTCATCCTTATAGAGACTTTTCTCCAGAGGAACATCTTCAACCAGTCTGTCTTAAACAACCACGAAAACCGTATCAATTGCCCAGTTTCAAAGGCCCATTTCTCGTTCTACTAGTCTTTCTATTTCTTCTAATCCCGCTCGTTCCTGGAAATGAGCCCACTCCAGGGCTGTTTAAATCTTCATCGTTTACAAAATCTGTATTTTTTCCTCCGCTTGAAGAAGAACCATCAGATTTAATTCACACCAATGA
>JBHLKC010000392.1:0-3201 GCA_048887065.1 Candidatus Hodarchaeota archaeon
GGCCAATATGGACAGAAGGCCATTAAAATCACTTTAATTTTCAAATATCCTGATGGAAGACGAAACTCACAAGTTTATTCCCTAGAAAAGTGTGAAGATTATTTTGAAACGGTTCAAGAGGTGTTTATGCAAACTCTATCTCTGCAGAGTAATTATTTTGGTCAATTACCAAATATAATTGAGAAAGATTTGAGGGGGATGACTTATGAGGATATAGAAGATTGGATAAGCTCTAAGACGAAGATGTTTGATCATTATCTATCCCCTCACGATAGTTAATCAGTTTTTACTCCATTCTTGACGAATAAAGCAATGATAACAATTAGAATCAAAGCAAAAAATGCAGAAATCACGAAATTATAACGAAATGTTCCTTGAATTCCAGCATATATACCCCCAACAATCGATCCGACTGCAAGGCCAAAATATTGACATGCTCCAAAAATCCCCATAAAAGCTCCACGCCTAGATTCTGTGATATTATCTGCAACGAGTGCAGGGCCAGCTACGATAAGTCCAACATAAGTTGGTAAGGTGTAAGAGATTGCTGGAAGCATGTAGTTATCTGGAGATATAATGAAACTTCCCCAAACTAGTAGAGTTGCTAAATAACAAATGAACATGATTTCTTTGAACCCTCTTTTTTCACCAATTTTTCCAGCAAAGTGGGAAGCAACTGTGCCTGATAAGGTAATAATCCCAAAAATTATTCCAATTAACACAGCAGGAGCGCCAAGTTCGTCAAGGAAGTAGACAGTGATAAAAGTGCCTGAAATCGCACCTTGAAAATTCGATAATATTGCAATTACGAAAATAACAATAAGAACTTTTGATTTGAACAGTGTCGTTATTATAGTAGAGGAGGTGGGGTTGACTGGGTTAGAAGAACTCCCCGTGGTCTCTTGGGGGGATTCTCGTAAATCCTGTGTGAAAGAGGTTATTATGAAACCAAGAATACAAACACCTAAGGCTATCAGAAACAACGTATTCATTCCTAAGGGTTCAAACATGAATCCGGCTAAAACACTCCCAAAAAAGTATCCTAATGATGTCGAAGCTGCTAGCGCCCCAAAGATATCTTTCTTTCCAGTCAGACTTGCATATTTCAGTACTGCAGGACCAAAACAGGCCAGAAGGCTATTAATTATTACATAATCAAGAAAAAAAAGAAATGGATCAGTAATCACTATTAATGTTAAAAAAAGGACGAGAAATATAAGAAAACCAGTCAGCATCACAATCTTCGATCCAATTCTATCAACGAGAGTCCCCCAGATAAAAATTGACACGATCATTGTCACATATGGTAAGCCATTAAGTAAACCAGTAAGAAAGTAATCTCCTTTCGAAAGTTCAAAGAAATAAGGACTAATGAACGGTTGTGAAAGACCCCAAGGGATTGTCCAAATCAAGTTTACGAGTAATATTGCAATAACATTACGATCTAGAGAAGTAAAGAATTGAGAAACAGTATGAAAGCTAGACAAGGTTTTCATGTTTTGGCCGATCACCAAATCAGGGTTTTTTACCAAATCTCATTGGGTTTAATTATTAAGCTCAATTATTTTGGCAAAAATTCATTTATTTAACCTATGTTTATAATTTTCCTAATGACAATCGAACCATTATCATTTCTCTTACTCTTTAGAATTAAATATAGCAACCAACAGTTAAGCTTGACTGGTTTTAATTAACGTGGGTGAAATTGTTTTCTTTTTCTGAACTATCAATAAATTAATATTAATTATAGCCAGCTAAAAAAAAGAGAAAATGAGTTGGATTAGAAGAATTACTACTAGGCCTACCGTATAGTGCTGTTGGGGTATTTTTCTAACCTTGATATTCCTTATTATGGCTTTCTTTTTCTAATCACAATTATAATCAGTACTAAGACACTTAAATAGACGTGAAAACTTGAAGTAGTAGCAGTATCTGTTTCAGATGGCAGCGTTTCCATTTTCAAGATTTTCAATCCTTCAGCTTGATCGGCAACATAAATAATGTCATTTCTAACAAATATTCCATAAGCTTTTCCTGTATCATTGTATCTGCTTACTTCAGTAGGAAAATTAGGATCACTAACATCAAGGATTAACACTCCATTTGCCATAGTAGCAAGATAGACATATTCCTCATTTAAGTGAAAATATGTGTATTCAGAAATTTCATTCCCCTTGAACTCACTTACAATAGTGATATCTGCAGGATTAGAAATATCAAGGATTTTCAGACCTTCTTTCCATAATGATAAATATGCAAGGTTCCCAGAAATCTCCACGTCTATAGCATAGCTGTTAGACGGCCCTTCATATTCTCCTAAGGCTATAGGATTGGAGGAGTTGCTGATATCAAGAATCTTAAATCCAGAATTGCTTGCCAGATAACCACGATTTCCAGCTATTTCAACATCATTAACATCACTACTAGTTTGGTAATTATAGAGAAGTATTGGGTTAGCTGGATCAGTTATGTTTAATATCATCACCCCAGGATTCCCTAGAGTGTTAAAACCACTTGCTACAAAAGCTATATTGTTTATTATTTGGATATCCCAAGCATATCCTCCAGTGTAATGAGTGATTATATAGGGGTTCGTTAAATCGCTACAATTAATGATTGTTAAACCTGCAGCACCATCTCCTACATAAACAATCTCATTATCATATAAAAGTTGGTGAGCGTATCCTGTTGCGTGTCCTGTATTAATAACAGCTGTTGTTTCGGCAACATGGGACAATTCAATGGGATTGGATGGAGAACTCACATCAAATATCCTTAAACCAAAGTATCCACAAGTTACATACGCTATGTCTTGATCCTCGTTAACCCACAGATCATATGGCTCACCACCAGTGGATACTTGCCCCAATTTAGTCAATTCTATTTTCATATCTGTTTGAAAAGAAGATGGAGTAATCAATCCAATTGATAAAAAAAATATGATGACAATACAGATTACGATATTTAGCTTGCAATATTTCATATCTGATCACCTACTTAATAATATTACAGCTCTATCCTCCTTTTTAAAATTAGTATTAAAATTAAGCCAGAAATTAAAAAATAAACGTTAAATCCAAGAGATAATCCACTTTGAGTTGTTTTTTCCATGTTTAACTGCAGAATCTCGAGACCTGATGTAAATTCTGCTACAAATATCAAATCATCCTGAATAAAGAGGTCAAATGATTGGCCACCATC
>JBHLKC010000393.1:0-3198 GCA_048887065.1 Candidatus Hodarchaeota archaeon
TAAGATGAATTTGATTATATTCCACGAGCGACTACATTTGCTTTTCGACGAATCATGAGGTTACCTAGCCAAACTAATACAATTGAAAAAATGAAAGCTATGATAGGAACCCGAAACAATAGATCATTAGTGGGTTGAAGTATCAGAACGAGAATTGTTGCAATCAGACTTGGTATGAAAAGATAAGCTCCTGTTCGTAATATCCAAAATCCGTTTGTACCATATCTCGGGAGAAAACGTCGAGGAAGACCTCCCACTGAAGCAACATTAACTACAAACTGTCTTAATTGAGAATCTGAAAGTGGTGTTCGAAAATAAATAAGAGCACGCTTGAATTTTTTTCTGAAAATCCCAAAAGTAAGTAGATCGAAGAGACCTAGAAGTAAAGCAAGTCCTAACTCTATTCCTAATGCAACCATTGGACCTATAATGGGGGATAAAAAGATTAACAGCAGAAAAATAGCGATGATAAGGAAAAAAATTATTAACGCTCCTGATGAATCACTACTGGAATCACAATCGGCACCAGAACAATCGGTACCTGAACAGTCACATCCAGAAGTTCTTTCAGAGGGTTTCTTTGAGGGTCTTGTTCGAATTCTCGCACGACCAGGCCCTGGCCGAGTACCAGCCGATGTACGCCCACAATTAACATTCCCACAAAAAAAATACCCATGCCAACAACTTTCCTCTACTAAGTAATATGTTTCTCCGTCTCCAAACGTCCGTCCCTCTTCCCGAGGGCAAATAGCGTCACGGCTAGCAAGGGAAAAGATTTCTGCTGAAATCCCTTGGGAATCACAAATTTCCTGTAAAGTAGAAACCGATATTCCATTAAATTCTATTTCCATGTTAGCTCCCACATTTCTTCATAATCAAATCGATTAATGACACCATTTAAAGTTCTTATTTAATAACTTCTTTATATTAAAAATAAAGTAATCAATGTTTAGCAATAACGTTTTTTGAGTTTTCTGATTGAATCAAGACTACCTAGTAATAAGACTTTTGCTCCAGGTCCAATACAATCATCATATTCAGGATGAGCCTCTTTATTCACCGCGAATATGGTGACATCATATTCTTCTTCTAAGAATTCCACGGTCACAATATCAAACTCACTGTCCAAGGATAATTCAAATAAATGAAAATCAGTACCTGTCTTTCTTGATTTAAAGCTTTGAATAATTCCATCCTCCCATGATCTCGCCACAAATGCAGATGCCGTAATGGCGGATGTGCTAATCGCAGCATCAATATCAAAAATCTCTGTTACTTTTCTAGCGAAAATTTGATCAAAGATCCTAATAACAGTTCTTATATTAGGATTTAATTCTTTTGCATTAACAGCTATTCTAAAATTCAACAAATCATCGTCAATTGCAGCTATTAAAGCTCTCGCAGTTGAAACATTAGCTTCTTTTAATGTTGAGATTTGAGTTGCCTCACCAAATATAATTAAAACATTAGCTTTCTCTGCAATCTTATCTAAAATTCCAAATCTTTTCTCTCTTTCACTAGCAATGACGACTGTTGAGATATTCTGATCGATTAGTTCCTGAAGTATTCTGACCCCAAGATTTCCAAAACCTACTAATATTGTATGATCACTCAAATTTTCGGCCATTTTCAAAATCATCTCGCCCATAAATAATATTACGAGAAACAACACAATTGTGTCTTAATTTTATTAAAGGCATCAATATCTCCCAATAGCAACACTTTGGCTCCTGATTTGATTAAATCATCATGTTCAGGATGAGCTTCTTTATTTACAGCTAAAACTGTTACATTATACTGTTGTTCAAAAAATTCAATACTAAATGGGTTAAAATCACTGTTCAATGAAAGTTCAAACAAATGAAAATCGGTACCTGTTTTTTTCGACCTAAAAGTTTGAATTACTTCATCTTCATACGTTTTAGCAACGAAAGCTGGTGCTGTAATCGCTGATGTGCTAATCGCAGAATCAATATCAGAAACGTTTATTACTTTTTTTGAGAACACTGGATCAAAGGTTCTTATAACTGTTCGTATCTTAGGATTTAATTCTTTAGCCTTCACTGCTATTTTAAAGTTCATTAGTTCATCATCAGTAACAACTATTAACGCACGAGCTCTCGATATATTGGCCTCTCTTAGTGTTCTCCTTCTTGAGGCATCACCAAAAACTACAGCAATATCTTTATTCTCAAGCATCTGTTCAATAAATTCAGATTGTCTCTCTGATTCAAGAGTAATAACTGAAGTGGGGATTTTCTGATCAAATAATTCCTGCAATACTCTTGTGCCAACATTCCCAAGACCAATTAATATTGTATGGTTTCTCATTGTTTGAGCCAACCATTCATTCCATGCGTTTATACGGTATCTAAAGGTGAAAGCAACCATTCCAAATTCAATTATTCCTAATCCAATGATAATCAATCCTAAAAATGGATAGAATACGTAAACAAGCTTAATTGCTAAAACTCCTTGATGAGGAAAATTGTAAATACCCATTGAAAGTAAAAGAGAAATTGATGAAAATATTGAGTCTAAAAAATCACCTGTATAAGCTTCATCGAATGAAGAAGTGTAATATAGCTGATGAATTAGTGCACCAATAAATATAGTAATTAACAATAGCGTAATAACTAACCTGAGTCTCCCTAGCACTACAAGAAAGGATCTAATTAAAATTCTCATAATTATTTAGCATGAACATTAATTTATTAATTCCTTGTGGAAAACAAGTATTCTCATTCAATAGGTTAATGATAAAAAAATGGTATTTTCACTCCTAAAATAGCTTTTACAAAAAGCATTATGGATTTTAAATTAAAAGGAGAAAAAAAAAGTGATATAAGAATTTAAATATGTGGTTCTGTGAAACATTCCTTTTTACTGAAAACTTTTTTCGTACTTTAAATCATCCATAATAATTTTAAAAAGAGGAATTCCTTAAAGAGAACTGGTGTTGAAAGTGAAGGTTAGCATAAAACAACTCTTTTTTTCTTTTCTCTTTTTAATTTTCATCCTAAGTATAATTTCCATACACAACCTTGGCTTTGATGAACCTTTGGCTACCGTTGTTGATGATGCAACTGAAACGGGTACGTATTTTACCCTTTTCACATTATTTCTTCAATTAATTATTTGGATATTTATTGCCATGGTGTTATTGCTGATATGGGGCTCAATGTTAGAAGCTCTAAC
>JBHLKC010000394.1:0-3185 GCA_048887065.1 Candidatus Hodarchaeota archaeon
GAAGAAAATTGAGACCTATTTTAACACCTCAATTAATACAGTAGTTATTACGCATTTTCATAGCGATCATACTCATTCGATTCCGATTTATGCTGATTACGAAGTTGTGTCTTCAGATTTGTGTCTTAAATATATGAAAGCTGCTAAAAGGAAGGTTAAAGATAATCAGCTTCTGATTTATCCAAATAAAACATTCACTAATGAATATAGTATTGAAGATAACAGTTTTAAGGTAGTAATGAAGAAAACAGGGGGTCATACACCTGATTCTTCTTATATTTATAGTGAAATGCACAAACTTCTTGTAGCTGGAGATAATATACGATCAGATTTCTTATGGGGAGGACGAGGCAGTGATCTAGATCAATGGATAATAGCTTTTGAAGAATATCTTAGTTATGATGTTGATTATATTATACCTGGTCATGGACATATTCTACGAAAAGAGAATGTTTCCCAAATTTCAAGTCATTTAAAGGATTTTAAAGCGGAATTATTTAATTTAATCAAGGATGATCTAGAAAAAGACGAAATAATGAGTAAATTGATTTCATTTAAACCTAAAAATCCAGATTCTATTTACATTCATGAGAGTACTATACGAAAATGGGTAAATTTGTATTCTAAAAAGCCCCAAAAGAGAAACTAACTCTCAATTAAAGTGTGTATCAGTCCTCTTTACCAATCAGGATTTTAAAATTTGCCTTTAATATGCAAAAGGAACTGAGAAAGTTACTCATTTAATTGTACTTCCTCCTCGTCCCGATTTTTATAAATGGATAAAAATCGCATCCAAGAATAAATGGTTCCTAAGATTACATTAGCGAAAAGCAATGTGAGCATAGGCCCCCATATTCTGAATAAAAAGAAAATAAACGCAAAAAGTAAGGAAGAGGAACTAAAGGCAAGGAAAAAAGCCTCTTTGGGTAAATACTTTCCTTTTAACACGAAAAATTCTTCATATGACCCAAGAGGAAAGAGTTCTGCAACT
The DNA here is from genome assembly GCA_048887065.1 of Candidatus Hodarchaeota archaeon. GTDB lineage: Archaea > Asgardarchaeota > Heimdallarchaeia > Hodarchaeales > Hodarchaeaceae > Hodarchaeum. Next base: position 992 of record JBHLKC010000394.1, read on the forward strand.
TGATATCGATTATCAGAGGTCTTTTTGACGAGATTAATCGATTCAAGCTTCTTCAAATGATAAGCTGCTAAAGAAACACTACTGAATCCAAGACGATGATAGATTTCACGAACCCCAAAATCTTGATCTTTTGCTCGCGCGAGGAGTAAATAAACTTGCAATGTTTTACCTTTAACCTCTTTGCGCAGATCCTCAACTTCTATTTTGCTTAATGCAATTTCACTGTTAATAGTATCCAAACTGTTTGTGCTACTGTCCACTAAGACCGCCTTTCCGCTGTTTTCTAATCTCAATCTTCTTTATCAATGTTTACTATATGAGTACTTGCATAGTTGTGAAATGTCTGATGAAATTCATTAAAATTTGTGCCAACTTCCTTATAGTGAGAAGTTCCAGAACTAAAGATTGTGAAAGTCTCACCATAAGGCGTCCATTCGGTAGGTTCAAACCAAGTATACTCCAACCACCCATCCACATGAACATCAATAACTATCGATGTAGAATTTTCAAATGTAATCGTAATACCTAATATCCATTTTTCAGGGACTAGATAATCGTTTATAGTCTCATTCATCTCGGTTTCTGGGTTCTCTTCATATCCTAATGTAGAAAAATTAAGTGTAGACATATTAGTAGTGGCATTTAGGATTAATTGGCTGAACAACATCACTTCATAAACAATGTAGGTATTATGGACATAGAATGGAGGATTGTCAGTTGCCCATGTAGTACAAACATTCCATTCATTATACATTCTTCCCGCAAATGGAGTAATTCTCCATGTAGAACAGTTGTCTGGGTATTGTTCTTTTTCTGGATGTGCTCGTGTATTTCTAAAAAACCATACGGCCACCAGATAGGGATCACTATGATTTAGGAAACTACTATTAAACTCTCTATAAGCTACCTGCAAAGAATTGATAGGGAGTGGTAAAACAGAGATATTATGAAAATCAAATATAATATCATATTGCCGATCGGGGAAATCATAGGTCTCTATCTGTTGGTCTAGAAGAAAATAATCAGTCAATACGAAGGGTGTAATAAAAATACCACCAATGGTTAAGAACCCAGTTAAAAAAAATCCAAAGATTGTATTCAAATAGATTTTATCCATTTCAATCAACAATTACCATTACAATATCACCAAATTTAATCCTATATTTAGAACAATCGATGTTCAAGTTGTAGAACGGATTGGAAATACCTAGATTTTCAACTGAAATTATGTATTTTTTCAAAAAAAAACGAAATTTCTGGAGCTTTGATAATCTGGAGAAAAAAAGTACTCTGAGATCTTTACAGAGAGACTCTAACAACAGAATCCCCCTTTGTATCCAAAAAGTACTAAGAAATACGTTTGAATCCCAGGAGAGAGGATTAGACACTGAACAAGTCGATTTTAGAACTAAAGATAAATACAATGATTCGAAATACTTCTCTACTTTTTTTTAAATATGTCTACAACGTAGATGGTAATTATTTATAGTTGTGGACTTCATGAGATACATGGAATTCAGAACATTTGTAATCTAATTTCCTTGAAACCCTTATTGAACAGATGTGGTTATTTTTTTCTTCTTATTATTCGAAAGAGACGTTTATAGGATATTTCTAAGATACCTTCGCTTTCAACCAACCTACTTGAGACCCATACACCAACAAGAATCCAAACTAGTTGAGCCAGTAAACCAAACCAGGCAGTGATTAATATCTCACCTGTTACCAACGAGATATGAATGGCAAATAGGTAGCCAAGAAGAGGTAAAAGCATTAATATTGTTTGAATAACGCTATCAATCTTTTCAATTGGAAGAAAAGCTACTAAGAATGTAAGAACAAGCGGAATTATAATCAACGCTGATATTACCATATTTGCTTCTCGTTCGTCCTTCGCCATGAGGCTGAAAAAGACAGCACCAGTAATAGTTAACAATGACACTAGAATAAGTCCAATGACTATATATAGCAGAAATATCCAAACCGACAGCGGTGCATTTCTTATCACTGACTCAAGAATGGGAAAAATTTCACTTTTCATAGAACTAGGTAGGATAACATATCCCAATACAATAAGTGCAATGATAGTGATCATTGTGACCACTGTGTTAAAACATACAAGAATTGAACCATAAAGAAGCTTTCCTGCAATTATACTTCTCCGTCTGATTGGTTGAAGAATTAGGCTTTCCAG
>JBHLKC010000395.1:0-3177 GCA_048887065.1 Candidatus Hodarchaeota archaeon
AGGATCTATGTTTTATAAACTCAAAAATTTGAATGGTGGAATAATTCCCGACGTTAATCTTGAAAAATCCAAACAAATTTTTGATAAGATGATAGAAGTAATCGACTCAGGGTTAATTTGTTCATGTCACGATTGTAGTGAAGGTGGTTTAGCAGTAACACTAGCTGAAATGAGTTTTGGAGGGAATATTGGAGCAGAGATCGATTTAACCAGTATTAAAACAAATTTAACAAAAGATTATCAATTACTGTTTTCCGAATCAAACTCTCGATTTATCGTAGAAGTGAATGATACAACCGCTTTTGAGAATAAAATGAATGGTGTTCCCATCCATAAAATTGGTGTTATCAAAGGTACTCGATTAATTATATATGGTTTGTCGGGAAAGAAGGTTGTTGACGAATCAATTTCTGAATTAAAGAATACTTGGCAAAATACCTTTGCATGGTGACTACATTGATTACTAGTATTGTCCTGAGAGTTGATGGCACAAATTGTGAGCAAGAAACAGTTCAAGCACTAAAGCTTGCTGGATCCAAAGTCGACTTACTGCATATAAACGCAGTGATAAAACGAATGGTTTCACTTGAAGACTATCAGGCATTAGTAATTCCTGGAGGATTTAGTTTCGGAGATCACATTGCTGCAGGGAAAATTATCGCTAATTATTTAAAACTGAAGTTGAAAAATGACATCAAAAGGTTTATTGATCAAAACAAACCGATATTAGGGATCTGCAATGGTTTTCAAGCACTCTTGAAGTCTGGTTTTCTTGACATTGATGCAACATTAACATCAAATAATTCAGGATTATTTATTGACAAGTGGATTCATCTGAAGAAAGATTCTGAATCGTTCTATAATGAAGACATTGAAACTCTCTTCGTGCCAATAAACCATGCTGAAGGAAAATTTGTAGCTGATAAGCCTATTCTCAATATGTTAGAGGATTCTGAACGCATAGTATTCAGATATATAGATAATCCAAATGGTTCTTACCGAAATATCGCAGGAATCATTAATGAACAAGGGAATGTTATGGGATTAATGCCTCATCCTGAAAAATTTGTTCATTATTATACACACCCATTTTGGACCCGTCTTTCGCAGGCCATTCTAGATAAAGAGGGTCCTGGGTTACAAATTTTCAAAAATATTGTAAAAGCTTGTGAGAAATTATGACAAATGATTATTGTATTGGTGTTCTAGGAAGTCATAGTGCTGAAGAAGTTGGTATTAGCGCCAGGGCTAATGGTTTTGACACTGTAATTGTATGCCAAAAGGGGAGAGACATGTTATACACAGAGGTTAATTCATTCCTATATACTCATAAAATTGTATTAAACAGATTCAATGACTTAGTTAAACCTGAGAACATAAAGAAATTGATGAAATTAAATACTATCTGGTTTCCCAATAGATCTTTTAGTGTTTATGTTGATATTGAAGCTATTGAGGATAGAAATGCGTTTCCTCTACCAATTTATGGCAATCGTGAGTTACTTAAAGTTGAGGAGAGGAGATCACAATACGATTTACTCGATGAAGCAGGGATTCGAAGACCTCGTGAATTCAAAACTGAGGATGAGATTGACTGCCTTGCAATCGTGAAAGTTCAACAAAAACATAATCCTCTAGAAAGAGCTTTCTTTTATGTTAATTCAGCAAACGAATTTGATACAAAAAGTAGAGAGTTAATTGAAAAGGATATAATAAGGGAAGATGACCTTGAGAAGTCCATTATTGAAGAATTTGTACTTGGTCCTCGTTTTAATGCGAATTTTCAAGCATATGGTTCGAGTGATAATTATGGAGATTTTGATTTTGTAGGATTTGATGATCGTGTTCAAACCAATTTGTCAGGTTTATTGAATTTACCTGCTGTTGATCAATTAGGGATCAAAGTTCCAATTACAAATGAGGAAATTGGTCATAAAGGCGTCACGATGAGAGAATCAAAGAAACCTTTAGTCTATCAAGCTGCAAGTAAGTTCATTGAAACTACAAGAAAATTATACCCACCTGGCATAATCGGTTTGTTTGCGTTGCAAGGAGCAATCAATGAGAATAGTGAATTTGTTGTGTTTGATATTTCTCCTCGAATTCCAGGATCTCCATGTTTGGGTCCAACATCACCAGAAATGCGTAGGTTATCCATCAAATATGGACGAGAAATTATGTCTCCTCTAGATCTTTGTATGATGGATCTTAAAGAAGCTATTGAAACGAACCAGCTCTCCGAGGTGACTACTTGAGTCTTGTTAGCAGTTATGATCCTGGAAAAATAGGTATAGGTACTGTTTGTAGCCACTCAGCATTACAGATTTTCCACGGTGCAAAGCAAGAAGGATTTCCAACTCTTGGTTTGACTCTCCCCTCTCGTAAGCAGATCTATGAATCATTTCCACTTGTTAATCCTGATAGATACATTGAAATTAGCTATTTTGGCAAGATGATTGAGAAAAAAATTCAGCAAGAATTACTAGACCAGAATATTATTATTATACCCCATGGTAGCTTTGTTGAATATGTAGGAGCCAATGATATTCTAAAAAAGTTTCATGTTCCAATGTTTGGGAATAAGTTAAGTCTTGAATGGGAGAGTTCACGTAAAAAAGTTGATAATTGGATGCGTTTAGCTGATCTAAAAGTTCCTGAGTATAAAACTCCAGATGAGATTAATTCTTTATGTATTGTTAAAATGGGAGGTGCTAAAGGGGGTAAAGGGTTTTATCTTGTACAGAATAAAAAAGAATTTTATGATAAGCTTAATTCGAAGAATCCTGAAGATGTTGTTATTCAAGAATATGTTGTTGGAGTAAGATATTATCACCATTTCTTCAATTCTGTCTTAAGGAACAGAGTAGAATTTTTAGGGGTTGATCAGAGACTTGAAAGCAATGTTGACGGATTGCATCGAATAAGAAAATATGTTGAGCCAAGTTATACAGTTACAGGGAATGCTCCTGTCATCCTCCGCGAATCTTTACTGCCTCAAGTAATGAAAATGGGAAAGAATGTTGTTAAAGCTTCTAAAGAATTATTTCCACCTGGAATAACAGGTCCATTTTGTGTAGAAACCATTTGTACTCCTGATCTGGAGTTTTACGCGTTTGAAATCAGTGCACGAATTGTTGCAGGAACCAATTTGTACCCAAATGGCAGTCAATATTCTTC
>JBHLKC010000396.1:0-3155 GCA_048887065.1 Candidatus Hodarchaeota archaeon
TTAAAGAAATCATTGAAAAGAACACAGGAACTTGTAAGTAAAGTTAGAACTCTTTCTAATGCTCGTGATATCCAACAAGTGGATTTAGCACCAATAAATCTTCTTCAATCTTTGAATAATGCAGTATATCTTTTAAAAGAAGAATATCCAAATATCGAAATCAAAATGATAGGGGCTATAGAGGAAAACATGCTAGTCAAAGCTACTAATATGCTCGAGCAACTTTTCTTGAATATATTGGTAACTGTATTTGATATCGAAAACCATCCTTTGTCTATTATCAGAATAACTATTGAACCCATAAGTGGATATTATAGAATCAACTTTGACTCTCATAGAATACCACCTGAAGTTTCAGAGCGAGTTTTGTTTGGATCTATTATTGATGAAATAGGTGGAAGCAGATCTGACTTGTCTAGTTTGAGTCATTTAATTATTAATTCATTGGTTGCTAAGTACAAAGGTAATATCACTTTTAAGCATATTTCTGAGCCTGAGGAAAATGATCGTATCAGTATTGATCTTCCTCGAGTTATTAATTAATTATGCATAAGAGAATTAATCTTATTTCCTTTAATTAGTTGATTTAGTAAAATACTTCTCGTATATCCATTCTGCAACCGGTGGATATCGGTGAATGGGAGGATAATTGTCATTGAAAAGCCATTTCAATGGATAAATAGTATGATCACAAGGAAACTCCCTTTGGTCAATCTCTATCTCAATTAGTTCTTCTTCGCTAAGTCTCATACTTTCTGGTTCTATTAGGTTATCGAAAGTACTTATAGCATTTTGCCACTTGATTTTAGGATTCAGGCAAGGTCTATGCTGATTTAATGCGTTGATAAGCTTACTTGATCTAAGAACCTGAACAAATAATTGATTGAAACTGACATAATTAGTAACAAGACTCATCATGTTCCAAATTCTATCACTTTTAAATTTATTAGTCCCATGATTTGGAACAGAGAGAAGGGAGACTCCTCTAACGAATTCTTCCGCATTCAAGGAAGAATGATTGATATGGGGACATAAAAGAAATCTCACAATAATTCCCCCAACGCTATGAGCAATAATATGAATCAGCTTTCCACTCCTCTGATAAATGAAGTTCAATGAAGAATAAAGATCCTCCTGCGCAAGAAGTTCAATATCTCCACTGATAGCGTTTGATAATCCTAAACTCCATACATCAATCTCTTCTTTCTGTAAAAAGAATTTGCCAAGGCTATCAGGATATTTAAACCAGGCTTCAGGTGAGCTACCGAAACCATGAACGAAAAGAATGGGAAATCCCGTTCGATCTACAGTTTTATTAATAAGACGGGCTTTTCCATGTTTTGTTTTTATTTCATAGATTGCTCGCTCTACGCTCATAACTTAACAAGATTGTCTTCTTTTTTTAACTTATGGTTAAAAAAAATTTGCTACAATTTGATAATTATGATTTTTTATTAATCTATTACTTTTCTAGATCCCTTCAATGGTGTATTCGCTAGTATACTCGCGATTTTTTCTCTTTCAAAGAAAATAATTATACAAATTATTAGAAGTACTAAAATAAAGTACATTCCATTTCCTGTAAACCAAAGAATAATAATTGGAGAAACTAAAACTACAATTGCATTTGTTGAGAAGTTGTCATATAACTTTCCTTTTAACACAAACCGCTTTAGGATTTGTAAAAAAAGCATTAAAACAATAAACAAAATGATAAAACTTTCCACTGATAAAAACAGAAGAATTCCTCCAAATGGAGCCCCTCCTTTTCCACCATGCCAATCGTGCTTTTCTAACCATATCCATAGAGACTTTACATGACCTAACACAAGCCCTAAACTACCGGTTATTATTATAACTTCATAATAGGCTGATAGGAACTGATAATTGAAAAAATAATGTAAGATCATAAGAGCAATTGTTGCTTTTAATATATCAAATAACCCAAAAATTATCATCGCAGGCCATCCTAAACTTCGACCTGCATTCGATGCCCCTAATTGCCCTGTTCCCTCTTCTGTTAAATCAATTCCATTTAACTTCCCCCAATAATACGAAATGAAAATCGATCCTGTAAGATAACCAAAGACTCCAGATATTAAAATTTCAAACATTGATTTTTATTCCTTCACTGGCATTAAACTCTGGATCAGCGAAGTAAGACACTAATATTAATCCTGGCCCAGTGTTAGCTGCTACCATTGGGTCCGCATATCCCTTTATAATCAAATGATTAGGCAATGTTCTTTGAATTATTTTTTCTATCCCTTTTAGATCTTCTTCACATCCAAAGTGACTGATGCCAACAATCTTGGGTTTGATTTCTCGATTTATTCTTTGGAATAAAGAGGAAACCATGCGATCAATTGCTACTTTTCTATTTCGGGGTTTTTCTATGAGAAAAACATCAGATTCTCTCATTAAAAGAACAGGTTTAACAGATAAGGTACTAGCAATCCAACCCGCGATTTTTAGACGTAACCTTCCACTCCTTTGAAGATATTTAAATGATTCAACTGTACCTATGATCTGGATCTTTGAGCAATACTCTTGAACTCGATGAACCAGTTCTTGCTGGTTTTCAACTTGGTGAGTTAGAATAGATGCTGCAATAGCTGTCATTCCTAAACCAATTGTAGCAACGCCACATTCGAAGTGAATAACTCGAGAAGGGTCTTCCAAGCGTCTTGCACCTGCTCTAGCAGCATTCAATACCCCTGAATGTTTTGTAGGGCCGTGCAAACTCAAAATAATATCTACCTCACTAAAAAGACTTTCGTAGGCTTTGAAGTATGCAGCAGGAGGAGGTGCTCCAGTCTTAATTGTTTTCTCTTCATCTTCAACAATAGATTGCATATCTTCAGGGTGAATGTCTACACTTCGGAAAGGTTGGTTATTAACGTAAACAATACCTGGAACAATTACAATTCCAAATTTCTTGGATAATTTTGGAGGTAAATCACACATACTGTCGGATACAACGCCAACTTTCGCGTTTAATCCCCCCTGGTCCGATTTACTAGTTGCACATACTGTTCATTCAGTGATTGTATTGATACTACTTCTACATTGTTTACGTATTCATTTACTTTCGATATAAATTTTTCAGGGTTTGTACAGTGGATATGAACTTTAATTTCAGACAGGGAATCATT
>JBHLKC010000397.1:0-3146 GCA_048887065.1 Candidatus Hodarchaeota archaeon
AAAGCAGCAAGAGACGCTGGAATAATAATCCTAAATGAGATCGGAGTAGATCCTGGAATCGATCATATGAGTGCACAGAAGATCATCGATGACGTTCATGATCGAAATGGGAAGATTTTTTCATTTAAATCATACTGTGGTGGATTGCCTGCCCCTGAAGCGAATACTAACCCTTGGGGTTATAAATTATCATGGTCACCAAGAGGAGTGATTTTAGCTGGGAGAAATGCTGCGAAATACAAGGAAAATGATAAAATAATAGAAATCCCTGGTGAAGACCTATTTGATCATCATTTTTCATACCCTGTTGAGGGAGTAGATGGAGAATATGAGGCATATCCAAATAGGGATGCAACGCCTTACATCGATATTTACAAAATTCCTGAGACAAAAACAATGTTTCGTGGAACAATCCGTAACGCAGGATGGTCTAGAGCTTTAAAGAAGATTGCTGATACTGGATATCTAGATATTGAAGAGCATGAATACCCTGAAGGTTTCACTTATGGCCAACTCACAAACAGCCTAATAGCTGAATCTGGCGACCCAAAAGAAGCTTTCATCAAAAAATTCAATCTTGAATCAAATGATGATGTAGTAAATCGCTTTGAGTGGATGGGACTCCTTAGTGATACTCTACTTCCATCAACAAAGATTTCACCGCTTGATGCCCTTTGTGCTCAATGGGAAAAGCATTTACAATATGAACCGAACGAAAGGGATATGCTTCTTTTAATTCACGAATTTGAATATGAGCTGCCCGAAGGGAAAGAAAAACTAATCTCGTCTATGATTGACTTTGGCTTACAAGACAAAGGTGAGGCTAGCTCCATGTCACGAACAGTTGGACTCCCTGCTGCTATTGGAGTTCGCATGATTTTGGAGGAAAAAATCACTGATACTGGTGTTCATATCCCTGTGAAAAAATCCATCTATGATCCAGTCTTAGCTGAGTTAGAAGAGCTTGGAATTGGATTTAAAGAACGTAAAGAAAAACTCTGAATGTTCCTCTTTTCATAGAGAGGAATTATATTTCTTTTTCTACTGTGATGCGTTGAGAGATGTCTTCCAATAGGCTTTCACCAAGGTCTAGAGAGAGTAAAATCCTCTCGTTTTTAGACATTCCTTTTCCCAAAACGAGGTATCAAGGAAGTAAGCTACGATTATTAAACTGGTTCTTTCCAATATTTCATGAACTTAATTTTGATACAGTTTTAGATGCATTAGGTGGGTCCGCTGCGGTTTCTCATTTATTCAAAAGAATGGAAAAGAAAGTTACGTATAATGACATTTTAACATCAAATTATTACATTAGTAAAGGATTAATTGCAAATAAATCAACGCGATTCAGTTTAAAGTTAGTTCCTTCTCTATTCAAGAAAAAGAATGACTTTCATTATAGTTCTGTAATTCAGGATCAATTTAAAGATATTTATTATACCGATGAAGAAAATAAATTATTAGATACAGTTGTTCAAAATATCTTCAGATTAGAAAATCAATATGAAAAATCTCTCTGCTTCTTTGCTCTTTTTCAGGCATGTCTCCAAAAACGGCCTTTTAATATTTTTCATAGGAGAAATTTAAACTTAAGAATGAATAATGTAAGGCGTAGTTTTGGAAACTTAAAAACTTGGAATACTCCTTTTTTAGAATTATTTCAAAGGGCAATGATTGAAGCTAATCAGGCAATATTTGATAACAATCGTACAAATACCGCAATGAATTATTGTATCTTCAAAGTACCTATTCCAGATGATGGGTATGATTTAGTCTATCTAGATCCTCCTTATATCTCTGAAAAAGGAGTTGGAGTGGATTACTATAGTTTTTATCACTTCTTAGAGGGAATAATACACTATTACCAATGGGAGGAATTGATTGATTTTAAAACGAAGCATAGAAGACTGAAAACTGTTCCAAATAAATGGAGTACTGTGGGAGAAAACCTACAAGCCTTTGAAGAAGTTATTGCGAAATTTCAAGACTCTATTATTGTAATTTCTTATAGAGAACCTGGTATTCCTAGTATTGGAGAGTTGAAAGATATTTTACTGAGTTATAAGGTCTCTGTGAATGTCTATAAGAAGAACTATAAATATGCTTTAACTAAAAGGCACCAAACTGTAAATGAAATTCTATTAGTGGCTAAAAGTAATAAACAATAAGGTTTTGGGTATTTCAAACCATTCTTTTATTTCTGATCACAATAAGTTGCATAGATGTAAGCTTCTTTTTTGAATCCTAATTTATCGTACAAGCTAAGAGCTGCTTTGTTGGTGTCTTCTACCCACAAGAAAATATTTGTAATGTGGTAGCGAGAAAACAATTCGTTACAAAGTGTGCCAACTATCTGGAGAGCATAGCCCTGTTTTCTCTCTAAGAGTTTTGTTTCAATTCCTCTGAGTATAGCAAAAGAAAAAATGCTTTGCCTCAAGATATGGGGTGCTGCAGCAAAGCTAACAACTTCACCATCTTTTATTAAACCATAATTCAAACCACTACTTATTGGTCGATATCGCTTTGGAATAGGATGTTCCTTAGTGGGTAATTCAATGATTCGTTCATCCATGTCGTCTAAAGCAGTAAAGTTATCCTTAGAAAGTTTTAAAGAGATATAAACATTGAAAAAATCTGCTGGTTGGTTTGTTTCCAAACTTCGAAAGTTAGTAAAACGTTTAGTTAAATCCAACCATGTTCTTTCTTGATTACACATAAGTACAAGATTTGTTTTAAACCAACGAATTTTTCTATGAAATTCCCATACATCTTTTCCATAAAGCGTATATTTATTTTCAAATCGGTGAATATATTGGAAGGGATTTAACCGATATACCAGTTGAGTATTCTCTTGTTGTTTATAGTGGTACCAAAGAATGTAGGAGATAATACTAAGTGGTTGGATTTGGAGGTGGTCTATAAAAACATGTGGATCGCTTTGATACTTTTGTCTAAAGATAAATTTCCTAAATTGATTCCACATGGGTCATAACCTTAAGATTATCCATTAAATGCTTTAAGATTTATTGATTAATATACAATTTTGTATGTACTAATTTATTTGGTTTTTTATTTCAGAAATATACATCTTTATTCAATATGAAGATGTAATTAACAGATTTATACCCTTTTTCCTTCTTCTGTTG
>JBHLKC010000398.1:0-3128 GCA_048887065.1 Candidatus Hodarchaeota archaeon
GTGAAAGAATTCCCCTCCTTAAACTTTATTAAACCTTTTCAAATAATTATCATGTCATGACATAATTACACAGCTATCAAGGTTTTTTAAACTCCATTACTTAGAATAGTCTAAAATTTGTCACGATATTGACAATAACTTCCTAAATTCAGCGGAATTCTTATTAAAAACCTAATTATTATGTTATGTACCTAAAACTATTTTTTAAATTATTGAATTGAATGTTATGGTCTTTAGAGGTGTTTTACAACCATTTCTTTTTATTTTATTAAGTTATATGTATTTGTATCATAAAGCTAGTTTTAAAAAAGGTTTTTCTCTTATATCATTCAAGATAATTGAGCTGAACAACGAAAAAACAAGGGATACTATTAATGGACGATGAAGAGCTTGTTGTCGATACCCCTTGGGGGAATCTTATCACAGCAAAAGGACTTGAAATTTTATTAACAGGGTTTAATAATGATTTAGATCGATTGAACAAATCTTTATCCCGGATTGACTCACGATTGGATGAAATAGAAGCTATAAAATCAAGCAAAAACGTCAATAGTAGAATTCAGGCACTAGAAGGCTCTCTCAAGTCACTTGAGGATGATATTCAAGAGTTTCGTGAAAATCAAACTCGTTTTGCTGCACATATGAAGAAAACTCTAGAATTATTTTATTCCCGTCTTGAGGAATTCAAATAAGGGAGATAGCGATAACTTCTATGAAAAATCTTTTCCTGGTTTTTGAATTATTCTCATAAGATTAATCTTTCAGATAATTCATTATTCCAAGGTAAATTATCGAAAGAGCTAGTAATAAGATTGAAAGTATGCCAAAGGCTGTTAACGAGTCTCGTTTACCTATATATTCTTCAGATAAAAGAACCGAACCGAAATGTGAGGTGTAAAAAGGATATTGTCCATAGTTCATTATAAAATAAGTTAAATAACCAATAGATGACAAGATGATCATAAGAAATAGAAGAGTAAGAAAAAATACTACAATTCTCTTCCCAGTCTTTTTGTTTTCTTTTTCGTGTGGTAATTTTAAAGGTTTAGAAGTGTTTAACATCTTTTTATCACCGTTAAAAACAGTATCAAATTTTTTGTTTTATTACGAAGATCTTAACATTAATCATTTGATTTCTGTTCATGTACCTTTTTTCTCTATTTAAATACCTTAGTAAATGTTCCTTTGTTTAGAGGAGGTTAATTGGATTGATTGATTTATATTTGAGATATAATAATTTTAACGTAAAGTATGCCTAGAATTCAGAGAGTCTTATTATTCCCTTGAGATGTTAAGACTGTCTTAATCCGTATTGCGAGTTTTTTTCCAATTTGTGGAACTTCAATTAATTCATCTAAATCTGCTGACCCTATTTCTTGAATGGTCTTAAATTTAGCTAATAGTGCTTTTGCTTTTTCAATATTGATTCCAGGAATAGTAGAAAGCATAAACAGCTGAATCTCTTTGATAGAGTGTTCTATTTTTGAGATTGGAGGTAATTGAACTTGTCTAGGAGATTCTGTTTGTTCACGCTTTACTAGTTGCGTTAATAAAGCAGCTGTTTCTAAATCATTACGAGTAAACACAATTGGAATTTTAAAATCGAGAATTATTGAACTAATTGCTCCCATTATACTGTTTATGTGTATTTGTTGAGATATTAACTCTGAATCGTGCTGTATTATGATTAATGGGAAGTTTTGTTTTGACAACCGCATTAATTGAGAAGTAGACCCAGGAGCTGTTGACCGAAAAAGTCGACCATCTATTATAGAATTCACAAAATCCGAATAAGTCTTTAACTCAACTACTAAGCGATTTGACAGAAGATAATCTCCCACATCCAGTTTTTGAGATCTTAATCGAATTCCTTGCCTTTTAAGAATTTTAGGAATGCCTCCCGTAACCTCACGGGAATCTACAATAATTTCCAGAAAGGAATTTCCATCATCAATATTTAATCCATCTTGCTTGGATTTAAAGAATTGATCTAAGGTCCCTTGGCTCTCTTGTATCTGTGTCTTATCGAGTAATTGAGGGAGTTCATTCTTTAGAAATTCTTTCATTTGCTTATCTTTTCTCTTGATTGCCCAATACATGGCTTCATCGCGTGTCTTCTTTGTGACAAGATGAATTACACGGGATTTCTTTTTACGACCCCGTCCTCTTCTTTGGACTGCCCTAACAACAGAAGGTACCGAATCATAAAACACAACAAGATCACAATTTCCAACATCTAAGCCCTCCTCTCCTACAGAAGTGCTGATAAGAATATCTAATTCGCCATGTTTGAATTCTTCAATGACAGATAGCTGTTCTTTTTGTGTTAAACCCTTATCGTCTCTTGAACTTGAATGTCCAACGAAGAGCCCAGCTTTAAAATTTAATTTTGAAAGCTCAGTATGAAGGAAACGAACTGTATCACGATAATTACTAAAGACAATGATTTTTGAATCCATTGAAGTAGCTGTTCTTAGAGCATTTTTAATTTCTTGGATTAATTTCTGAAGTTTTGGATGAACTATTAAATCTTCAGAGATACTTCTCTCTATTGAAATAATTCGATTATCTTCTAGAAATAACCTTAAAGCTTTTGATGAGAGCCTTCGACGCCACTTTTGAAGACTCTGAAATGCTTGGGGGAAGCCTTGGCTTTCAACTAATTCCTGTAAATGCTGTATTCTAATTAAATTAGAACTTTGTATTAATAAATCACCATATTTTGGATCCTCTTTCGTAAGCTTAACCACTTGTTGATGAATTCCTAGTGCTTCTCTTTTTCCCAGGTATTTTAGTTCCAAAACTGTTGGAATACGATCTTTTAGAATGACCATTAACTCATCTTGGTAATTTTGAAGACTTTTAAGAACAGATTCATATTCATTAGGAAGTTCAATCCAAATAACCTTGGGAGTATGAATAGATACATATTCATTAACATCTAAATCGCTAGTATCAGTATAGGAAATCTTAGTAATTTTGAGATTCTTGCAAACTTCGAGAATTTTATCAGGATTATTGCCTGGTGTTGCAGTAAATCCAATAATTTGACATTTTGCTTGAGCTGCAATTCCTACATAGGCATAATCTCCAGTTGCTCGATGAACCTCATCAATACAGAGTAATCC
>JBHLKC010000399.1:0-3122 GCA_048887065.1 Candidatus Hodarchaeota archaeon
GATAAGACGATCATTAGAATAGTAAAGAAAAACAGAATGAGATATTCTGGGATATTAAGAAAAATTTGCACACCGATAAACGTACCAATGATTGTAAATGGTTCTAGTGTCAAAGCTAATTGATAATTGATCGTATGATGTTCTATATTTACTAAGGTGGAGCCTAAACCCACTCCAAAAATTGCTGCACTTGCTACTGGAATAGCTTGTGATATTGTCAATCCCCCTAACATCAATAAAATTGGAGTAAATAATCCGCCTCCCCCTATTCCGACTGTTCCCGCTAATGCTGCGAAAATAAGAATTAATCCGCCAATTAGTAATTGAAATAGCAGGTTTTCAACCAAACAGACCACTAGCGTCTAAATTTCAGATATATATTCCCCTAGATTTTGTATTCAAGGGAATTAAAATATAAGTTTTCGTTTTTACCTTTTGGTTATGTGAATTTTAAGTTTTTTTGTGACAAATCCTCTTTTCTAAAATCTTCTGTTATTGATTTTGGATCTACCACTGCAACTGATGGATCTACCACTACAACTGATGCCTCTAGTTCATGGTTCTCTCTCCCCACAATATGCACCGTCCTCCTCTTGACATGGGGATACTATCACAAACGTAAAAGAAAGAATTCCAATCGTAAGTAATTGATTCTGGTTCCAAATTTCCTTCCTTTTTCTTTTTCTTTTTTTACAGCATAAATATGTCTTGGCAACGCGAAATGTCGTTCTCTTCAAAAAAAAGGCAAAAATTAGGTTAATTTCTGAAAATAGTATGATTCCAAAGAAGTAAAACACGAGATATAGTTTTTAACAAAACCCAAGAAGATATCTCTGATAATTCATTTACAATTAATAACGAAGATACAACTGACACAATGGACTCAAAACCCATTACAGAAGATGATGGGAATAAGATTACTCCTGGTTGGACATGGGGTGTTACTTTCACGCTTAGTTTAAAACTAGTGATAAACTTTAGAAAGAAAATAAAATAAAAGTAAGGTGTATTCTTTTCTCTAATTTACTCTTAGAGACGAAAGGTTGGTTTGACGATATATTATCGAGAACGCTCGTATCAGAGTTAAGTTGATTGTTCATCAGTGCTCTTTTTTCTCATGATCGATGACGTCTTTTTTACGTGAAAATGACTGAGGTAACCAATAGAGTTATGAAAAAAACCATATCCTGAGGTTCCTTCCGGGAGGAGGACACTAGGCGTTTGAAGCAAGTCTATTATATTTCCAGCTTTTTAAACACCTTCTTTCTTTATTTTATAGAGGTTCCTTACCGTACAAATTTAACCTAAATGATTCGTGTCATGATGAGTCATAATTGAAATTATTTGTTTTATTGGCCACAAATCACCCCAATTCATCGGAACCATGTCATCCAATTGTTCATCTGTTAGATTTTGAAGACTCTCAACCAACCTTCTTTGAGTTTGTTTCAAATAATCGATGCAGTGTGGCCATTCTGAACATTCGAGGTCATTCCAGTTCAGTATCCCCTCCTAAAAAGCATATTCATCATACATCTGCTTACATTGTGCTAAGTGTACTACTTTGAATTCGATAGTAGAGATGGGGTCAAGAGATTGTGATGAAATCCATTCATTCCCTTTTTCGTTCCATTGTCTAAGTGTATCTAATGTTTTAGAATAAGGTTTGGGTTTCCTTTTCGCCTCCTCCTTCGAGATTTCCATTAGTATCTTTATGACTCCTTGCAATTCACTCTCAAACTCCCATATCAGCGTATGAACGATTGTTTGTCTGTTCATAAAAATACAAGAATATTTACATACATCATGCTATATGCTTTTGCATTCTAAACCAGCCTTGGATGGAGTTGAGTAAAATCCCAAAAATCTTGCAAGTTCCCAACAATAGATATTCAAAAGGTATTATACTATTTTTTATTTGGATCACACTCACATAGCGTTTTTCTCTTTGATTTCCACTACTAATCTTCCTTTTTTTTAATCAAAAAATTCTGATTTTCTCTTTTACAAAGAATTTTTGCTAAATCTCGACCATTGAGAAAAACTGCAGGTACACCTCCTCCTGGTTGGACCCATTGACCAGTCATGTAGAAATTCATAAGGTTAGGGAGTTCTTTTTTGATAAACTTCCTAGAAAAAATATTTTCATTATCCCACCCCTGAATTGACCCCTTCCAATTCCCAGTATATCGATGAAATGTTGCTGGAGTGGCTACATCAATCATGTCAATTTGCGTTCTTATTTCCCCAAAAACCTTTTCTAGGTTTTTAATGACTGTATCGACTATTTCTTGTTTCTTCTTATGATAGGTTTGTCTGTCCGTCTCGCGTAATTTAGCCCAATAGTTATACTCATGTGTCGGAAATTCGACATTCAGAAGAGTTTTCCCTTCTGGCGCAAAACCATTGAAATCAAATATTCGGACATCAATTACCTCCCATTCAGTACCATCTGGTAATGAAAATGGTTTTTCGAGTAATATCCTATCAACTCCTGCTCCTGATGAAATTTGTTTTGTCAACCCAATAGAGATGTAAATTCTTGACGGATTTAACTTAGTTTTTTCATACGTTTCTTTTATATTCTTATTTAAATATTTTCCATCTAGCATTTCAAAGATGGTTGTTTTTCCGTCCATTGCAGAAATAACAATGTCAGAATTAATGACTTCTCCACTCTGTAAGGTAATTCCAGTTACAAAATCTTGTTTTAAATGAGGATTTGAGGCTATATTGATATTCACCACTTTGTGGTTATAAAATATTTTCCCACCTAGCTCTAAGTATTTCTTTTCGATCTTTTTACTAAATGCTAAAGCACCTTTCATTGGGAAACCAGAATTTCTCCTAGCCATTTCCGCAAGTACGAGGATTTCAAATAATATCGGAGAAGAAAGATTTTGAAAGATTTTTTGCAAAATAGGATTTTTAAAGTGCTTTGAATATTGACTAGCGGTCAAATCGTACCACTTTTTCATGAAACGAAAGGTGGGTACTCGTGGAATCATCTTTATAATATCTAGGGCATTATAGAACTCACGGGGTTTACTTGTCATTTTAGAAAACATATCAGATTTTTGGAAATAGCGAATTGCGTTTATAAATTCATCTATCGCTTTTTT
>JBHLKC010000400.1:0-3112 GCA_048887065.1 Candidatus Hodarchaeota archaeon
GTAGAGTTCGCTCCATAATCGGTATAGGGTATCACGTTTTCTTCCATCGGATTCATGTTTTCTTTTAAAGGCACCCCCTGTGTCTTGTCTCTAATGCGCAACTCAAAGGGGATGTTTGGGCTTAACTTCAATAATAAAACAATACCTTCAGTCGGAATATTTCTATAAAACAGGAGAGCCTCTTCATTTGGATTTTCATTCTTTAATCCAAACAAGGGTTCACTCTTAATTCCATTTACAGAGACTTCTTCTATTTTCACATTCATGGGATGATAGACATTTAAAGAATGGGCATTGCGCATGGATTTAATAAGCAATTTGAGATGACGTGTATTTCCGATAATTGTGTCCGTCATTATTTCTACACTTGGTGACGGTAATGATTTGTATTCAAAAGGCACTAAGTATGTCGTGTAATCATAAGGATAATCCGGGATAAAAGAACGTATTGTGACTTTTTTGAAATTTTCAGGTATAAATTGTTTCGAATAATCATCAAGATCTGAATCATACAATTCATTTATTATCCAACAAGATTTATCGTTGTCCGCATTTTGTATGAAAGACACATAATTGACTCGAGGGCATATTTCATCGAAATCAGAAAATAATGCGATTGAAAGAAGCAATAAAGAAGTGCAAACAATTATTAGGCCGGAAAATAATCTAGACTTTTTAGACAAATCAAAATAGACAGGAAATAATAATATTATTAATAGTGCAGCTGGAATATAGCGAATGTAACTTTCCGGACCGATCACAACCATTATCAATATTACCGGTAACAACAGAATAATGCTCATCACGGCGTTTATTGTATAAGTGATAAGGACACTTCTTTCCTGCTTTTCTGTTTTTGTGTTTTTTCGTGAACCAACAATAAGTGATAAACTAGAAAACAATGTGATCCATGTAAAAATATAACCAATTTCCGGGAATAAAATACCAGTTGAAACAGCTAATACCCATGAAAAAACCATAATCGCTGCAATCATATTGGTAGTGTTGAACTTCTTGATTTTATTCATTAATAAAAAAACGAAATACACGATAATAATCAATATCAAAATAAATGCGGTATAAAACTTTTCACTATGGTATTCAATTCCATTAAAAAGAAACTTATGCATAGTAAATGAGTTTGAGATAAGAGACCATAAAGAAAGTGTCATTCCAATAGACAAAGCAAAACTCACAAAAATTGCACTAAATGCGGCAATCATTTCATAAATCCTGACAACATGTCTCTTCATACAGAATATTATGCAAAAAAATCCCAGAATAGAGATAAGAACTGTAAAAGTTATGGAAACAGACTTGGAGTAATGAACGGTAAATAGACCTAAAACACTGAAAAAGACTTGGCTTTCTTTATTGCAAAGATCTGTTAGCTCAACATTACCAAAATGACGTGTTAGTTTCAAAATGTTTTGCCCGTATTCCTGTAAATCCGGTAACCGGACATTGTTAATATTATCAACCTTGCAATGAATCGTTCTTTTAGATGTATAGGGGATAAAATCAAGCCCGGGAATTCCTGAAGGTTTGAATACCTGCCCGAAATCGGTTGTGGTATTCCCCATTAAAAAGTTAACAAAAGAAAAGGAAAAAATATTGGGAACCGATTTCGAAAATTCTTTTATCAATTTGCCATTATTAGCGCTGACCGATTGTAGAAGCATTCGCCCGTATCCCCCACCTTCAAAATTAAAAGCAACTTTAACATCCTCTGCCCAACGATGCTCTGTAACAAATAAGGTGGCTCCCTGCATACCTGATTCTTCAGGGCTCGAAAATAAAATGATGATGTCATTTTTAAGTTTTCCGCTTTGTATGATTGTTCTTGCTGTTTCCAATATCATAACAACCGAAGCTCCATCATCAATCGCTCCAGGACTCTCAAAAGGTTCTGAATCCAAATGAGCACATAGAAGAACAGCATCATCTTTTCCGGAAATTCCTTCAATACGAACAACAATATTTTCAACACTCGAAAAAAATTGAGGCGCTGCTGGTTGTATAGATGTTCCTTTTTGCAATTCAGGCTCAAGTCCCAAATTCTTCAATTCTCCAATAATGTAATCACGGCAGTGATTATAATAGGATTGAAATAATCGTCTGGGTTCTTGTGCAATTTCTTCAAGATACCTAAAAGCTCTCATCCCTGAAAATTCAGTGAATTTTTCATTTTCAGCAATCGGTGATGGAAAAGATAAAAACAAATACAGTCCTATTCCTATAATAAGTACAGGTATTAATAAAATGACTCTTGGTAAACGTCTCATTTTTTTCCCCTTTAAGCATATAATTTTATTGTAGCTGACCTATTAAATTCCTTCTTGACTGTTTTTATATTTCTATATCAAAAAGATTAACTTTAAGATATAAATTTGGATTTAATGGCAATTAATTTTTTTTTCATTGAGTTTTCTCCTAAAAAAGATATTTTTACCTTAATGCTCATTTATACAAAGAAAAAATAAATTTTGAAATAGGACAAAAGTCTTATTTTTTAAAAATCATACTTTTGTCTTGGCTCTAATATTCAAAGTCTTATCCGAAAATTTTGAATCACTTGAATAAATATTCCCCATATTAACTTCGTGAAAGAGAAAAGTCTGGATTTTGTCGATTTGCGAGCCAATCTTAGACTGTTGTTTTGTATATTGAAGCACTTCCAAAGAATTTTAGGATTCAATGTGTCACCATTTCCTTTGATATTCACTGCTTTTCTCTAAAAATCCAACGGTTAGAGATACCTTTCCATCTGATTCTATTAGAAAGCAACTCATTATAGTGAATAGCATCGTAATCGATTGATCCGGGAGAGTATCCCGGCAAATACTTCCTTGCTTATGGCAACCTCTGCCATCTGGAAAATAACATAACGGCTGTGTTTGAGAACCTTAGCCCCGATCTTTATCAATTTCACAAGCAGAGTCCGAAGTGACCAGTGCTTGATTTTACCAGGAAGAACCAGGCGCCGCAGAAAGTTGCCTTGATTATAGGCCAGTACAAACAAACCTAGCCTCACCTGATTAGAGAGGAAATGCTTACACGATAAGCGCGTCCAGTTGAGAGCATACTTTCCTTCTTTTATCCACTGCTCAGC
>JBHLKC010000401.1:0-3099 GCA_048887065.1 Candidatus Hodarchaeota archaeon
CCACATTATTGTATCATTAGAAGCAATTTGAACTGGATCTGACTTATAAATGAAAAGAAAGAATGGAAGTATTAAGAAAACTGGAGTAACAGCTGTAGTTCCAGTTTTAAATGAGTCTAGAAATTTATCCTTCTTTCTTCCAAAATTAAAGGAATATGTTGATGAAATAATCATCGTTGATGGCCGTTCGACTGATGATACCGTGAATAAAGCACTTAAAATTGTCCCAGATGCAAAAATACTTGTACAAGATAAGAAAGGCAAGGGGGATGCACTCAAATTGGGTTTCATGTATGCTTCTAATGATTTTATTGTCATGATTGATGCAGATTGCAGTCATAGACCTTCAGAGATCCCACGGTTTGTCAACGCATTGAAAAAGGGCTTTGATGTTGTAAAAGGAAGCCGGTTAATGAGGTATGGGGGTAGTGATGATCTTAGTACATTTCGTCTCTTCGGAAATATCCTCTTTGTAATCCTTACTAATTTATTACATGGAACCTCATACACAGACTTATGTTATGGTTTTAAGGCTTTTAGACGAGATGCCCTGCGGAAAGTGACAATTAATGCTGATGATTTTGATATTGAAACAGAAATGGCTATTCGAATGCACAGAGCGGGATTGAAGATTACCGAAGTTCCAAGTTTCGAACAAAAGCGTAAATTTGGGAGAACAAAACTATCTGCAACTCAACACGGGGTTAAGATCTTCTGGACAATAATTAAAGAATTTATACTGAGATACAATCTCTTCTTTTTAAGAGAAAGAGGTTTTTTTGAGAAAGATAGAGACCTGGGCTAAGCTAATATGCTCAAAACTTCCTCATGGACCCAGTGGGAGAAATAAATTGAATAACACCATAAAAACGATGCTAAAAATAATAACTAAACAAAGAAGTAAGTAAACAAATAGATAGAGGGCATTTCTTGATTTTTCTGATCTTAGAGCTGATAAAACGGTTTGGGTAAAGTTTTTCCTAAGGTTCTTTAGAAATGAAGAAGTGAGCGGGACATAATTCGATCTAAGCTCAGAGAAAGAAAATGGATATATAAATATTGAAAGATTAAAAGCGATGAATGGAAAAATATGAATCCATCTTTCTGTTACATTTGGTTCATAAACTAAAACATACATCAAACCGCTCAAAATAGCAAGTGCACAAAGAATCTGGAATTTTTCCAGATCTTTCTTTTCTTTCCATCTAAAAATTCCTAAAATAGGTACGAGAGCAATTAAGAGCAGAATCCATGCGTAAACGTGAAAAATAAGTCTCACAGGATTATAGTCAGTGTATTGAGACTGATGTATTCCAAAAAAGAATGAAAGACCGGCTCCTTGTACAAATCCAATGATCCAGTTAATAATTTCATTTAATCTTGTCAGGTTATGGCTAAATATAGAATAATTTTGACTTAAGTGTTGTGTGTTACTTAAATGCTGATAAGTATAATTTTCTATTGAGAAAAAGGATTCTGGGACTTTCAATCCTCTCTCAATAAAATTAAGTGTAAGAAAAGGTAACCATACACCTAAGACAATTACTGCACTGAAGATTAATCGTTTTACTTTGACAGCCCTATCTTTGTCCTCTAAGACAATCCCTAAGAATATTACAGGAAGAAATATAATGGATTGAAGATGAGCCAAAATGGCAACACCTAGACTAATACTCGCAAGAGTAAGTAAAAGACTGCTTTTTGCCCAATAATCATCTTTAGCGGGCAATTTCATAGAAATAAAAAGCAAAATTATCGAAATAAACACAAAAGGCACAGATATAACGTTATCATCAGCAAAAAGATGTAGAATCCAAACACATCGGAATATAGAATACATAATAGCAGAAAGGGATGCAATTATTTTAGATTTTACAAATATAAAACAAGTGATATAGATTGAAAGAATTGTAAGAGCTAAAGTAAATAATCCAAATAGAAATGCAGACATAATATAATCCGTTTGAAGAAAAAATGATATAATTAGTGCTATAGGGGCTTGTAACAAAGAAAAGGATAGTAAATTTCCCCAACTGAATCCATTAGCTTTAAGGTGTCTCATAAGATTAAATGTGTCGCCATCGCAATATGGATTTAATACTGAGATAAATAATAGAAAGATGCTGTACAATGCTAAATAAGTGATTATAAACCAGTGTGTTTTAAATTTGTCTTTGAAAAATATAATATGATTTCTAATTGTTTCCCTCTGGAAAAACATTTTTAACAGCTCTTAATTGATAGATAATTCAGTAGTAACTTTTCATCTTAATTTGAATTCTTTTCTTGAATGAACTTTATCTGTGGTATTCATCCTTAATCCACCAATTTGAACAGAAACCAATATTTTATTTTTATATCCTAGTATGAAATAATTTTTGTGATAATATACAGGTTTCAATTACTAAAAATGGTTGGAAGTTCCTTCCTCTTCAATTGAACCTTTACCAACGTCATTATACCTTTACCTCTAATATATTCAAGGATAAGATTTACTATGAGTTTTATTAATTATTTAAAAGAAAGAGATGATAAATTGTACTCTTTTCCTGTGAGTAAATTATCTGCTTTGATTTTCATCTAATACATTACTTAATATCAGTCAACTTTATATTTTTGTGCATTAAGTAGGTTTGTTTACTTATTTAATTTATCAATGGTCTAATCAATGAAAATAATGCATGTAGTAGGGTATTTCCAACCAAAAATAGGATATGAAGAATATTACTTGGCAAAAAGTCAAATAGAAATGGGGCATCGAGTATTAATAATTACTTCAGATAGATATTATCCATTTCCAAATTATTCTTCTATTTATCGAAACATCCTTGGCTCCCGAGACTCTCCAAATATTGGATTCCATAGAGAACTAGGAATACCCACACTAAGACTTAAACCTATTGTTGAACTTGATACCAGCATTCTACTAAAAAACCTAGCGACTAGTATAAGAACCTTTCAACCCGAAATAATTCACATCCATAATTTCTTTCATCCTCTCTCTCTGCAATGTTTACTGTTTGTTAAATCAGAATTTCCTAAAAGAAAAATCATCGTAGATGTTCACATGATTCCAAGCTTCGGTCAAAGCATTAATTA
>JBHLKC010000402.1:0-3057 GCA_048887065.1 Candidatus Hodarchaeota archaeon
CAATTTGTTTCGACGGTTAGTCATGAGCTAAGAACACCTATTACAGCAATCGATTTGTCAATTAAGAATTTAATAGAATATAGTGAAAAACTATCAGAAGATATGACAAAAGAACTCATGAACACGATCGCTCAAAATTCTACAGTTTTAAATGAAATGATTGCGGATCTTCTGTTAATTTCTAGAGTGGAATCAGGAAGATTTGAATTACAACCCTCTTCTTATTCCCTGAATGAAGTTTTAAGTAATGTGATAGACTTATTTGAACCAAAACGTGCATTAAAAGAGTTAGATATTCAGGTAAATGTAGATCCTAGCATTACATTATTAGGTGATCCTAAAAGAATAAACCAAATTTTCCGTATTCTCATCGATAATGCCATTAAATACACGCCTGAGAAAGGGTTCGTTAGGATTAAAACGTTTGATAATTATCAAGGAAAATATAATCCCAAAGAGTTTGATGGAGTACTAATCCAATTTACTGATTCAGGAATAGGGATTCGTGAAACAGATTTACCTCATTTATTTGAACGCTTTTTCAGAACAGACAATGCGAGAGACATTCAGGGTACTGGTTTAGGTTTAAGTATAGCTAAAGAACTAGCATCACTTCATAACGGAGATATATTTGTTGAAAGTGAGTATAAAAAAGGATCGACATTTTCTGTTTTCCTTCCTCGTATCAGCTATGAAGAGTTTAAAAAAATCTCAAAAGTTAAATTAAAGGAATGATATATGAAACCTGTAATTTTGGTTGTAGAGGATCACCAGAAAATCCTCCTCAATATTAAATTAATGTTAGAATTTAATGATTATGAACCTATTACAGCAAGTAATGGTAAGAAAGCTTTAGAAGTCCTTTCTAAACTTGAAGTCCCACCTGATGTGATTATCAGTGATATTATGATGCCTGAAATGAATGGATATGACTTCTTCTCTGAAGTTTCAAAGAATTCTGAATGGTACGATATTCCGTTTATTTTTTTAACAGCAAAATCAGACCCCGATGATGTAAGATTGGGAAAAATGTTGGGAGTAGATGATTACATAACGAAGCCTTTTGAGAAAGAGGATTTGTTAGCAAGTATCGCTGGAAAATTAGCTAAAAAGAAAAAAACTGAAAATCTTTCCAAAAAGATAACTCAAGTTCTTAATTCATTAGAAATTCACACCGTACCTTCTGAAGACGAGAGAGATAAAATCTACTTAATTCTTGTTTCTTGGGATGAGGATGAAGGTCCTATTGTTCAGGATCATTATCCTGATAAAAACATGATTCCTTTCTCAATTGATAATATTGGTATTCAATTATTTCAAACAGCAGTTTCGCTTTATGGAGATACAACTTTTCGTGAAGCTCAAGGCGTCTTACTCAATATTGCCAATATCGAAAGAGTGGGATATCTCTTTTTCGATGCCACTGATGATCCTAAAGTAAGAGGGGGAAAAAAACAATTCATGCTTGGATTACTAGCTCCAAAGATCAATTATTTCAATTCATTAAAAATCAAGGAAGTTTTTATTGAGATTTCGTTACATACTAAAGAAAACAGAGAATGGAATATCAAGAAATACTGGGAAAAGATTGCTGATACATTAATATCACCAGTTATATGAATATTTAACCCAATTTGTGGTTTATAATTTCCCTGGTGAGCGCTAAACTTTTTATTGTTCTTTCGAAAGTAATTCGAAAGAATCCTGAATTAAGAATCCGTTTTTTTGGCAAAAAAATAGCTTTCGCTTATGGACACTTTGCCTTTAACAAAAATTATTCAAAAAGAAATGATTCGTGGATGAATAAAGGAGCATAATTAATGGATTTCCATCAGGTAAAAACATTTCAAGAACTAACTAACAATGCATGGCCAGCTAAAGAGTACTTCTTCCTATATGGTTGGATTCTACGGCTTTCCAACGGTAATTTCACTAGGACAAATAGTGTTTTTCCAATCCGTTATTTTGGCTCAAATCTTAAACAAGATATTGAACGTGTTGAAGATATCTACCAAAAAAAGAAGTTAGATGTCGCTTTTCAAATCCCTGTAAACTGTGATCCTTCTAATCTTGATAAAATGTTGAGTAGTCTTGATTATGAAGAAAAGTATCGAATCTTGGTCATGACCAAGAAGATAAGTAATTCTTCTTTGTCTAAATTATCCGAACAGGATATTTTTTCAGTCAAAGTCTCTGATTTTAACAATTTATGGTTTGATAAATTCGTTTTATTTGGAAATGAATCACCAACACAAAAAGCACATATTAAAGAAGTACTCAAGCGAAATATCATTCCAAAAAGGTTTTTCTTTTCCCTCAGTTTCAATCAAGAAATTGTGGGAGTAACCTTAGCAGTAAGAGAAGAGAAATATTTAGGATTATCTTTAGTTGCTGTTGATCCAGAAATGAGAAGAAAGGGAATTGGAAGTTTTTTAATGAGGTATATTATCAATTGGTGTATAAACAACCGATTAGAAACCATTTACCTCCAGGTTTATCATGAAAACACCCCTGCGTTATTGATGTACGAGAAATTAGGATTCAAACATATCTTTAATTATCATTACAGAATAAAAACTAGTTAGAATGCTTCCAATTTTTTCTAAATCTCAACTAAATTAATAAATAAAAGAACGAAAATGAATTTTCACTTATTCTATCATTAGGACTCTCTTTCAATATAAGTATGGTATTAATCGTTTCGTTCGCTGCATATACTCCTTGTATTGGTCACCAAATTCTTTGATTAATAATTCTTCTTCAAACGTTAATCGGTGTCTAAAAATCAAGAAGTAGATAACCGAAACTGCAATGAGAATAATTATACTCCGAAAAGCAAGATAGAATCCGAAAATTCCAAGCAATGAACCAGCATAAATTGGATGGCGGATATATTGAAAGATTCCTGAAGTAATCATCTTATGGTCTTCTTCGATATGTAGCACACCACTACCAAATTGTTTGAGTTGGTATCTACCAGTTATTAAAAAAAGACCTCCTAGAATGAGAAGTATAATTCCCAGAATGGAAAAAATAAAGGTATCCCAAAAAGGAAGA
>JBHLKC010000403.1:0-3037 GCA_048887065.1 Candidatus Hodarchaeota archaeon
CATTATTATATCCGTTTTGCTCCTTCTTCCACTGTAACTTTTCAAGGAAAAGCTAATTTCCTTTCTGTAGAAGATCCGATAATCCAAGATATTTTTTCTAAGAAACGTATACATAGGTTAATTTTGAAGGAAATAGAAGGCGGAGAGCGAGAAAATATGACTTTCATTAAAGTAAAGCCATATCCGAAGGTTTTGTGTTATGGTTTAGGCTATAACGTTTTTAAATTACGAAAAGGCCATACGAAAGGAGGCTATTCTGTCAGAATTCCAGAAACCAGATTATAACTGAAAACTTGATTAGGGGTAATCCAGCCACGGACGACATTAGATCTAGATGTCACCATCGTAAAGTTTGGTGACATCTAAGACATGTATATAGCTTTTCATCCTGATATCCCTCTTTCCATTCTCTTCTTTTCCTTCCTGTCCTCCAGCTTAACTTTCCTGCACCTTTTATTGTTTGTTCATCAATGAGTTATAACGAAACCTTTAGCTTACCGATAAAAATCGGTGTTCCTTCACTATGGACAACGCGTACAACCATAAAATGCAGCTCGTAAAAAACAAAAGCAAAAAGCAAAAAAATGCTAAAATTCAATATAAACTTAGGTTTATACTTTTCCTATCTAAACCAGGCTTTTGCAACGCCCCAATTTCCCCTTTAAGACAAGGACTGGAGAAAACGCTATTGTTATGTATCTTCCGTTAGACTTCAAAATTGATTTACATTCCATAAATAACCTCTTGGCCACAGCATCGAAAAGAAAATTTTCTTCCTTAAGCGTGAAATCAAGATAAAAACCAGAAAATAAAGCGTTATTTTAGGAAGAGCTTAATATTTAAATACACGATTATAGGAATATCCAGAGGTTCGTGTGTACTACCAACGTGTAATGTAAATCGAATGACTTATTTTTTTGATAGATACATTCTCTATCTAATTATTTTTAGCGATTTATGGCTATTAAATTCCAATTTTTCGATACTAGATCAATTTAATTTCATGATTGCGCCAAAGATTAGGTTTGATTCTAAATCTTTTGCTGAGTGAACAAAGGATGAA
This sequence comes from Candidatus Hodarchaeota archaeon, assembly GCA_048887065.1. Lineage (GTDB taxonomy): Archaea > Asgardarchaeota > Heimdallarchaeia > Hodarchaeales > Hodarchaeaceae > Hodarchaeum. Next base: position 1,064 of record JBHLKC010000403.1, read on the forward strand.
AGATCATATTCGCTTAACTTCTCTGAAATCTTTATCTATTGGTTTAAGTTGTAGATTTATGTCATTTAATTAAAAATGGAAGTATGGAATACCCCGTCCAAAATAAGGGTACTAGATTTAGCAGAAAGTGCGGAATAAATGTATACACCATATTATTGGATTCTCGCCAAGCTAAAATATGTATATACCCTGATAGAGACGTTAATAGAACGAAAATCACCCCAAAGATGTTGTCGGCCATTACAGGTTCCAAAAATTCTACCCAAAAAAAGGTGTGTATTGTTCCAACAAATACAGTAAATAAGATAAATCCGACAATTCTTTGGATCCAAATCCAATTTTTTGTCGAATACTGCTCTTTAGATGGAGTATATAGATCCCATGAATCGTACAAATAAATCCAAAGTAACTGTTCGGAAGCAGCATTTATCGGAGCCCAGACTAAACCAGTGAGGATAGCTCCTGTAGAATTGGGTATCAAATCCTTGTTACGAGCCAGAAATGCAAACACTAAGGCAAGACCAATCACTATTACGTTAATCACGAATGCTCGTGGGATTAAAATTTTAGTTTTCTTAGAATAGCCAGAATTCCCACGCCTCCAAATAGAAATTCCCCATGCTGCTCCATAGTAAATAATCAATGGAATCAACGCTCCCGTTGCAAAATAAAGTATTCTAGCGAGAATTGGAAAGATTAGCACGATGAGAACAGCTAAGAGTAAGTCAAACCTATTTGGGTTCCAGCTGGATTCCATAAGCCAACGAGTATTAGGATCTTAATAAAGTTTGTCTCTCCCACTAGTACAGATTCATAGAAGAAACCTGGGATTAAGAAGAGGATTAATGTAAATAGCAGTACAGGAAATGACCTTTGCAGTATGGTTGATTGCAAAGGGATTTAATAAATCCGTATTTCATGATTACAACCTTGCTATCAGGGCTAGTGTCTTTGCGTGGGCTGGATTACTTATTGGGCCAACTTTGCTGCTACTAGTTATTATCGTTGCATTCGTGAGGCAAGATAGGACCACGAGTCAAGAATTAACGAGCTAATGGCTCGATCAGGTTAAAGTAAGTTTAAGATTGATGCTATTAAAAACAAACAGGAACTTTTTCAATCTTGTTTTATCTTCTATTGGTGTTAATCCAGCCTATGAAGTTTTCAAAAGGGGGTCAGTGTGTAATTGAAACGATGATTATGCTTATGTAGCAACTTATGACGATCGAGTGGTTGTACTATCAACGATAATTACACGAAAATCTTTATATTTTTTGGAAGATGGTAAAATTATCTTTACTCCTTGTGGTATTTAGTGATAAATTGGTCCCGGTCAAAGGAAGAAAGTAAACAGAAATTCCTGATCAAGAAGTCCAAAAAATAATTGAAAATCATCTGTTCTAACCTATTTCGAAGATTGTGATATTAGATAAGAATTATTCATGAATATGTTCACCATGGTGCCAATCCTGCCAGAATTCTCATATTAGAGGAGGCCTTTGCCACTGACAATATAAAAAATTCTCTGTCCTTACCAAAAGATTTATTTTGTTCTAAAAAATTAAAAATGTTTAACTCAAAGATTCATAATTTAAATTATAATTAAATGATTTTGAGACTAATGAAAGTACAAAAATATGGTGAATATCGCCCGAATCAAAAAGATAAGCTTAATACGTTAAAATTTATTGAGCGTTGTTTAAACCGATTAGATCATCTGTTAGGTGTCATTTTTCGGCACAATCCAGAAAAACAACAATACTTTATTAGCAATCTCATTTTAAGGATTAAACCATTGATTGATACTAATTATGCGAAGAATAAATCAATTGATATCCTTCAAATTTTGAATAAAACAGAGAATCTTAGGATTTATCCAGAATTAGCTGAATTAATTTTTAATTTAGGTATCAAATTTCTAAACCTCCCCCAAAATATCCCTTGGGAGAAGGAAGAAATTAAAATTTTAGACAA
>JBHLKC010000404.1:0-3036 GCA_048887065.1 Candidatus Hodarchaeota archaeon
TGTTCTAGGGATGATAGTTGGTCTTCGTACCACTCCAACCCCTACACAAATGATTATGGGATTACTGGGGGGAATTTTATTACTAGGTGGGATGGATACTTTCAACGACTACAAAGACATAGAATCAGATAGAATTTCTAAACCGTGGCGTCCTTTACCCCAAGGAATAGTCGCACCCCGTATTGCATTCATAGCAGCGGTATTTGAAACCATTATCGCGATTGGGATAGGAGTCATCTTTTTTAAAATCCAAGCGTTATTATTGGGATTTGTAGGAATTGGTCTGGCTTTAGCATACTCTAAATGGTTAAAACCTTTCTACCTTGCTAAAAATATTGTTGTAGCCTTGAGTTTGTCCTTGGCACTGGGTACAGGAGCTCTTGCTGTTAATCCAACTTCCAAAATTGATCTGATCTTCATTGTCCTGCAGCTGTTAATCTTTATTGCTGCATTTATTTTTGAAATCCATAAGGATCTTGGAGATATCCAAGGCGATCTAGCACAGGGGGTGAAAACCATTCCAACCGAACTAGGAAAAAATAGAACGGTAAAAATGCTTATGATAGGTTATTTCATCGCTTGGATCATTGCAGCTTCCTTTATAATTCTTTTACAGTCTGATTTGGTTTACTTAGGGATTTTATTTCTAACAGGAGTCTTAATTCTATTGGTACTCTATTTATTGGTGAAAAATACTGAAAAGAATGTTGAGCTAACACGACAAATAACCACATTGGTCATGGGGTTTATCCTTCTCGGGCTAGCTCGATTATTACTTCTTTAATCGAAAAACTGGATGGTTAAAGGTTAAGCTGACCTTAACTTGCATATAGTTAAATTCTTCTACAACAATTCCCCAATGTTGTTTAATTAAAAGACTGTAAGAATGAATCCTCCTTTTCCTCCTGCTGTAGCACAATCGATTAAATACTTCAATTCTGTATCATACTAAAAGCCATTATAAACCATGAACGTCACTTTTTTTTTATCATGATTAAAAGCTTTAATTTCATGTCGGAATTTGCAAAAGTGTGGGATGAGAAGAATTGAATAGAAATACAAGAATTGAGGTTATAATTCTCTTATTATGTTTAGTAATATCTATTACAAGCTCCACAGCTCGATCTTCAACGCAAGAACTTGAGTGGAAAGTTAAGGAAGGGGATACCCAAGCTTATACTGTGAAAAAATGCTTCGATGACTTCGATATTGATGACGATGGTGATAAAAATAATCTTAAAGTTAATATTACTGATGAAGATGGAAAATCGGTCGAAATTACATTGAAGAAAGGCACCACACTCAAAGCTGAAATTGTTTCTCTCGATAGTTCTAATGAAACACAGTTTTTCTTTCCATCAAACTACTCAATATCAGGTCAAGCTGCTGTAAAACTAACTTTTAATAATGAAGTTACTGGAAACTTCCCTGATTTCTTCTTTTTTCCATTTGTAATTAAGACAGTAGATAACAAGTCATACTGGGAAGATCAGGCTGAAGCTAACAACTTTTCTGTCGTAGGTGATCTTATAGTACTGGTAATTGAAGGGGACATTTTTGGTGATCCTTTGGAAATGACACTCAAGTGGAATTGGAAAACTGGGTGGTTAACATTTTACTCAGTAACCATGACTTTTTCTAGTTGGTTTTCTAATAGAACAGATGAATTTGAATTTGAATTTTCAACGGGTATCTATACAGACACTACCCCAACTAGCATCGTTACAGGTTGGAATGTCATTTTTTTGCTGCTTGGTATTATTATTATAATTCCGTTGAGGCAACGTAAGCGTACACCGTCCAACAAGTAGATTCATATGAGAAAAAAGGTATCCTCAATGAGTACATTGAATGTGTACTTTAGCGAGAGGTTTAACAGAATTAAATCGAGAAAACTTATTCCAGCCTAGTATATTTGATGGATTTTGATCTCTTATCAAGCTAAACATTTAATGTTTTAAGGAGACTTTAAATAGAATCCTCGATCGTTCGTCTCCAACACCTGGGATCTCCAGCAAAGACGTCGCTTGTGTAATACCAAGCGTTACTACGGCAGCCCCAGCAAATGTTATTGAAGTTACACAGCTGACAGTCCTTCGGAAGATTAGAACGTTCTTTTAGTTTTCTCGTTAACAATATATGTTTAATTTCAGAGAATTTATCTTTGAAAGATTGGCTTAAGTCAATTTTTCCAAAAGATTGTCGAATTCGTGAACAAACGGTTAAATTACCTGCAGTAGATTTTCCCACTTCTGGTAGGATAGATGCAGTCGTTCCACAATAAAATTTTGAGACACACTGAGGTATGATTGGAACATCAGATCCAAAATAAGTATCTGTTTTCAGTCTTTCCGCCTCTTTTATTTGTTGAGATGTAATTGGTAAGCGAGGATCCTGACTAGTGGGTTTGTAACTAATAAATGTCACTGGGATTCCGAATTTTTCATGGAAGAACTGAATTGTGTTTCTGAAATCTTTTCCTACTTGGAGTCCTGTCAACGTTAAGCAATTTAAGATCTCTGAAGGGGATTTTCCTAAATTTATTAGGTTTTGCATTCCTTTCAATGTTTCTTCGAGATATTGAATGGTTCCTTTCGTGAGTTTACTATATATTTTCGGGTTGACTGAATCCAGATGGACCGAAATAAAACCTCCACCACTTGTTAATTCGATCGCTTTTTCTGCTATGGACATTTTATTGAGTTGATTTCCGCTGGTCCAAATATTGTTGATGAGTTTGTGTTGATATTTTGCGTACGCCATTAATTCCTCCCATGAGGAATGAAGGAGACAGTCACCTCCCAACCATTCTATTTTTCGTACTTCTATTTCTGCAGCATCATCGAGAATATTTTTCACAAAATCTGTATCCAATTCTTTCCCCCGAGATTCTTGAGCATAGCAATAAATGCAGTTCTGTTGACAGATTTGATTAATTTCGATTTGCAGAGTATATAATTTAAAGTCTTCAAAGTAGGCTTTCATTTCCTCGTTTAGGAAATACCCTTCGAAGTCTCTAAGCAAGAAGATTCCCTC
>JBHLKC010000405.1:0-3023 GCA_048887065.1 Candidatus Hodarchaeota archaeon
ACAAGTAAAAAAGTCCTGGGTGACGCTTATGAGTCCGCTTCATGGGCTACACGTATAAAAGCAGTGTTTAAAGCACCTGTAGAATTTGCTATGTATTTCCAGTTTATTTGGGTGAATTTTGTGATGACTTTTGGTGGAATTTTCCTTGCTTTGAGTCTTCGTGGAGAAACTGATCCAGAAGGAGCTTCCCCTTTCACAAAAGTCTTTGGATTAACAGCATTTCGTGACGGTCCTTTAGAAGTTGAAACTACAGTTGCTCGTGGTCATTGGCATATTTTAGCCACATTATCTGCGATTATTCTACTACTTCTTCTGATTGATATATTAGATATTCAGGGGACTTCCCGAAAAGTAATGGGTTGGCTGCTTTTTGCAGGTAGTATTGTTGCGTTTGGTCTTGGTACCCTTTACCTATATCTTCCCCACTTTGATCAGGCATGGGCAAATAGCATTGGTCTATACGAAAACGTAAGAGAGTTTTGGCAAGCACAAGAATTATTTGGATTTGGTAATTGGTTACCTCTCGTAATGGATCTTGGAATACTGTTATTTGTCATCGCTATTACAATCTTCTGTTTCCATCAATTTATAGAAATAATCAAAGGTAAAAAGGATGTCACAGAATGGCCCGAATAAGCTGCTAGAAATGAACAGCGAAAGAGAAGTCAGTAAAATGTCAGATTCAGATAATCTATATAGTAGTATAGAGGAATATAAACATCAATCTTCTTCTTTATATTCCCCCATTTCTTTCTCAATGTATAGCGAACTAATCAAGAGTAAACAGACATTTCTCCTTGTTTATACAACAATCTGTGCATATCTTATTAGCGCCTGGAATTCAGGAATTTTTCTTCTCGAATTAACATGGTTGATCGTGGGGATGTTCTTCGCTGTTTCAGGATCAACACTATTGAATATGTATGTCGACAGAGATATTGATGCCCTTATGGAACGAACCAAAAATAGACCTCTACCTAGTGGTCGAGTTCCTCCCTCAACTGTTTTAAAACATGGGATTTTCTTCACTATTGCAGGAATTTTAGCAATAGGAATTTTTGTTGATGTTATTACGATGATTATAGTCTTCCTAGGGTTCTTCTTTGATGTTGTGGTCTATTCCATATTATTAAAGCGTCGAACAAAATTTTCAATCATTTTTGGTGGAATTGCAGGAGGGCTGCCAGCAATGGCTGGACGAACTGCTGTAATCGGTACAATCGATATAGTGGCGCTACTGATGGGACTTTTTGTTTTATGTTGGATTCCTTTACACATTTTAACCTTAGCTTTGATGCCAAGGAATTTTAAGGGATATTGTGTAGCAAATGTTCCAATGTGGCCAGTTGTTAGTGGACGAAATCAGACAATTAGAGTAATAACTATATCTGCAATCTTGAGTGCCATTCTTATTGTGCTAACGGGGGTTTTCCTTGAAATAAACATCGTTCCAATGCTTCCCCTCATAATTTTTTGTTTATACATCTTATATCAAGCATTTACTAACTTAGGAAATCCCACAGATGAGAGAACGTTTAAAATATTCAAGCTTGCTTCAGTTTTTATGGTTTTGGCATATTTACTACTGTTTATAGGAGTTATAATTACTCCATTCTTCGTATAAGCAATCTCTTAAGGAAATTTTAACAATCAAATTTATTTTATATCGATAAATCGACAATTAAAATCGTTCTTATCAATTTCTAAGAGAGCAATTGTATTACGATCAGTGAAATGCTTATCAGTTGGACTACCTGGATTTATAAATTCAATGTCATTGACCTTCTTCAAAAATGGTTTATGTAAATGCCCACATACAATAATATCTGGCATTGATTTTGAGGGAAATTCATTCAATATTCGTTCAAAGTATCCAGAGGGGCCCCCACTCCCATGAGTTAGGCCTATATTTAATTCCTCGACTCGAATAATCTCTGTTTTTTGAAAATGTTTTTTCACCTCTTGGTGACACATATTTCCTCGAACTGCTGTGAGAGGAGCAATGTTTTCAAGAGTTGTTGAGACAGTCAAGTTTTCAAAATCTCCAGCATGAAGAATGAGATCAACTCCCTCAAATGCCTGGATCACGAATTTTGGAAGAGCTTTACCTCGTGAGGGAATGTGAGTATCAGAAATTAATCCAAGTAACTTCATTGTAACCACTAAGTTCCTAGTCTGATTTATTTAAGCTTTATGTTAACCAAATATTAGAGATTTAACTACAACTGGAAAGACGCGATTTTCAACAATTGGTTTTCCTATGTCAATAAAGTCCCCCTCACGTAACGATATTTCATCAATTGATAAAATATCATTTATAATACCCGTTTCTCGAAAAAGAACATTTCCTACACTGTTACCAATATCAGTATCAAAGATTAAAATGATTGGCCTACTTTTTTTAACTGTTTGTGGAAGTGCTTTACTCAATCCTAGAGAGAATGTTTTCAACTTGTCATAAACTGTTCTTACAGGGTCATCAAATGCCAAAGCAAGTGGTTCATCTCCCTCTAAGATATCCAGACGTTTTAATGCTGAAGCAATTTGTTGAGCGACGTATTCCTCAGACAATAGGTTACGTTGAATATAAGGCTTGACGATTTTTAAATTCCTTATAGGTAATCCTTTATTTCCAAATTTAGGTGAGATGAAAGTAGTAGATCCGCTTACCTGTAAAGTATATTCACTAGCTCCAATAACTGTTGCTCTGATCTTTTCAGGTACTTCTATCCATCCATTCTGAGATTCTTCGACCATGTTTCGAATAAAATTACCCAATCTTAAACCCAGATCGTTAAAATCTTTAAAATTCTTCGAGTATATATATTCTGCAACTCCACCCGAGAAACTCCATTTGAATTCTCCATCGAACATTTCAGAAGATAAAGGTTCAGTCATCATTAATTCTTTGACGAATGGAGAAAGTTCACTCCCATTTAAAACTTCAAGCAAAGCTGAAGCTAATGTTTGAGCAAGAATGTCTTTTTGATCAGATTTTACAACTCCACCCAGAATTTGGTCAA
>JBHLKC010000406.1:0-3020 GCA_048887065.1 Candidatus Hodarchaeota archaeon
ATCATTGCGATTGATGATCCGTATACCTTAAAGGACGAGTTACAAGAAACAGATATTCTTAGTATTGAGGGAACCATCCCTGAATCCGCTAGATTAGCTGTTGAGTCTCTTCAAGGAATTGTTTCAGCCAAAATTCTTGTTAAACAGACAAATAATGGTTCTAGTGAGACGAAACCGTATCTTAATGTTGTTTGCGAAGATAGTCGAAAATATCTTCCTGAAATTATTTCTATTCTTAATACAAATGGAGCTATGATTAGGAATATTGACAAAAAAGAAACCACACTAGAAGATGTATTTGTAAATATCACGGGACGCTCATTAATGGATGATACTCGACAAGCTGTTTCTTTAACCCAATAAGAGGTGTGATTCTTGAATCTAGTTGTTAATAACCTAACGATCAAGGATCACTTGGGAGTAGCCTGGGGGACGTTTATTGTACGAATTAAAACTATTTCACGCTATAAAGGATCCTTGACTATGGATTTCTTAATGCCCGTCTTCCTTGCTGCAATGCCTATTCTGTTAGGTCAAGCTATGGCTGGTTCTGTTGCTGCAGCATCACAAAACTTTCAGGAGAACACGGATTTGGATGGGGCGAATTATGTTGCATACATTATAATTGGAGCGAATGTTTTTTCAACAGTAATGGCATCACTCTGGCTTTTTGGTTTCTTTATTCGTCGAGAACAACAGTTAGGAACATTAGAAGCCCTTGTGATGACTCCTGCAAATAAAGTTGCAGTTTTAGGAGGACTCGGTTTGTATGTTCAAGCACGCTCTATCTTCACTTTTGTGTGTGGTTATTTTTTAGGCTGTATACTGTTTGGATTGAATCCACTTCAGGGTCAGGTGTTATTGGCTTTATTTATCCTATTTTTTGGTTTAATTCCGATATTTGGTCTATCTTTCCTTTTAGGAGCATTGATCCTTAAAGTTAAACAAGCAACTAATTTATTGAGCACACTTCAATGGGCCATCGGGATAATTATGGGTGTTTTTTTCCCCATTACAGTACTTCCCCCATTTCTACGCGTAGCCGCATTAATTTTTCCAGGTTACTATCTCAATTATGACATTCAAGTAGCTCTAACTGGATTAGAATGGTTTTTTGGCAATATTTATGGTGATTTGAGCGTTTTATTTCTTTTCACGCTCATATGTCCCTTTATTGGGTATTGGATTTTTTCTAAAGCAGAGGCACGCAGTAAAAAAGCAGAGGGTATTGGCCAATTTTGATAGAACTTAGGAGACAGGATTATGACTTTACCTTTAAATGATGAAAACCGAATACATGGATTGAGATTATGGTGGAATCAATTCATTTCAATGTCGAAAAAAGAATTTACTGTGTTGACACGTTATAAATTCTCTTTTATTCTCAGTTTTTTCCAAGTTTTCTTCATTATGTTTATCTTCACAGCTGCAGCATTAATTTTAACTCCCCCGGATAAGGCAAGTTATAGTGTAGGGATTATGTTTTATTCATTCATCCTTTTCATTTTTTTGTCAACAGCGCTTTGGGATATTGGTAATTCGCTCCGTGAAGAACAATACCAAGGGACACTAGAATCTTTATTTATGGCTCCAATTAATTATTTTTCCTCTTTAGTCTCACGAATCTTCTCTAATGTGCTATGGACTGGATTAAATGTTCTCGTGACATTCTTTTTTATGACCATTATTTTTGGTAGAATCCCTATGGAAAACCTCTTTTTAGGATTAAGTATCTTACTTCTTAGTTTATTTGTCTGTTTTGGTTTTTCTTTTGGTTTTGCAGGATTAGCTCTTCAGTACAAAGAATCTATGAACACTCTTACCAATTTCCTGCAACTGTTCCTAATGATTGTATGTGCTATGTTCTTCCCTTTTTCTGCACTTCCAGAAATTGTTCAATTATTTTCACGATTAATTCCCCTTTCTTACTGTGTCGACTTATTCCGTATGATAATGATTGGGGCAACCCCAGAACTACTTCCTTTTGAAATGGAATTAGTAATCGTTGTTTTATCAGCGATCATTCTCCCTATTTTAGGAATTTTGTATTTCCGTCGAACAGTCAAGAAAGCAAAACAGGCAGGAACTCTAGCAGAATATTGAAAGCAAGAAAATTATGTTATGACACTCAGAAAAACAAGATGAACGCTTTTTTTCTTTAAAAATTAATATTTCACCAATGGAATTAAGCGTTTCAATTGCTTGACAACTCCCGCTTTCATATAGTAGCGGAATATTCGCCTCTTATACTTATTTTTAGCAAAAACCCCTGATATTCTACGGCCCCAACTATCATAAACGTGACGATAAGCTTTGTACAATTCTTCTTGCAATTCACGAGCTGAAAGGTATTTCATATCGCAAACTCCATGTATCATATCATAGTTGGTCCAATTATCGTCTATGATTCGACCTTTTTTTGAAAGGTCATCGTATATTGGAGTCCCTGGGTATGGTGTTAATAACATTGAAATGATAATATCTGGTTTGACCACATTTGTAGCCCACTTCATTGTTTGTTTAATTGACTCACGTGTTTCATTTTCATGACCTAGCACTAGCATAAGTTGTGTCAGGATGTTATAACGTTTAAGTAATCTAATTGCATCTACTGTCTGTTGTCCCCGTATCCCTTTTTGATATGTTTCTAATACTTCAGTAAATGGGGATTCAGCCCCAATAAGCTGCCAATAATTCCCAGATCGATTCATAGTCGCTAAGGTGTCACCTACTTTCAGAATACTATCCACTCGCATTTGAGCAAACCATTCAATCTCATCCCCATTAAGTCCTCGTGAGAGTATTTCCTGACAAAGGCTCTCGATCAATCGTGGTGAACCACCACAAAAATTATCATCAGTAAACCAATAAAAACGGCTATTAAAGGTGTTATGCATCCATTCCATTTCATCTGCAATTCGTTTTACCGATTTAGTACTCCAATGACGTCGGTAGAAAGAACTTTGCGAACAAAAAGTGCATTTATGTGTACAACCCCGTGAAGCTTCTAATATAATATA
>JBHLKC010000407.1:0-3010 GCA_048887065.1 Candidatus Hodarchaeota archaeon
ACAAAGATTTTACTCTCTTCTTCAATCAAACCAATAATTAGATAATGAACTTTATTCCATTCTTTTATACTGGATGTAATCCATTCACAGGTTCCTCATATTTTATGCTAGATTTTTATATCTTCAAGGAATTCAAACCCACTTGAGGTAATTTCGATTGAAAATTAAGGCAGTAAAAGTCATCAGTTTCTCCCCAACCGGGGGCTCAAGAAAGGTGGCTGAAACCATCGCCAAAGGCATCCAAGCCCCCATAGAATATATCGATTTGACCCCACCGAGTTCACGAACCCAGAATTTTCCAGAATTCACCGATGAGCTTACCATCATATCCGTACCTGTCTATGCAGGGCGTGTGCCTACCGAAGCCGCCTATCGGATACGCAGACTAACAAGTAAGCGGGAACCCTACGGTACCAAACGTCCACACAAAATTCCCGCGGTCATTGTGGTCACCTACGGTAACCGAGCCTACGAGGATGCACTATATGAATTAGGTGACATCGTCTCGGAAGTAGGATTCCAACCCATTGCTGCTGGCGTCTTCTTATGTGAACACTCGTTTAGCGTCCCCGAGGTGCCAACCGCGCATGGGCGACCGGACGCAAAGGATCTAGCTAAAACAGAAGCCTTTGGAAAACAGATAAGGGCCAAGTATGCGAAAGCTGATACGATTGAGAACCTCTCCCCCGTAACTCCGCCTGGTACAAGCCCATACTCGTTGTCGATGCGATCTAATCTCACCTGGTACGACTACGGCGAATTGGCCACTCCTTCCACCAACGAGGACCAATGTACGAAATGCGGATCATGTATCGATGTATGCCCTACGGCCGCGATACGAATCCAACATGTGTCATCCAATCCCTCACCAATGATTGGTTATAATCTTAGGTTGATTTCTACCGATCACAATGCATGTATCTGGTGTTGTGCCTGCGTCAAAAACTGTCACACTGGGGCACGCGTTATGAGCCGCCGTGTCCTTAAATCACAAAGCGACCTGAATAAAGGCTATCAAGACAGAAAGGAACCCGAAACCTACCTCTAATCTAACACCCATGTAAATTCATTCGCGAAAGGATAACTAGAAAAATGCTGCTTTTTCCTAGAATCAGTCTCAATTTAGCTTCAGATCTTCGAAGGTTTTGAAGTTAAACCAACCTTTTACGACGAAATTCAGTTTTTTTTCAATCCTCTCATATAATTCCTTTTTGTTTGAATGATTAATTGTCCTATTAGAAATCAACTTTTATCATTCCCAAAATGCTCACTAAATGAATTTATTTTTCTCTAAAAATACCCCGGACCTTAAAGGCAAGAATTAATAAAACCAAACATAATCCTATCACACCTACAAGTGCCAGTAGTTGCCTAGATTCATAGATTGATAGAGCGCGTTCGATGGTTAATATCATGGTTAAACTTAGGATTCCCGCTACTATCCCTATTAGGCTTGATTCGATCACTAGAAGTTTCCATCGAAAATAATCCAATTTATTTAATCCGTAACTAATGTAAATATTACCCAGAAAAAGAACCCAGAAAATTATACCTATTATACCCGCAAATATAACGAAGTAAGCAGGAACCGAGGTAAAAGGAGTTAAAATATGTACCTCCTCAGTAGGGGAACGAAGAAAAATGGGTAAGTAAACAATCGCAAAAAAAATGAACAATGTCAACCCTAAAGCTATGATTCCAGTTAGTACTATCCAAATTTTCCATAACAGCTTAAGAAGAGTAAGAGAGCGTAGATCACCTACCTGAAATTCTTCATCACTATTCAATTATAATACCTCTATTACAATTCATGAACTATTAATTGTTGATGAATATCTATTCCTATTAATATACGTTTCTTATAATATTTACTGTTGTACATACTTTTTCTATCTAAACCAGCCTCTTACAGAGTTGGGAAAAAAACCCATTCGACTGAATTTTATTAAATACTGGTTTTACGACAACATATATATGAAATTATATAAGAATATACATGTTTCCAGCCTTTTACGACTGAAAATCGGTCATACATCTTTAGTAGTATTAGCTCTGGATTCCTGAAGATCTTTTTCAAAAAAACATTATCCTTCTTAACTTATTAAAAATAAACACCCCTACTATGGGAATAATAAGAAATTTCAGGAAGTAAAAGCAGAAGAAGATCATATTGAGTTGCCAGCTCCAAGGAAAATTTCCTTCCATTATAAATATCCCAAATGGTTCCGTAAATATAAGAATTACAAGAATTGTGAGACTTATCAAGTTTAATACACTATAAAAGTTGAACCAAAGGACATTAATTTTCTCATTAACAGAAGAAACGAATCTACCGAGTTTAAAAGCCAATAGAACCAATAAAATAAGAGAAATAGTCCAAGTAGATAAGTAAAGAAAATCATTCAACACGTAATTAAAACGATCTCCTACAAGAGGTAGTCTTTCCAAAAAACTGTACCCATTAGTGTCCCATCTTTCAATATTTAAGCAATAAAAAAGTAAAGAACATCTGGAAATTAATGTCATACAAATCCAACTAGTTACTAAAACTAGGAGAGCAAAGCTATTCTTTTTTACTGTCTTCCTACCTTTTCTGATATCGTATATTCCCTTACCAAGAAAAACCATCCCTGGAATGTCTATCGATAAGATTAAAACCGATGCACTGCTCATAATCGCGTCTTCTTTGAGTCCCAGAAGTAAGAATGGAAGAATAAAGAATGCCAAAATGAGAAGAATATTTTGAATAACTAGAAGTATTGAACCATACCTAATTAATCTCGTATTCCTCTCTTCATTTTCACTAATCATCGTAGCTCTGACCCCACGAATACTTCTTCGTAATATTTTGTCTTTTCTTACCTCCTTAATCATTTATATTAACTTTTTTCTATCATCACCAAAGTTAAATTAAACAAATGTTTTTAGGCTTCCAGTTGATATCATTTGTTATGGGAGGATTGATTTAAACATAGAATAAGTTAGTAAAGGTGCTAATCCAGCCTTTTGC
>JBHLKC010000408.1:0-3002 GCA_048887065.1 Candidatus Hodarchaeota archaeon
AACTGATCCCATCTTTAAACTAGAATTAAAAACATATTCGCGATTTGTCAAAATTAATCCTCTCAGCTTGTAATATATTTTTGTTTTACTTAGACTTATGTTTCAAAAGCTCTAGTAATTTAAAAATTAGAATGAAATTTCGAATTTAGGAAATATCGAAAAAACTGTAGATTCAAGCCTTTAAATTCCATAAGTCAGCTATTGACTTTCGATGATCAGTTCTTTCGGAAACTTAGTAAAAATTAACAAGGCCAATACCATCGGAAGAAACGCTAGAACCCCCATTAATAAGATTGGGCCAAGGGGGTCGTAAATATAATAAGGGATATCGAGACCAGTGTTAATATAATCTGGGTGTGGTATAACCTCAATAACAAACAGTCCAAGGATTATTCCTTCAAGAAAGATTGCTAGAGAAATTGCTAACTTCTCAGTGAACTCTTGAAAAGCATAATACATCGATTCTCGTCTTAGTCCAATCCGTCGTTCTTCATCATCAACAATATCACCTACGATCGTTGGTGGAAATATCCATAACCCTCCCATTCCAAAACCAATTAATGAGACCATAATAAGTGCTATGAAGATATTTCTTGGAAAAACAAGCAATAAGAAACTTAATAGGAGCGGTACTGAAAAAATTATCATTGATACAATAAATGCCCTTTTCTTCCCTAGATATTGGGGTTTAGCTAAAACTCCCCAGACTGGAAAGCTTATGATTGCAACTACAATCCAAGGAGCAGTCAATATCATCATCTCCCCAAGTTTGAGGTCAAGGACACTAACTGCAAAAAAGGGTAAAATTGCATTTAGTATCCTGAATGAAAACTGCATTCCTATCTGATTAACCAAATAAATCTGATATGGACTATTTTTTAGACTAGTTCTTAATGACTCCTTGATCGATATTTGTGGCTGCTGTTTTATATCTTCAGTAGACAATTCTTGGATGGGTAAAACTGCAATTATCGATATTAAGACAATAAATGCTAAAATGATACTTGTTGTCGAGAATCCGAGGCTATCATACAGCATAGGAGCTACCACAACGCCAATAATATTCGCTAAAATTGCGAAGATGTTTCCCCAGACAGCTAAGGTTATACGTTCTTCTGAGGATGGAGCAATTTCAGGTAGTAGTGCATAGATTGGGACAAAGACAAAAGTAAAAAGTGCATCAAAGACAGAAATTATGACAAACAGGTATAAAATAAGGAGGGATTCCCCCAACCCATTTGGAAAGAGAGTCAACAGATAAATTGGGGGATTAAACAGAAGTATAAAACTTAAAGTCATAGGAGCTATTCCGATAATGACAAATGGACGTCTTCGTCCCCATTTTTTCCATCTCGTGTTATCAGATAGCCATCCTACAACTGGATTTACGAAAGCGTCAACAATTCGGCCTACCATAAGTGCAATCCCAACTAATGCACCAATAACTAATGCTGGAAGACGAACTCCAGTTAAGCCCTCTGTTAGATAGAAAAATAACACGAAACCTAAGATACTAGCATTTATGATTGAAATTCCAAAATTACTCGTTGAATAAAGTAAGATTTCTGTTCTAGTTAGTTCACGTTTTTTATTTATACCCATATAAAGTCTCTCTTTTATGTAAATAAGTAGAAACCATATTTATCTTATCTTAAATACTAATCAATAGGTGTTATTACATCTTAAACACGAGCTAATACAATAATTCCGATATCACTATCTAAGTTAACATTAACAAAGTTCGTAAGATTTGGTGGATTCTCCTCGAAAAATTTTACTTAAAATTCATTTATTTGTTATCTATATGATTCAAAATATCAAATGTCTTTCTTAATATCTTTCATTAATTCGATAGCTGCTGCTACCTCAACAATACTCATATCATCCTCGATTGTACTCAAGTCTCCCAATTTCTTACCTTCATACACACCTTTCATGATTCTCCGCATAATTTTCCCACTCCGAGTTTTTGGAAGCATTTTAACAACTTCAACTCCTTTTGGAGCCGCAATAGGACCTACATCATCTCGTACAATCTGAATTATTTCTTTTTTCAGCTTTTCTGATGGTTTAATGCCTTCTTTTAAAACAACAAAAGCAATTACAACTGTACCTTTTACTTCATCCTCAACCCCAATGCAGGAAGTCTCCGCTACAGCATCATGAGATGAAACTGCTTCTTCGATTTCTCGAGTACCCAGTCTATGGCCTGCAATTTTAATTACCTCATCTGCACGACCTAATACCTTAAAATATCCTTCACTATCTTGAATTGCATAATCACCTGTGTAGTAATATTGTTTTTCAGGAAAGATTTCCCAATACGTCTGTTTATATCGCTCATCATCACCATAAACAGTCATTAAATTCCCTGGGGGTAAAGGGGCCCGTGAGACTAGGGTTCCTTTTTCTCCATGGGGCATTTCATCACCATGCTCATTAACAACTAGAAGATCATAACCCAATGCTGGAACACCAGCTGCACCAGGTTTTATTGGGAGATCCTCAATACATCGCCCAGTTAAAATACTCCAGCCTGATTCCGTCTGCCAGTAATGGTCGATGATTTTCGTACCAAGGATTTCTTTAGCCCAGTAATATGTGGGTTCATCTAAAGGTTCACCTGCTAAAAAGAAGTACCGTAAAGAAGACATATCGCGGTCTTTTATCCATTTAAGAGGATATTTCTTGAGAATACGAAGAGCTGTAGGGGCAGAAAAAACACATGTTACACCATATTTTTCGATTACTCTCCACCAAGAATCAGGATTAGGATAAACTGGTGTTCCTTCAAACAAGATTGTTGGAATTCCTAGAAGAAGAGGTGCATAGACAATATACGAATGACCGACAACCCATCCAATATCACTCGTTGAGAAATAAACGTCTCTGCCAGGTTCACAATCATAAATTTGTTTCATTGATGCATATAAAGAAACCATATAACCTCCTGTATCTCTCACAACACCTTTTGGTCTCCCTGTTGTACCTGAGGTATAAAG
>JBHLKC010000409.1:0-2981 GCA_048887065.1 Candidatus Hodarchaeota archaeon
CCTTTCAAAACTCATAAAATGTAGTGAATCAAAAGAGAAATCCTTTATAAGATTGGTAGAAATTTCCTAATTCCGAACTAATTTTCACAGGGGATATTTTACCAAGAAGAGGTAATACAGAGTGTATAGTGTTAGTACAGAATGGGAAAGAGCCTTTTAGTCCTTCCCATATATCTTAAATATTCCTCTCCAAATTCTGAAATTAATAATCTCTCTTCAATATCCATGCGGTTTTTAAAAATAAGGAAAAAAATGAAAGTAATCACTATCGTCATGACAAAGCTCCCAAACGCTAATGAGTATCCAAAAAATAAGAGTAAAAAACCCAAGTACATGGGGTGTCGAATGAATTGATATAACCCTGTAGTAATTAGCTTGTGTTTATCTTCAACAATAATTTTTGGACCACCATATTCTCCTAGTTGTATTCGACCCAATAATAATAAGATACCTCCCAGTATTAATAAAACGGATCCGCTTATTGATATTAAAGCGGTTATTAACGGGGAAAGGATTTGATTCATTATCATTCTGTACTCAAAATATGGCATTATAAATACAATTGGCATAGAAAGGAATGATATTATTAGGACTGATCGATTAAATTTGTCCTCTTTTGCTGAGACTGGTCGTATTACGATATCTATGCTGATAAATGCGTTCATAAGAAGAATAGGGACTAGAGTTTGTAATTTAGTAAAAGCTTCTCTTGCAAACAGAAAAAATCCAAGATCTATAAACAAAATAAGGAATGGTACACCTATTAATTTCTCGATATAATATTTCATTTCTAAATCATCATTTCTTAGTTTTAGTTATACCTAATCTTATGCAACTAGCTAGATCTAAACCTTTTTTTGATAAAATGCCTAAAAGGCACTTTTTTCAGAACGAAGGTAGATTCCTATATCAACTACATTTTGCAACCAAATATAATTTGCTCTTGAACGAATTTTTGCGTATCCTAATGGAATGTCATTAGGAGAGAAAACTATGACCATTTTATCCTCTTTTAAATCGGATATTTGCTCATGTAAATGATTACTAACTACCTTGATATCCTTGCCATAAACAAATCGTTGGGTCTCCCGATCGCTCAAAAAGATTTTTCTGTTTGTAAGAGGAGCTAAAAAAGTAAGAGATTCAATACTCATAAGGAATTTTTCATGAATAAAGAAACCTATCTTTATTTTTGCATGAGCAACATTACAATCTCTGATTGTAGGATTGGAAGAGATGAAGTCAAAAAAAGAAATATCTGAGGAAGAGACTAGATATATCTCATTTCTTTTTCCTATTATTTTAATGAGGATTCTTTCCTTGATAATATCTGTTGTAACATCCGATTCTAATAAATTGTCGATGATTTCTTTGACCTTTGAGATTTCTGTTTTGGTCAGAGGTTCATAAAATGTCAATTACCCACCTTCCTTAAAATTGCCACAAAGAAACCATCACAACCCATATCAGGAAAAATTCGTTTTGTTTTATCCAAGTGATGATGCAGGGGACTTTGCCAATTAGTTCTATTACCTGGTAATCCAATGTTGAAAGGTACAGGTTGAAGTTCGGCCTCCTCAGCATGTTTCTCTAAGAAATCATTAACTTGCACCTCCCCCTCTTCAGGTTCCAGACTACAAGTAGAATAAACTAATGTACCATTTGGTTTTAATTGTTTCCATGCACTTTCAAGCAAATTTTTCTGTTTTTTTACTTGTCGAAATATATCTTTCAGCTTTCTTGGTTTAATCCGCTTGTCCTTCGTTGTTTTAAGGCCAGTTCCAGAACAGGGAGCATCTAATAAAATATGATCAGCAAATAAATTTAATTTGGGGAATGAAGTAGCGTCAAAATTCAAGACAATAGTGTTCCAAACACCCATTCGTGCTAGATTTGCCTTTAATGCTGGAATTCGAGACTTCGATTTTTCAATTGCAATGATAACTCCTTGGTTTTCCATTTCTTGAGCTAGTAAGCATGTCTTAATTCCAGGAGAAGCTGCTAAATCAGCCACTAAGCTATTTGGATTAAGTTGAAGACACTTAGGTGGAATTAATGAGGTTAAAGACTGAATAGAGAAATATCCTGTTAAATATTCTGGAGTAGATACAATGTTGAAAGGTTCATTTTTGATAATTAGTACGTTAAAATCGTTCCTTTGCTCCAATTTGAACCCTTTACTCTCTAAATAAAACTTTAATTTTGACAATTGAATTTTAAGTGTATTTGGAGCTAGAATACGGGGGTCCTTTTGCTTTAGGTTTGTTAGTATTGTTTTTGCGCGATCCTCCCCATAGAAAAACTTCCATCTTTCTATAAATTCTTCAGAAAATAACCACGGGGTCATAATTTAAAAACCTTGTTTATTCAATTGTTTTTGAAACATTAATTCCAAATACGACCTTCTTTCATCTTGGCCATCATAGTTTGGAATAATTTCCTTTGCTAGTCGAAATATTTTATCTTTGATTTTCTCGATTTCTTTGAAACCTTTAGGAGTCGAAATCTCAATTTCAAGATAAAAACCTAGACCTTCGACTTTATCAAGCGAAATTGTAATATTTTGATGATCCCAATTTTTACGTTGCTTTTTAATAGTTGTAAAAGGTTTAAATCCAATATTCTTCAAAATGTGTTTTGTTTTTTCCCAATCTGACACTTCAATTGTAATTTCCTCACGTATTTTCATATTTCTCCCTTTTTTCGGACCTTTGTATGTCATTTCAGTTTTTCTAATATTTCCATGTCGGCTTTCTCGAAGTCTTAATGCTTCATCAGTTAACCAAAAATCTTTGGTTGAACTCTGGAAATATGTATCTATTTGAGTAATTGTTATTGAGCTACTACCAAACTTTTCCGATATGTGCTCTACTATACTAGTAACAGAAATATCCTTATCTAGAGGAACTTTTAGTTCAATTTCCATGATTATCAGCCAGTTTGTACCTTGAAATTGTAAGATAATCTGTATTGAAGGTTCT
>JBHLKC010000410.1:0-2979 GCA_048887065.1 Candidatus Hodarchaeota archaeon
ACAATCCGATGTTTACTAGGTATTTTGCGCCCAACTCGTGGATCTATTAAGCTATTTGGTCGTGAAATTAATGATTGGAGTTCTGAATCATTCCTTAAAGAAAAAATTGGTTATTTACCTGGTGAATTTGATCTCTACAAGCATTTTACTGTGAAAGAAACTCTTGATTACTTTGCCTCACTCCGGAAGAAAGAATCCTCACAAAGAAAAAAGCTGATAGCATTATTTGACTTAGATGAATCCAGAAAAGTTACTCAGTTGAGTAAAGGGAATAAACAGAAAGTTGGTTTAGTTCAAGCTTTAATGCATGATCCAGACTTACTTATTTTAGATGAACCGACAGCAGGACTGGATCCTTTAATACAACAACGATTATACACAGTATTAAAGGATTTTCGTGATCGTGGTAAAAGCATTTTCTTTTCTTCTCATAATTTACCAGAAGTTCAGAAAATAGCTGATGAGGTAGCAGTGATTAAGGAGGGATTCCTTGTAACTCATGATCTTATTGAGCATTTAAGTCAGAAAATCCACAGAAAGGTCTTAGTTTCTCTCTCAGAACCTCTTGAGGAAAATGTGGTTTCTCATCTTCCTTTTGTGAGCGATTTGCAGAAATTTCCAGCAAACGGAAATGAATCCATATTTCGGTATAGTTTATGGTTGAACTCATTACACCCAAATTTTGCAGAGTTATTCCAAGCTCTCAAAACTTTGAAAGTAAAAGACGTTGTGATTCCAGAACCCAGCTTAGAAGATTATTTTCTACAGTATTACAAGGAGGAAGAAGCTCAAAATGTGGATTAAAAGCATTAAGTTAATTTGGCGTCAAAATAGTTTCTTTTATGTATTCATATGTTTAATTGGGTTCCTAGGCACACTCCTCCTCATTCTTTCGTATCCAGGAGAAGAAGGAATATTAGCATTTCTGGAAATGACTGATACTCCCTTTGGTCAAGCCTTTTTAGGACAACTCTTAACTGATATTGGTGGAGAGAGTTCAGGACTTTACCTTTTTTTCATATTGATTTATTTTATTGCTTATGGTACCCTCATCTTTCCATTAACGGGTGTTTGGCTTGGTGGAACAGGTGTCGTTGATGAAATAAAAACTGGTATGGGTGATGTTTATTTGGCAAGTCCAAATAAGAAAATGAACCTAGTACTTCGACATCTATTAACACATTGCGCGTTATTCACAATATTGATTTTAATCATGTTTTTAGAAATCTTAATTCTATTTGAACTTTTTGGTCATTCAATGCCTTATGACCGTATAGCAGCAGCTTTTTTTCTTTATTGGATTCTTGGAGGTGCTTTTTTTGCGATCACCTTTTGCTTCAGCCTTATTACATTAAATAATGAGATCGGACGTGGCATAGGAGGCCTCCTTTTCATGTTTTCATTTGTACTGACATTAATTGCTAATGCCAATCCTGATGTTGAAAATCTTAAGTACATGAACCTCACTTATTATACTAATCCAAGCGAAGTCCTTTTCCAAGGGAAAGATATTACAACGGATATTCTAAGTCCTCTCATGTTCACTTTTATTCTACTTGCTTTTGGGGTCGTCATTTTTTCTTGGCGGGATCCCCTACCTTTACAATTAAGATTTATTTTTAAACGAGATCGTAAAACAGATAATGTAATGAATAATAAAGTAATTCAAACCGAAAAAAAATCTGCATTCCTCCATCGTCTTTTCACAAGAGTTTCTCCTCTTTCTGGAGAACAATGGAGAGCGGATACAATTTTGTTTATATTCTATTTTATAATTCTGGAACTATTGGTATCAACTATTATATTCGGATATCCACAAGGCGAAGGTGGATATGGACAATTAGCCCCTGTGTATTCTAACAATCCAATTGTAACATCTATCACGAGGGGTTATGATATCACAGATGATCCAATTGGTATCTTATTAGCCCAATTTTATGGGTATACTTGGTTGTATTTTGCACCATTAGTGATATTAATTGCTATTCGTGTGATAGATCGAGATTACTCTTCTCAAACTATTGATTTGATATATGGAAATCCTGTAACTCCAAGAAAAATCATCTTTTCTCGTTTGTTCACATCAATTATTGAAATTTTTATTCTTGTAGCAGCAGCAGGTATCACACTTCTCTTTGGACAGATCCTAATTCAACGAGAGGCTAAATTAATAGAGCAAATTATTGGAATATGCCTGATTCCCTTAATGTATGTTTCATTCCTTGTCTTTCTCATTGCAATAGCATTAATACTTCCTCCAAATTTCCGAAAAAGAGGCATCTATGGTTTAGGAGGATTAACAATAATCCTTTTAGTAATCCCGTATATTGATAAAAAGCTATTAGGACTTCGATACTTTTCATTGCTCTATTGGGGTGATCTAGTAGGTCTTCTTAGTCAGAATTTCCCCTTAGAACAGATCAGTATGCTATTTGTGCTAGTAGGTGTTTTGATAGCATCATTATCTTTTATCAATTATTATTCGCGCAAAATGACAATCATTTGAGATTTTTTTTTTTCAAATTGATTGGTGAAATCAGTTTCAAAAACCTAGTGGCTCTCTCAGAATGAAATCCTGCCGTAATACATGTTTTTTTAAAAGTGTTCGAGATAAACGGACTCAATTCTGCTATTCTTGATTCTCTTGATATTGGAGAATACAACCATGGATTACATTCCTAACTATTTATTGAAGTCTGGTGCGATAGAAATCCGAGATTTTTTAGTATCTATTTCTAGTAGAAAGGTGTTAGACGTAGCTACGCAGAGTGGTGATTTTATCTCGACCTTGATGAATACATTAAGGGATTATGAATCGTTTGTAGGAATAGATATATCAAGGGAAAAGTGGGATCCAAAAACATTTGAGAATGAATCAGTCACGTTCATAGAAATGAATGCTGAGAATTTAGAATTTGATGATAACACTTTTGATATGGTTACTATTTCCCATTCGTTACATCACTTAACAAAAATTAA
>JBHLKC010000411.1:0-2945 GCA_048887065.1 Candidatus Hodarchaeota archaeon
AAGAACATGGTAGTTGGTTCTATAAAATGCTACAACAGTTCAAGAAGGAAGAATATTTTGATCAAATGAAAGTAATCCCTGAAGCAGAATTTCCTACTACACTTGGAACCACAATTGAAAATCTAAAATCTGCGATAGCAGGAGAAAATATGGAATGGCAAACACTTTATCCTGAAATAGTCAAAACTGCTGAAAAAGAAGGGTATTCTGATATTGCTAAAAGAGTAAGTGCAATTATAAAAGCTGAAAAACACCATTCAGAACGATATGGTAAACTTCTTAAATTAATTGGTGATGATGCTTTCTTCAAACGTGGAAAAAAAATCGTTTGGGTTTGTATGGAATGCGGCTATGAAGTTGAAATGGATGAATTACCTAAAGATTTCAAATGTCCATCTTGTGACCATCCTCGCGCTTACTACAGAAAGAAATGTGAAGATTTCTAAGAAAAACACCGAATTTTTAATTTAAAATCAAAATGATTAAATATTAAAATATATGATTTAAAGCACAATAAATATAGAACATGTGAAGAAAAATGAAGCAGAAAGAGATTTATAGATGCTCAATATGTGGAAAAGTAATAGAAATATTGAACCCAGCTGCTCCCGAAACTATCTGTTGTGGAGAGCCAATGAAATTAATGGAGGAACAAACTACTGATTGGAAAACAGAAAAGCACGTTCCTAAAATTACAGTTGAGGGTAATAAAGTCACTGTTGACGTAGGGATCTCAATGGGAACACCTCATCCTATGACTGAAGAGCACTATATTATGTGGGTTGAAATAATTTGTAAAGATGGGTGCTACGAAAGAAGATTTTTAAAGCCTGGTGACGAGCCTAAGGCAACCTTTACTGTTGCTAATCCAGAAGGTCTTTGGGCTCGAGAATATTGTAATTTACACTTTTTATGGAAAAGTTAAATTTTAATTAACTATTATTTTTTTTTTATTTTTTAATATTTTAAAATAATGAAATTTTAAGATTTTAAACTATATTTATTAATATCAAAAAAAATAAAAGACACTAATTTAAGAGAAAGTATGATCTTCTTTTTACAGTTATTTGTAATCTTCTGTTTTGTTATTGTTATTGTAGCTCTTTTTCGTGAGAAAACAGATTTTTTAACTTATAGTGTGCTAGCTATGCTTGCCGCTGCTACTGCTACATTTCTTTTCTCACCGACGCCTTTTTCAATTGAAGAATTTATTCTGGCAATAGACTGGCCAGTTATTTTTTTCTTGATATCTGTTTTCACAATAGTAGTTATATTAGAGGAACAATTAATTTTTCAAGAAATTGCTTCAAGAATAACGAAGAAATTCCATACTAACACCCGAAGGTTTTTTTGGGTGATTTGTTTAATTTCAACTTTAAGTGCTGCTTTTATTGAAGATATTTCAGTAGCAGTTATCTTTATACCGATGATAATAATTACAAGTGAAAAAATGAAAATAAATCCCACTCCAATATTGTTGGGAATGACTATTTGTATAAATCTTGCGGCAACCCTAACTCCTTTTGGCTCTGCACAAAATATATTAATAGCGAGTAGGTTTTCACTTTCAACAGCTTGGTTTTTCATTAGCCTTTCAATTTATTTTATTATTGCCACTTTTCTTACTCTATTTCTTTTAGATTATTTTATTCTTAAAAGAAACTTAAAGGAAATTTGGATACCTCATTGTACTGAATATGATGAATCCTTAGAAATTGAGCATATTGAAGAACATGAATTAATAATTTTGGAAGAATCAATTAATCCTAAGGTATTTTATCGAAATTTAGGTGCTTTATTAATCTTCTTCATCATGTTAATCATTATTCCAGATATTCTCTTTGTAGGACTTCTTGGAATGCTTTTATTTGTGTTTGTGAATCCAAGGAGAAGTGAGTCTGGAAAGAGAAAACCTGATATTTCTTACTATTTCAAAAAAGTCGATTTCAAATTGCCTTTCTTCTTTATAAGTTTGTTTGTGCTAGTATTTTGTTTTGAAAAAGTTGGAATTATTTCTATTATCGAAGATTTTGTTGTTGCTATAGCCCCAGCTGACATATTTTTATTGTGTGTTTTAATTTTGATTATATCATCTATTCTCTCTGCCTTTCTTGATAATGTTCCTGTTACGGTCCTTTTCATTCCAATAATTCAAGTTTTAATAGTCGATGGCTATTCATCAGTTCCATTATTAATTGCATTTATTTTAGGGATAAATTTAGGTGGAAATTTTCTACCTCAAGGGAGTGCGGCAGATATGATGACCCTAGAACTTTCTACCAAGTATTGCGTTGAAGGGATGAATTATAGGAAATTATTGAAGATAGGAGGTTTATTTGCCCTTCTTCATATCGTGTTAGGAATAGGATATCTTGCATTTATTATTTTTATATTTTTTTGAACATACTCTGGTTCTGAATTATGACAAAAAGGAAAGCGGTAATATTGGATAGGGATGGAACACTGATTGAAGATAAGAATTATGCTTATAGAATCGAGGATTTTGAATTATTTCCTGGAGTTATTGATGGACTAAAATTACTTCAAAATAATTTTCTTTTTTTTATTGTAACAAATCAATCTGGAATAGGTAGAGGTTATTATACTACTGAAGATTTTCATAATTTTAACGATCATTTAATAAAGACCTTGAAAAGGGAAAATATAGAAATTCTAAAGACCTACTTTTGTCCACATTTAAAAGAAGATAACTGTAACTGTAGGAAGCCAAAAACGCTTTTTATTGAAAAAATTTGTAGTGATTTTAATATTGATTTGAATAAATCTTTTGTTGTGGGTGATCATCCGTCTGATATTGAGTTTGGATTGAATGCAGGGTGTAAAACAATTTTTCTCACAACAGGACATGGATATAAGCATTTAGATGATCTTAAATCCCTTGGGATAAAGCCAACAATAATATGTGATAATTTCTTAGATGCTGC
>JBHLKC010000412.1:0-2930 GCA_048887065.1 Candidatus Hodarchaeota archaeon
CTTCTAGAATTGATTCGATTTTTTCTGGTGAAGCAGATAAAGCGTCCTTAATTGTTTCAATTCTCTTTTGTTTTAATTTTTTAATAAGTTCTTGATCTGAACCCAATACTAGTTGTAAAGAAATGTTTAACACAGAAATTAACTTGATCCATCTTTCTCTATCTATTCTAATCTTCTTTTGTTTTTCTTTTGTAAGATAAATATCTTCAGCAGGATGAGTTAAAAGCTCATAAATTGTCTTAATTTCGGTACGATGCAGAATCCCTTGATAGTCGGTCGGAAACTCGAGTTTATCAATAGTTATACGTTTAATGAGGGTTAAAACTTCATCGATTCTTATTGAATCCTGTATCTTCTTTAAAGTGGCTGCAGGTATCTTTGTTCGATTCTCTAGCTCCTCGGGAGATTCCATCATCAGGTCCAAAACATAATTAACTTTTGCTTTCCGTAAAGTCTCCAGCTCATTACTGTTTGGAGTAGTACTCACTTCAATGGGCATGTTCAACACAGTTCGCGCATCTAGAATCTCTTGCCATTCTATATCACTATCAGCGAATGTTTTCGGAGTAGCAACATAATAGAAATCAGCTAGACTCTCAACACCTAATCTTGCTAGCTTACGGATGAAAGTTTTATCAAAAAGAGAAACTTTGGTCAGTGGTACCATTTTTTCTTCTTTAATAGACTTTATGTTTGTGAAATTCAGATCGTCTTTCATTGTGGCCACTTGTTTGATATCAATTTCCAGATGACTCGTGATCTGTTCATCAGGGGTTGTTAAGAAATCATAAATTGTTGAGATCTGCTCATCAGAGAGTATCTGTAGTTGTTTCCTAGATAATCCTTCAAGAATTGAAACAGAGGTATCTGTTGAATCTCTAAGACGAATAAGATTTACTTTTTCACGTAGATTTTCAACATTTTCAGGTGGAGTCCCTAATATTTCGGAGAGTTCCTCGGTTGATGTTATTAGGAATCTAATTATTGAGTCAATTCTTTTATTAACCAAAATTTCAATGTATTTATTCGCAATTACTCCATTGAGGAAAGTTATGGGTAGATCAAGAGCTTCAATAGCTTTTTGCACATATGCCCAATCTAATTCATCCTCTTCATCAAGCATATCCTCACTAGCACTAAAGTACAGATCCTCAACTGTTTCGATTCCATATCCTATCAATGTTGACATTGTCTTACGATTATAACCGCTGATCTTTTCTAGAGGCATACCATGTTCTTTTATTGCAATAGACTGTTTTAATTCTTCGATACGATTTAGAGACATGCGGAGAATAGATTTCAGATCGTCTTTTTCCCAGTAAATAAGTTTAATAATTTGATCTATCCCATTGGAAGCTAATCTTTCCAATCCTGCGTGTGAGATGCGAATCTTTGCCTCATCAGAGCTACTACTGAGCTGTAACATTGCAACAGGGGTTTCTAGCCTTCTTTGATATCGTTCAATGGTCTTCCATTTGACTCCCATGACTCCAAAAGTTGCTTTATTAGCACAAAAGTATACATCTTCAACAGTTGTATATCCTTTCGACTTCAAGATTTTCATTTCAGACGCAGAGAGGACACCTAAACTGATCAAGGGCATTCCAAGATTGAATGATGGAAAATCAGTAAAAAGGCTATCAATAAAATCTCGATCACGGCCGATAACCATTGCTAGACTGTCTCTTGACCAAGAAACTAAATCGATAAAGGTATTAATTCGGTTAGCACGAAGATTAGCTACCCATTTTGCCTTTATTTGAGGAATTCTTGAAATAGGGGTATTGAATAATTCATTTAAAATGTCTATATCTTTTTCAGCAAGTTTAAAACGTGATATCGCGTTATTTGAATAAGGTAAAGAATAATATATTTCTTGAAGAGTTAGATCAGATTGAATTAACAGTTCCCAAGATTTACCTTTGAGATTATTCTGTAATCTAGATATTGGAAGGGATTTTGAATCTATAAGTGATTTTATTTTTTCGGGGGAAAGACTACTCTTTACCTCTTCAATAAGCTTATATGAAATCCCTGTATTTCGGTGTAAATCATTATCATTCCATATTAGGAAATCTATAATGCGTGAAACACCTATATGATGAAGTTTCTGATAATACTTACTTGGAATCGGTAAAAATGAAATAGGAGCACTTAATTGGCTAAGAATTTCCTCGGATTGAATATGTAAGGCTTTAGGTTTCAATTTCTGTTCTGTTAAAACAGTTTGTAATTCCTCTAAACAAAAGATATTTTGAGATTCTAGTTTATCTCGACTTTCAGCGCTTAAAAAAGGTATAGGTGTTCCATATGTTCGTTTAATTGTTTCTAAAATATGACGATCGAGTTTCTTGAGCTCTAATAAATTATAGGATGGAGTCTGGATAAAATCATATACTGTCTTTATACCAAGATTCTTTAACTCAATCTCGAGCTCTGAATCTAGCCATAAAGCATTTTTTGTTAGAAATGCTCCATAAGTCTCGACTTGCTTTATTTGATCATATATCTCATCTTGCTTCATTGAAATCAAACGAGGTATCAAGCCACGGATTATTCGGAGGTCTTGTTCCTCTTTCAAAAGGAAATCGATTAATCCTTGGATTTCAAGGCGATCAAAATCAGAGAGCATCGATTCCTGAAAACCTGGCAATTGATATAATGAATCACTTCCATTAAGCTGTTTTAATGCCTCTTTTTGAATTTTTTTAGACCGTTCTATTAGATTATCTGTTAGTTCTGGTAATTCAGCTAATTTTTCAGTAGGAGTTTGCATAAATTCTTTAATTTTTGAAATTTTACGACCTCGTAACCGTGGGGTAACCCGATAATCCATCCAATCAAAAGTTGATGCTCCTATTACCTTTTCAGGATCAATGTAACCACTAGTAATTCCCTCTTGAATTTCTTTTTTTACTCCCTCTATAAGG
>JBHLKC010000413.1:0-2928 GCA_048887065.1 Candidatus Hodarchaeota archaeon
CATTTAGGTTTAACAGAATGGGCTCGTCAGATCTATAGGCAATTAATAGATGATTTTTTTGATGAATTTATACAAGTCAGTCGAAATGTACTCATTGCAGTAGCGATTGGAGGGGGTTTTGGGATAGTAACAGCCTTTTTCTTAGTAATTTCACGATTAGCGAGAATTTTTGGAGGAAAATATTGGACTTTTTTTTTGCTAAAGAGATTAAATGGTAAATTTGGGAAGTTACTTTCTTACTTACCGATCTTTAATTTTGATGGAGATTTTTATGTTGAAGAGGGCTTTGTTGATATAATTGACCTATCCTCTTTTCGTTCAACACTCAGAGAGCTCTATATACAAAGATTGTATGACATCCTAATTTTCCCGACAGCTTTAGCTGCCATACTAACAATATTCTTTGTACAGTATTACCCAGGTGAAAAAAGTGAAGCCTTGACATTTAGTCCTCTTTTAAGTCCTATTGCCCTAGTATTACTTGTCATTTATTTCCCCTTGGTATGGGCTTTCAATGAGGGAGGCTTTAAATTATTAGAAACAAGTCCCCAAGGAGATATCAATGCAATTAAACCTTTAGGTAAAATCATGAGAGATGGCTTAGGTGTCATTATCGGTTTCTCTGGATTCCTTTCATTGGGCGTTTTAGGAGTAGAAGTTGGTAGTTCAACCGCTTTTATGCAACAACCAACAACTACAGGACAGATACAAGTAGCTGGATTTACTCTAGACCTTTTTGGATTATTATTGCTGGTATTATGGACTCTAGGCTTATTTTTTCTGCTACTTGGTTCAATTATTGTTGGTGCTTCATTATTAGCAATAAACAACCTCGAAAATAGCCTCTTACCTACAATTAAACATTTGCGAGAAAAATCAGCTGAAGGATTGATAGAAAATTGGGGATCAGTAACACACCACTTTTCCCCAGTAGCGAAAGAAACTATATTTACCAAAAAACGTCCCAATGAGTAGAAAAAAAATCAAGTAAAGATGTCAATTTCTTTACTTGAATTTTTCAATAAAATTACATATTGCCTAAGGTTGAACACATGTATTCAAATTAATCATTCTTTTTTGCTCTAACTTGCTTATTATATACGAAACCAATAACCCAGTCATATTATACTAAGTACATTTAGTAACAGTTAGGGAATCTTATGTTCAAAAAGGATATACTAGAGGCTTTTGTGGAAAAATATGAAGAAATAAACATAGATTTCTCGGATCAATCATTTTCTCAAATGTTTCAGCTGGTCATTGATATTGTTAAGCATTTTTTGGATAAATCCAGACCAGGTATTCTTTTGGGACTAGTAGAATTAGGTTATAATCGTGGGACATTCGTAGGTGGTTTTCATAAAGTTGGTACAAATGAAATATATTTAAACCAATCAGCACTTCGAGTAATGTGGGAAGAATCACAAAAAACATATTATAAGGCATATTTATTCCATCTTTTGCTACATGAATATATTCATTCCATTGGGGTTTATGATGAAAGAAAAACTCGCCAATTAACCAGAGCCATCTCTTTAGAACTTTTTCAGACACGTCATCCTGTAGGACGTTTGGTTGTCCAAGGTCTGAACGCTTTATTTCCTTATTCATTCCATTCTGAACGTTATCAACCCCACCCCCGTGAAATGTTAAATCCAGAATTTATACTGTTGCGTCATCGTGATAGTGAGCACACGTACATCTGATTTTTAAAAAAACGGACAGTCGTTTCAGCTAAGATTGTTGTTCCAAGATATAGAATTGAATCATAGATATCAATGCTAGGGGAGTGATCTACTCTTAGTGGATCCAAAATTGCTAATTCTTATTGAATTGACAAGATACAAAGGATTTTTTGATAGTCAGATAATGAATAATTTCAAGAGAGGATAATTTAAAAAATGAATCAATGAAGAGGTGTCTGTATTATAAAACACTAAATTCATGAGGAGTTGAAGAAAGATGAAAAAAATTGGCGGTCTTGCCAAAGGAGCAGCAAAAGGAGCAGCAAAAGAAGCTATGTCTACAGCCTTGAGCAGCGCAGTAAAGGAAATTATAAATGAGACTGGAGCAAAAGAAATCGCCAAAGAGCAACTTATGGATGCGGGGAAAAAAATACTAGGGGATAACTCTATTCCTAATAAGCAAAAAATTCAGAAAGAAATCCTAAAGACCTTAATCAAAAAAGAACTTGGATTATAACAAATAACATATCTCTTTTAAAAAAAAAAGGGATGGAGGGAGATTTTTAGGCCATTTTTAATATATACTCCGCTATGGAACTGATACTGATGAATTACTCAAAATATTTCTCACTAATAATCCGATGAACACAGATGCTATTGCCATCAGTCCTAAAAGTCCAAGACTGAGTGTAACATCCCGAGACAAATTAGAGATATCAGATATCAATGAGAAGATGAAATACAGCAATGATCCAGTGAATGACATCAAAGAAACGAAAGTTGCTCGTGTATCTGAACTAATGGACTCTTGTAAGAAAGCCTGAATTAAAGGAGTTCGAATGCCACGCGTTACTTGAGCTATTAATGATACAAGAAGGATTGCGATGAGGTTGGAAACCTGTATCAGACTCCAAAAGTAGAATCCTTCAACAATAATTATAGCTAAGAAAGTAAAGAAGTTTGATAGTTTGTTTACTCGCGTTCTGATGACTATGGAACTAACTGCTGCACAAATGTTGAATCCTGCGAGTACAAAAGCCATTCCAAGAGCATTGATGTAGTAATCTCCAACTAACGTATGTTGAACAGCCCAAAAACCGATCCTACTAAATACTAGACCAGTAAGACTGAAAACCAGAATAGCACTTAATTTACTATTACGTAAAGATTTCAAGGTTTTCTTAATTGCAGCTTTTGGTGTCTTCGCTTTCAACCTTGGGGGTTCCGTGTAACCAAAATATAC
>JBHLKC010000414.1:0-2911 GCA_048887065.1 Candidatus Hodarchaeota archaeon
GTTGTTTTTGTTGGAGATGGTATCAATGACGCTCCTGTGATTGCTAGAGCAGATGTTGGTGTGGCAATGGGTGGAATTGGATCAGATGCGACTATCGAAGCGGCTGATTTAGTGATTATGGATGATAAACCTTCAAAATTAAATGAAGCTATTGATATTTCTAAACAAACAAATAAAATTGCTAAACAGAATATCGCAATGGCTTTGGGGATTAAAGCCCTTTTCATTTTTCTAGGAGCAATGGGTGTTGCATCAATGTGGGCTGCTGTATTTGGGGACGTAGGTGTAACAATCCTGACAATACTCAATTCTCTTAGGCTTTTAAAGTAGTAATATCATCCCTTCATTCTATTTATAATAAGACTAGTTTGAAAGATTTTCTTACTATGTCTCTTTTTATGCTTCTTCTTAATAAAAGGACGACTTTTGTTATACTAAGTCTCCAAAGATAAAAGTGCAGCTTTAACATACTCTTCTAATTTCTTTTGTTGTTCTTCAGGATGTACTGTTTACTTTTCTAAAAAAGATAAAATTCTTTTTTTATGTTCAGCGAATAAAGAAGAAGGGAAGTTGGTCTATAATAAAATCAGAAGAGCTTAATTTTGTTAAAGATTACGTCACAGATATTATCTCTTAAAACTAGGAATTGAAAAAAAGGTTTGAACGAACGATACTTTAACCCTGTTTTTCTTTGTACAACAATCCCTTTAACTTTCGTTCAAGCTCAAAAACAGGAGTTACTTCTCCATTCACAACGACAGAGCGACCACCAGCACCAAGCTCTTTTGCACGTAAAGAATCTGATGTTAAACTTTCTATTTCTACCTCATCACGATATTCCTGTAAAATATCCCATACTTTATTTATCCAAACAGAAAAAGAACAATTACAAACCCCTGCAGGAGAGATTACTTCTATTCTTGGTTTAATCATTGTGGATAACCTATCTAAATCTTGGGATAATTATAATTCTTGGAGAATTGGTACAAGTCTATCTGGCGGAATATATCTTCCTGAAACCACGATTTTGCCGTCAACTGCTAACGCTGGAGTAGACAAAATACCTCTTGTCACAAGTTCATCCATATCAGTAATATATCGAATTTCTGCTTCTTGCCAACCAAGTTTTTTTACAGCTTCTTCAGCACTCTTTTTCAAAGCTTTACATTTGGCACATCCTGGCCCAAACACTTCAATCACTTTTCCCATTAGTGAATCACCTCCCTTTTCAGTTGTTTATCCTGATTTTCATCCTTAAACAAGTATTTTTTTAACCAAAGAGCAAGATATACCAAAAGTAGTAGAACTGGTACTTCGATTAAAGGACCTACAACCGTGGCTAGTGCTTGGTCAGAATCAATCCCAAATGTAACAACAGCGACCGCAATGGCCAATTCAAAATTATTTGAGGCTGCAGTAAAGCTTAAGGTGACAGTATCAGCATATCTAAATTTCAAGGCAATTGAAATGAAGAAGCTGATAACAAACATTCCTATAAAATAGACGAAAAGAGGTACCGCAATTCTTATGATATCAAGAGGTTGGTTTAAGATTTTCTCACCTTGCATTGAGAACATGATGATTATTGTAAAAAGCAGGCCAAAAATAGCTGTTGGACCTAATTTTGGAGTAAAAACAGTATTATACCATTTATCGCCTTTTTTGCGACGTAAAATCTCCCTAGTCAGAAAACCTGCAATCATTGGGATACCTAGGAAGATAAAGACGCTTCGTGCAATATCAAGGATATCTAGATTTTCTATTCCAATAAAAATCCACGCATAAATTGCATAAAAGAAAATCTGAAAGACACTATTCAAAGCTACTAGAATAGCACATTTTTCCGCATTTCCTCCTGCTAACATATTCCAGATAAGAACCATTGCGATGCATCGAGCTAGTCCTACTAAAATTATACCTTGCCGATATCCTGGGAGATCTGCTAGAAAAATCCAGGCTACAGCAAACATAAAAAGCGGTCCAAGAATCCAATTCTGAAAAATTGAGGTACCGAAGAGTTTATACTCTTTTAGAGCATCTGGTATTTTCTCATATTGAACTTTTGCTAATACGGGATACATCATCCAAAGAAGCCCGATAGCAATTGGCAAAGAGACAGAATCAATCCGAAACTCGCTAAACATTTTTTGAATATTTGGGACAAGCCTATTCATGAATAATCCAATAGCCATAGCTACTAGAATAAATACAGGTAATAACCTGTCTAAAAGAGATAATCCTTTTGTTGAGCTTTCAATTTCACTCATTAGATCCACTTCGCATATATCTTGAGTTTAATCGAGATCACCATATACCTATTCCTTGACCGAGGAATAAACCAAAGATTAGTCCAGCAATGACTGTAAATAATGTGACTAATCCCACGTAACACGCGTTTCTCTTTTCTCCTAAAAATTTTCTAGTGACTAGAATACTTTGGATTGATAATTCCGGATCCGCTAAGAGATAGGCAAGTAGTGGCCCGCGAGCCATACCTAGCTCCAAGAAGATTTTTGCTACAGGTACTTCCATCAATGTTGGAAAGTACATAAAAACTCCAAACAAAACTCCTATCAAGTTAGCCAGAACCGTATTTCGCCCAACTAAAACGGCGACTAAATCGGGAGGGATTAAAAACTTAATGAATCCTGCAATGATTACACCAATAATGATTAAAGGAAATATTGATTTAGCGAAAAACCAGGTTTCAATAAGCCAAGCATAAATCTCTTCTGAATCAAAATTCTTTATAATAAATATTATCAGTCCAATGATGACAATGCTCGTTAATATAAGTTTGATAATCATATTAGTAACATCAGAGCTCAGAATATAATTGTTAATCGTAAATTCATCTGTAAAATACTTAATTTGCGATGTACCAGTCATTAATGAAAAAAATAACCACAAA
>JBHLKC010000415.1:0-2905 GCA_048887065.1 Candidatus Hodarchaeota archaeon
GTGTTGAAAAAAAAGGGCCACACTAGGTTTAACAAAAAATAATTTACTCTAAAATGATCACCCCTAATATTGGTGTTTCATCCGTCTCTTCAAAATGTGGAATGAGCAAATGGAAAAAAAACCTGAAACAAAAATCGAATCAATTAAGGTTGATATGGATTTTGAAACAACACAAGAAGTCCCAATTCCTTCTCGCCTTGTCGATCAAGTTATTGGTCAAGAACAACCAGTTGAAATTATCAAGAAAGCAGCAATCCAACGTCGAAATGTTCTCCTAATAGGAGACCCAGGCACTGGTAAATCGATGTTAGGACAAGCACTGGCTGAATTGCTACCAAGAGAAGAATTAGAGGATATTCTATGCCTCCCTAATCAAAATGATTCTCACACGCCCCGTATTATGACTGTTCCAGGCAGGGAAGGGCGCAAAATTGTAGATCACTATAAACAATTAGCTAGAAAGGCTGATCAACAACGTAGTATGTTACTTTTAGGTATTCCTGCATTAATTATTATCATAACATTAATATTCTTGGGATTAGATCAACTTTTATTTGGTATATTTGTGGCACTTGTTGCATTTTTTGTAATTGGTCAATTTCGTAGTAGACGAGAAAATTTGGTTCCCAAGCTATTAGTGGACAATTCCGAAAGTTCAAGTGCTCCATTTAGCGATGCAACTGGGGCTCATGCAGGAGCTCTCCTAGGGGATGTTCGTCATGATCCATTTCAATCAGGAGGATTAGGAACTCCTGCTCACGATCGAGTTGAAGCTGGATTGATTCATAAATCACACAAAGGGGTTCTTTATATAGATGAAGTTGCCACATTAAATCAAAAAACTCAACAGCAACTACTTACAGCAATGCAAGATAAACAGCTAGCTATTACAGGTCAATCAGAGCTATCTAGTGGAGCCATGGTGCGAACTGAAGCCGTTCCTTGTGATTTTGTATTAGTAGCTTCAGGAAATATTGATACAGTCCGACGGATGCACCCTGCGTTAAGGTCTCGTATTAGGGGATATGGTTACGAAATTGCTGTAAATCATTCTATGCCTGACACAATGGAGAATCGTCGCAAATTAGTACGATTTGTAGCACAAGAAGTGACTAAAGATGGAAAGATCCCCCATTTTTCACGGACTGCAGTATTAGCAATAATTTTAGAGGCTAAAAAACGTGCTGATCGCAAGAATAGACTTTCACTTATGTTGAGGGATCTGGGTGGAATGGTAAGGGCTGCAGGTGATCTTGCTCGTGAAGAGGGAGCCCCCTTTGTCGAAACTCGCCATGTTCTTAAATCGAGAAATCTTGCTCGTTCTCTTGAAAATCAAATAGCTGATAGGCAAGTAGAACATAAAAAAGAATATCAGGTTATACAAACCACTGGGGGTATGGTTGGTCGTGTCAATGGTCTTGCAGTTTTAGCTGATCCAACGGGTGGTGCCCGAGGGGGTCATATCACGACTATTGAGGCTCTAGTGGTTCCTGCACAAGGAATAGGTGGAAAAACTATAGCCACAGGGAGTCTTCGTGTTATTGCAAGAGAATCTGTTCAGAATGTTTCAGCTTTGATTAAAAGATATACAGGAAAAGATATTTCAAAGATGGATGTCCATATCCAATTCTTAGGAACTCATGGTATTGAAGGAGATAGCGCGAGTGTAACTATTGCAACAGCTATTATGAGTGATTTATTAAATCTTCCAGTTCGCCAAGATCTGGCTATGACTGGATCGCTCTCAGTTCGGGGTGAGGTTCTTCCTGTAGGAGGAACATCAGCAAAGATTGAGGGAGCTGCATCAGTCGGAATCACACAAATATTGATACCTGCTGCAAATTATGAAGATGTTGTACTCGACGAGGACACCAGTCAATCTGTTCAAATAACTCCAGTCAAAGACATAGATGAAGTGTTATCTATAGCTCTAATTGGTTGGGACAAAAGGAAGCATGTTTCAACGATATCCTCCTCGCAACCGAAACAAGTTTCATCAACTACAAAAACTTTTGGGTCTCCAAGTTAATCATCCTTTTTCCCCCCCTAGAAGCTAAAATTCATCTCATGATAAAGCAATTAGGATTTTCTGGCTGTATCTTCGTAAGAATTTATTAAGAGGATTTCAATATCTGGATTTTGTTCTCCAAATGTCTCATTTCAAGGTATTGTTTGGAAAAGAAAGAAATATCTATCGAAAACTTCATGAATTAAAGCGCTGGATCCGTGGCTTAGGTTGGATAGAGCGGCGGCCTTCTAAGTCGCAGGTCGGGGGTTCAAATCCCCTCGGATCCGCCATGTATCTTTAAGTAGAAATGGACTCGTAGCTCAGCATGGATAGAGCGTCTGCCTCCTATTTGTAACTATATATTAATTCATAGAGAAAGCAGAAAGTCGGGGGTTCAAAAGATACGAACACAAGTTTGGACTCTGAAAATCCCCCCGAGTCCGCTAAAAAAGAAAAAAAATCATTTATCTTAGATTCGATTAATAGGACAGAATAGAAGGATCGGGCCCTTAGCTCAGCATGGATAGAGCGCTTGCCTCCGGAGTAAATGATCGGATTTCCATTCATCCTCCAAAGAAGTCGTGGATTCAAATTCCGCAGGGCCCGTTTTTAAAACAAATAAAAAATAGAAGATTTAAATTTAATAAGATGAATTTCTTATTTAACACTATACACTTAACTGCTTTAATGGGGGGTAGAAGGCCAATATTTTTGGTTTCAGCACTATAGTACGGACTATGGATAATTTGGATTGGTAACTAATGGTTTAATTTATTTTTTAGAACCAAGATACCAATCTAAATACTCTCTATTCCTTTTTCGCTTTTTATTTTCTTCCTCGAATTGGTCAATTTGTGCCTCGTATAAATCTGCCTTCTGTCTGTCACGTAATCTCTC
>JBHLKC010000416.1:0-2900 GCA_048887065.1 Candidatus Hodarchaeota archaeon
GGTCGATTTGGTCTTAGAGAAGCAAAATAATCAAGCATTTGTTTGACAGTTAAATGGCCATATAAAGCCACATCACCGGGAATATATCCAATTCTATCATGAATTTGGACATTCGATCGATCAACAGGAATTCCAAATAATTTTACCTCTCCATCTGATGGTTTGAGTATGCTTAAAATAATTCTAATAGTGGTGGTTTTTCCTGCTCCATTTGGCCCTAAAAATCCGTGAACAGTTCCTGTTTTAACACTAATATTTGCATTATTTACAGCAAGGAATTTTCCATAATATTTAGTGAGATTATTGATTTCAAGAACTATTTGATCAGTCATTTAAACCAACTTCTAATATTATATCAATAAATAGTGAAATTATTGATGGTGAGATTATTGACTTGAAAACATATAAAGTTATATGTTCTTCACGTTTGAGAACATTTGAAACGATATATCTTCACGTTTGAGAACAATTTAAGCTATATTGATCTAAAATTCCTATTATAATAATAAGGGGCATCAAATGGAGCCGTTAAATCAGATTAAATAAAAAAACCAAGATGAAGAAAGTCAATTATTAGGATTAATTGCTTTTTAATCGTAGCAAAATTGACCGATAAGGGTTTTTGAATAAATCTGTTCTCTCCTTCACATTTAAATTATTTTCATTATTCCCGAAGAGGACTACCTCGCCATTAGTGACAGTAAATATTGTACAACCAGAAAAGGGTGACAAAATGTTTCTTATCAGGCATTAAACGGTTATTTATTGAAAAAGGATACTTCACGATATGTCGTCAAACCAGTCTTAGTGACATTTTATGTACTCTACCTCGGAAAATAGTCTATTTTAATAAAATAACAACAAAGTTGGATTAGCACTTATTCACAAATTATATTATGCTACTTTAATGAGTTAGAAGAGTGATCAACATTAATATTGTTCACAGACATTCAATCACGGATTCGATGGTCTTGGTTAATTCTCACATCAACAGGACAAGATTGCCAAGGCAACCATTGCAAGAGCAAGTTTTGAAACAATCTGCAGGGCAAATGAATGAAAGAAACAGATTCTATCTTCAAATTTTTTCACGAATCTTTGAAAGCTTTGCAATTTATTTAATTTCTTTTTTTTATTTTTTGATAAGATTTACTAATTTTCTCTAATGATAAATTCTCCTCAAAAATTAAGTCATCTAAGTACTTTGTTTTAAAGATAATTCGTACTCCCTTAGTGAGTAGAAGAGCAAAGGGAATTAACACGAAGCTAAGTACTAAGTTAATCAATGATATCAAGAGTACGTTTGATTCTCCAAAATTAAAAATTCCTTCAAGATAAAGGTTCATTGGTATATAGAAACCAAAGAAGAGCCAACTTGCTCCAAGAATCATCGCTAACGCTTCATTTCTCTTTCTTAGGAATGAAATAAAGGTAATAGATATTCCAAAGCTAAACACAGAAAGAGCTATATTGAACCATAATTCACCCCCACATTGAAACAATAGACAATATACAATTTCACCGATAATTAATCCTGATAGGCCAATAATACTGGCAATCGACGGTCGAAATAAGATTCCTATCGAAAAAATAATAATTGCTGTGATATAAACTTGCCAATAGCTTTCTATATCAGTCATTAATCGAAAAGAAATTGGAATTGGGAAAATTTTGAGAAGTAAAATCAAACTTGCGAAAATTATAACAAATAAGAATAATCTGCTAAAAGGTTGAAGATTTCCTATCATTTCTTTTGGATTGAATTCGTGTCTGTCATTTTTGGTTTCATCTACCTGAGTCCGACCTGATAGGTTTACTTTTAATTTAAAGGAAAATTTCAAAGCATAATAACCAATGATAATTAAAACGCATAAACCTGTTAAGAACATAAGTGTGAGAATAAAACTCGATAAAATTAAAGTAATGGCACTACTTAATATTGAATCTAGGGATAATTTTAAACGAATATCGCTATTCCAGGTTCTCAATGCATTGAAAATTCGAAGGATGGGAAAAGAAAAGAAGGTTAGAACTAGGATTAGCACTGAAATGAAGAAAATGGATAAAAAGAACTTTCGAATCAGTAGGAAATTCTTAATTCTAGTAGCTAGATTATCATTTGTGAAATCAGCTTTATTCATTATTTCGTCAATACTATTCTTAGGTAGTTGATTTTTCTTTGCTAACTTAGTCCTTAAGTTGAAAAAGTAAAGACCGCTAAAAATTCCGCAGACACACAGAATTAATAGAATTGATATAATGATACTCCTCAAAAGCGACTCTGATAATCGGCCATTTTGCTCTGCTACCAATGTTTCAATAGCGTATGAATGAACTCCTTTCGCTAATTCTTTTTCCACATTTAAAACCGCTACTCGTTCAAAATCACCATGGGAATACAAATAAATTAAGCCATTCTGCAAATCGAAAATATACGAGTACATTGGAACTAAAGCTGTCCTAGATAATACTGTTTCACAGGTTTCGACTGTTACGTTAGTTGTTGTATTAAATAGTTCTGAAGCAAGCTCATATCTCCAACATGTCGGCCTAGGTAGACCAGGTAGATCCTCCTGACGAGCAGGATTAAAATTGGTAGAGATTAAATAATCACCTGATTTATTGGTCATATAGACCTCACCATTGTTATCTAGACTAACAATCATAGCATTTCCAGTTTTATCAGCAATGTGGGCTTGATCATTTTCTAAAAAAGGAACATCATACGCGGTTAACCATTCTTGGGCTTGAGGAACATCCGCACACTCCTCTAAAAACTGTATGAAAAAAGACCTAGAATATTCACTTTGACGAGTAAGAGCGGTTCGTGGAACCGCATTCATATCGATACATAAACCCTGATCATTGAATCCTGAGAGCAGGTTATCATAATTGTTGTA
>JBHLKC010000417.1:0-2898 GCA_048887065.1 Candidatus Hodarchaeota archaeon
TTTCTACTTTTATCTCAAAGAGTAGTTTATTACTGGAAATCAGCAGTTACATCCCCCTATTTTTATCTAAGTCCAGCGAATCGAATTAAATTTAATTATTCATTACCTGTTGATCAATCCAGATTTAGAATTACCCAAGTTGAAATTCCCACAGATGTTTCACTTTATCTTCCGACTACC
Source organism: Candidatus Hodarchaeota archaeon (assembly GCA_048887065.1). Lineage (GTDB taxonomy): Archaea > Asgardarchaeota > Heimdallarchaeia > Hodarchaeales > Hodarchaeaceae > Hodarchaeum. Next base: position 181 of record JBHLKC010000417.1, read on the forward strand.
GATTCAATCGTTTCAAATAACTACACAGATTCAATTGTTTTAACAATGCAAATGAGTCGTGAACTAGAATTAATTTATCCAAATTTGCAAGCATCGGGTAAATTTTTCACTTTAGAAACTACAGATCAAAATACAGTCTATAACTTCCGCTGTTATTACGATTTTGATGAAATAAGAAATCTTTCGGTCAATGAACTCGCGTTATTTCAATATAATGATCAAAAATCTACCTGGGAGAGATTATCAACAGTGAGTGCTAATTCTTCGTTACGTTATATCGAAGTAAATCTACAAGGAGGATTTAAATTACTTCGACTTGGTTCTACCATTAATCAAATCACATTTCTATTTATACCCTTATTTTCATTAATTATTCTGGGATTAGTTGGAGTAGCTGTGTATACTTTAGTTGGAAATACCAGATTGGCAAGAAAATTTAGAACGGAGATGTTTCTGTGAGATCCTATCGTGAATACAAGACTATTTTGAAAAAGATGTTTCGTAATTCCCACGAACAGAAAACAATTGAGAAAAAAACCCTTGAACCACTTCAAGGAAAAGCTCTTCAGATTTACTGGTATTTACTAACCCATGAGCCCCATGGCATACGAGAAATTCAAAAAGCACTCAATATTCCCTCGCCCTCCTCAGTATCTTTTCAGATTAACAAGTTAGTTGAGAATGGGATCGTGTCCAAAACAGAGAATGATAAATACTTTATTAAAGAAGAAATTAAATCTGGGATTTTAAGTTTCTACATAAGGTTTGGATATCGCATCATTCCTCGATTTTCGGTTTACTTATGTGTATATATAGCGGGATTGTTAGGATTTTTCTTGGTTCTTCTGAGGGGGGGTGATCAATACCTATTTAATCCCACAAATTTCGTATTTCTTCTTTATTTAATCTTCGGGACAGGAGTGTTCGTTTACGAATCAATAAGAATATGGAAAATGAAACCTAACTAAAAACTGAATTGGAATGGAGTTCAAAAAAAAAAATGGAGGTATTGTCTATGAATATAAAATTGAGAAAGCTAAGAAATGAAAAAAATATGAGAGAGAGATTGGTCAAAATTTCTTTTCTTACATTGATGCTTATATTTGTGAGTTTGGGAGTAATTACTCCTAGCAATGCGGCTATTTCGGCTACTATGAAGCTTGAAATAGATTGGGAAGTAACCTTTGGTGGAATAGGAAAAGATGAACCACGAGGTTTGGTCCAAACATCAGATGGAGGATTTGCGGTTATTAGTAGCAAAGAAGACTCATATTCGAGGTTGGTAAAATTCACTGCTAATGGCCAACAGGAATGGAATACTACGATTATAGAGACTCTTGGTTGGAGTAGAGCTCTTGTTCAAACATCTGATGATGGCTATGTCGTTGTAGGTAGAAGAGGAGTATTCGGTCAAGATGCAGATGTCCTTCTTCGGAAATTTAACTCTAAAGGAAAACCAGAATGGAACATTACCTTTGGAGGTGAAAAGAGTGATTGGATTAATTCCTTTATAATAGCGAAAGATGGTGGACTCATTCTAGCGGGTGGTACCAATTATAATGGTTCTGCGGAAGGTGAATTGTGGCGCGCCTACGATATGTGGCTTGTAAAAACAGATTCTCAAGGGGTTCCTGAGTGGAATCGTTCTTTTGGAGGAGAATTGTCAGAGGTCGCATCAACCGTAATTCAAACATCAGACGGGGGTTATGCAATAGCAGGTCGTACTGACTCTTATGGTCAAGGTATGGGAAATGATGACGCCTGGTTGGTAAAAACTGATGCTAGTGGACAACCAGAATGGAATAAAACCTTTGATTGTGGGATGTTTTCGTCTATGATCCAAATTGCTGATGGAAGTTATGTATTCGGAGGAGAGCATTATCAAGTATTAAATAATGATATTTATCTTCTCAAAGCTGATTCAAATGGAAATCAGATATGGTATCATAATTATCATAATATGCCTGAAGACAAATTCAACTATTTAATTCACACTAATGACGGTGGGTATCTTCTTGCTGGTAATACTGGTGTAACTTATGAAGCAAATCATGACCTATGGTTTGTAAAAACCGATACAAATGGTAACCACGAATGGAATGCCACTTTAGGTGATTCTGAAGATCAAAGACTGGATTCTGTTATTCAATTATCAGATGGAAGCTTAGTGATTACAGCTACATCTGGTTCGGAATCGTGGTTATTCAAAGCACAGGTGGTTGAGGATACAGCTAGTGACACACCAGGTTTTGAATTTGAAGTATTAGTCCTCTGTCTCACTTTCTTATTCTTCATTTCACGGAAAAGGGGACAATAATTCTTCTCCTCCGTCTGAAACGATGCAAGGAGTAATCAAACATCTCTAATCTATGATCGAGTTTTTCCGACAAAGGGAGGGAAAAATCATTTCCATTTTAGGTGAACTCTCTCTGTTACAAATATAAATTATAAGGCAAGATTATGTAATAAAACCTTTCTATAGAGCAAGTACATATCTGAGAAAGGGTAGAACTTGACTAGGTTTAATGATAAACGCTGGAACCTGTTTCTTATATCCACGAAATGATTCAAACCTTTCTAAGAACTCTTTTTCTTCAACAAACGTAATATGTACGAGTATGCCTAGTGTAACGAGTAAAGCTGAAGTAAGATTTAATCCAATTGACTAGATTTATGAAAGAATCTTGATTTGTGATGTCAAAAACCAAAGCGCTCCAA
>JBHLKC010000418.1:0-2894 GCA_048887065.1 Candidatus Hodarchaeota archaeon
AAAGAATAAATTTCTCTCGAAGCTTACTTTAGGGTCTATTCTGTGGGCATAAGAGATGAATAGACTGACCAACTTATAGGCTTAATTAGCCAATTCTAATCTTAATTTGTATATTCATGACCTAATTATTGTTTTAAACTTGTTAATGAAGTAGAAGCAATTAAAAGAAATGGTGAAACTATCTTGTCTTTATCTAAAATAATTCTGAATGTAAATTAAATTGGATTACATTTCCCACCGTCCCTTAAAGAAATTAGAAAACAAAAATTCAAATATTAATAGATTTATTGTCAGCTCCAGGAAGTATCTATGCCAATATGTGGAAAATAAAATGTCTAGGGATTTATTGGTCAATTTACAAGACATAATCAATGCAAAAAAGGTTATTGCGGATCATGTTTATCATACTCCTTTAATTTCTCTTAAAAATTTAGAGTACCCTAGAAATATGAATCTACAATTCAAAGCAGAAGTATTTCAGAGGATTGGATCATTTAAATTGAGGGGTGTGTTGAATAAGTTCCACAATCTGACTGAGGAAGAAAAGAAGCGAGGTGTCATTACTATTTCAGCAGGAAATCACGCTCAAAGTCTTGCATATGCTGCTTCTTTGCTGGACATTCAAGCGGTGGTTGTTATGCCTCCATATTCAGCTAAAAATAAGATTAAAGCGACTAAGAGTTACGGCGCAGAGGTTATTATGCAAGAAAGCGGTAAAGGTCTTATGGATCAATGTCGGGAAGTTATGGAGGAAAGGGAATTGACTATGGTTCACCCGTTCGATGATCCATTTATTATCGCTGGTCAGGGAACTATCGGTTTAGAGATTTACGAGGATTTAGATGGAGTTCTAGATGTCGTAGTAGTACCTGTAGGCGGAGGTGGCTTGATTTCAGGGATTGCGACTGCGATTAAGTTAAAAAATTCAGGGATGAAAGTGATTGGTGTTGAACCCTTCGGTGCTAATGCTATGTATCAAAGTGTTCGTATGAACTCGGTTGTGTCTCTGAGTAAAATTGAAACGATTGCAGATGGTTTAGCTGCTCCTTTTGCAGGGAATTATACCTTAGCTCATGTTAAGGAATACGTGGATGATATTGTACTGGTTTCTGATAAAGAGATACTTGAAGCTCTTCGGCTGCTTCTTATCCAAGGAAAAATTTTAACAGAACCTGCGGGAGCTGCTGGATTTGCAGCCCTTGTTTCGAAGAAAATACAAGTACCCCAGGATGCAAAGGTTATTTGTGTTCTGAGCGGAGGAAACGTTGATACGAGCCTTCTGAAATCAGTTTTAACAAGTACAAATTCCAAAGACATGGGAGAAAGCTAAGGAAATACAATAAACATTATATGTAATCCTTTTAACCATAGGGAGAAAACTAAGAAAACCATGAAAGTACAACTAATTGAAGCAATGATAAATAGTCTTCATGTGAAAACTGCTCATATTAAACCCAACAAAGCAGTAGAAGGATTAACTCCTAGTAATGCGAGAAGCAAACCAGAAGGTGAATATCATTCCTGCTGGGATCTACTTCACCATATAGTTGTCTGGCAAGAAGGGATCTTGCGAGGAATAAAAGGAGAGAAAGTTGATTGGAAAGATATAGGAGAACACCACGATTGGCCAACCTCAGAATTGATGTCAGATGACTCCAATTTCATCAATCTTGTGAAAAAGTTCAAGAATGGTCTCAAAGAAGCTGAAGAAATAGCTAAAACTGTTGATTGGTACAAAGAAATGCCTTCATGGCGTGGTGCCTCAATCATTGAAGCTTTTATTGTACTTCTACAACATAATTCTTACCACCTTGGTCAACTCGTTGCTGTTCGCAAGATCTTAGGTGATTGGCCAACTTAGGTTTGTCAAATAAATCTATGAACGAATGAAAGAAATGCTTTCCTCTTGGTAATACCTTTCCGAATCAATCGTCACTCTGTAATGTATGTCCCCCTCGGAGAGCCTTTTTCAGAACTTTTCCAATAGTTGTAAGTGGTAATTCTTCACGAAATTCCCATTGCTTCGGCATTTCGTATTTTGATAAGTTCTCTTCAGCATAGACCTTGATTTCTTTTTTTAATTTTTCTGTTACTTCAATTCCTGATTTTAATTTAACAAACGCTTTAACTGTTTCACTTCCAGGACGATTCGGGTCATCGATACCAATTATTGCAACTAAATCAATGGCAGAGTGTTTAGTTAGAATATCTTCGACATGTACAGAATAGACTTTATACCCACTTATATTCAACATATCTTTTACTCTATCAACAATCTTAATATAACCATCTTCGTCCATTATCCCCACATCTCCAGTGTGGAGCCATCCATCAGGTTCTATTGTCGTTTTTGTTGCCTCAGGTTTGTTTAAGTAACCACGAGTAACAATAGGCCCTCTTACAAGGATTTCTCCAGGTACACCAGTTTCTACAGGTTCATCCGTTTCAAGATCTATTAATTTGATTTCCGTATCGGGAAGAGGCAGTCCTACTTTACCTACCTTTTTCTTTCCTAGAAATGGATTAGCTACAGACACTGGAGACGTTTCAGTCATCCCATACACCTCCATTACCTTGTTTTCAGCATGCATATGCTTCTCAAAATCACGGATCATTTCGCTAGGAAAAGGAGCTGCTCCACTGACATATACATCGATATTGTCTAAGACTTCTCTAGGAATCTCACTTGATTTAGGATTCTTCATAATAAGATTGTACAGGGTCGGGACATTCACAACGTGAGTCGGTTTCTTCTCAATTATCTCATCAATAATGTAATCAATGTCACGGGGATCAGGGATCAGTATTTGAGCCCCTGATAACCAAATACTTTGCGCAGCCAAGGCTAATCCTGCTAAATGAAACATTGGGAAAGCACAGAGAATGATTGGTTT
>JBHLKC010000419.1:0-2893 GCA_048887065.1 Candidatus Hodarchaeota archaeon
ATATAAGTGATCCAGAGAATCCTTTGATCACAGATCAATATAATGATGGCGGAAGTGCCCATTCAGTATGTACTAATGGTTCTTATGCGTATGTAACTGAATATCCACAAGGTATGGAAATATTTGATATTTCTACCTCTGATGATATTATTAAAGTCACAGAATACGATGATGGAGGAGTATTTCGTAGTGTTGCGATAAAGAATAACTTCATCTACCTTCCAGATTCAGGGAGGGGCCTTAAAGTACTTAATGTAACAGATCCATCTTCGCCTGAATTAGTATCGACTTTTCGATTAACACATGGTGCGATTGATGTTGAAATTCATAACGATTTGCTTTTCTTAGGATGTCATAGACATGGAGTCTATATTTTTGATATCTCCACCCCCAATTCACCTATTCAGCTTGGAAAATATGTTAAACTTGGAGGGGAAGCTTATGGTGTTACTGGAAACACTACTCATCTTTATGTTGCTGATTTACAAATAGGAGTATATGTCCTAAATATCACAGACCCCTCGCACCCAAAAGAAATTTCAGAATATAGTAACGCAGCTCCACACGATATTTTTTGGAATGATGAGAAAATTTTTCTTGCAGATCAAGATAAGCAAATTATCATTCTCAATGAACATTTAAACCCCTTATATCCTGGTTTTCCGCGTGATATAAGTCTACAGCTGTTTTTAATTGCAGTTACTCTTGTTTTTGGATCAATTCTTCCTATTTATCTGTTCAGGAAATTTCTCCAATTAGGTCAAAAGGAATCATAAAGAAACAATCGAAATCTACAAGAAAAGAAGCTAGAATCATAAGAAAAACATTTCGTGAACGGGTAACCAATACTACTCTTAAGCCAGTTGGGTCAAAATTAAGGTTTTTAAAAGAAATCAAAACTACAAAATAACTTAGCAAAAATTAATGATATGAATTACCAAGTTGAATGAATGACTTTTCACATTATTTTTTCTTAACTTTCCTCCTAAATATTGGAATAATCACCAAACTACAAACAAGTAAGGAAACGGGGGTGGTTTTATCTGTTGTAGAAGTTTGGAGGGGAGCTATTGATTCATCTGATGTATTATTCATATTTGATATATTACCATATGAACTCGAATACTTGTTTACTATCTCAAGAAATGTGCATCCATCTTCCTTTGTTGGTTCTATCGCAGTTGCCTCATGGTATTCGTTCCAAGAAAAAACAGTAACGATTTTATGATCTGGATCCATAGTTTCCTTCCCAATATTAAGAGTCTGATTAAATTTTTCCAAATCTCGTGTTAAGATTCGCCCCGAGCTAACTTCAAACCCTGTATCATTAAAACCTGGATAAACTGCTGGTATAAACAGCTTTTGTTGATTCTGGCAGGTATTTAACCATAAAGGGTAATATTCTTCCATAGCTTGAATTACATTCGTCCAAGAAGGATTTAGATTAAAGGCATAGGTCGTAGCACCATCGAATAAATCGAACAAATTTGTAGATGGTATAGTAGGTCGCACTAAGTCTCCTATTATAAACGGGGAATACCCATATTCAACACACACTTTTCTGGAAGCATTTAAGGCGTTTTCTAGGTCAATTAAACTATCTATGCTGTAACTTTCATACATAAATACGACAGGCCTATTATTAAGAGTGAGATAATTAGGTAAATTGAAGTAATTTTCACACATGTATCTGAAATCATCTAATATCATTTGAGTTTTATTAATAGATGAGAATTGAGGATGCATTAGCAGACTAATCAGCTCATAGAAAATACAGAATCTTATCTCATTTACCCATTCAGAATCTAATAAGCCTGATTCCAATCCTAATCTATTTTCCCTACATGCAGCTCTGTTTGTTGAACCAAACCAACATACGGCAAAAAAATCAATTCCATACTGTTGTGCAGTTTTGATTTGTTTTCTAACTATAGTTTGATCTATTGAGTTGTATTGTCCCCACTTAGGTGTAATTGAGATTCCCTGATCCCAGTGAAAATTTTCTATAAGGAGTAAATCACCCCACCAGGAATAGAAGATTGCTCCCATTAGAATTTCTTCAGACATATTTAGGGGTTTAAAATCAGGAATATTTTCCATGATTTGGTAATTATATGATATACACACAGCTGGTTTTTGTATTATGGTGATGGGGAATAAACTTATCATTAAAAGGATGAAAAATGAACGGATAATCTCATTCTTTCGCATAAATCTCTTCAAAACAAGTATATTATTAATAGTTTATGTTATTTTGATGAGGAACATACATTATAGATCCCTTCTAATAAGCAATGGTTCTAATTCATTGTGCTAATCAATCCTTTTACAAGTTTGCCCTTAGACATCTATTTTCAGTAAAATTTTGCCTATGCTATTTCTCGATTCAATCATTTGATGTACTTTTGTGATCTCCTCTAGAGGGAATATATTTCCAATAACTGGAGCAATATTATGTTGTTGCACAAGATCTACTAGATCCACAAAGGATTTTTTGATTTCCAAATAATTGATGTCAAGTAATCGCCCAACATGGAAAGCTAGGATCCCTTGAGACTTACCTAACATCTCTAATAAGTTCACCTTGGGAATCAGTTTGTATGTGGACCACCATGTCAGAGGATTAAATTTACTAAATCGAATACTACTAAGACCAACAAAAATCAATCTCCCCATTGGTGCCAGACATTGTAGCGATTCCCTGAAGATTTTTCCTCCAACACTTTCTAGGACTACATTTACTCCTTTATTATCAGTCCACTCCATTATATGTTCTTTAAAGTTTTCTTTCGAGTAATTTATGGCTAGATCTATATCTAATTTGTGTAATATATTGATTTTCTCCGTCTTACTAGCTGTTCCGGCGACCTGTAATCTTAACGCTTTTGCTAGT
>JBHLKC010000420.1:0-2890 GCA_048887065.1 Candidatus Hodarchaeota archaeon
GATGATGTTTCAGTCACACTAACTTGAGTTAATTTTGTCTTAACCTCAATAAGGACAAATTGTGGAATCAATAATTCTTGAAAAACAAGAATATCGTCAGTAGTGACAATAGGAGTACCATTGTTATAAATGTAACCAATATGATACATGCTGACATTCATTGAATCATATACTACACCCAATGAATCTTGCATTGGAATCGTGACATTTATGATCGGTGTTAAAAGAGTATAGCTTGTATACCATGAATAATCTGCTGCTGCAAGGCCTATATCGATTTGACGGTCAAACAAAGTAAAATTTAACGCTTGTATAGCGGCTCCCCAGTTCTCAATATTTATCCCTGCATACCGATACCATGATCCGAATCCATCAGTTTCATTTGTCAGTAATCCATCAGCACGAAGACCAAACCAGTTTTGAGGTGACCCTGGCGGTTCCCAAGTATTACTAGGTGCTGCTCTTGTTCTATTTGTCCAGCGTTGCCAGAAAACATCAATTATTTCTAATTTTGTCCGAATTGGTGCAGTAATTGTATATGTTTTTGTGTTAGAATCGGACTCATTTTCAGAAAAGCTTTGTGAGAAATCTAAAGACTGTGAGAAATTCCGAGATTGCAATCCATATTCCCAATCAAACCCATAAAACGTTCCAGAAGCTTGGTTGGTTGCTAGAGTAGATTGGAGACATAATTGAGGTTGTACAAAAGATAGAAAAAATAAGGAGATTAATAATAATGTTAAAGCTCGCTTCATACCACAACATCCAAAATTAATCGTTAAAATCCGAATTTATGAATTATTTAGGGATTTTAAACGAACTGATCAGTTTAATATTCTTTAGTAGAGACTCATTTTTAAAACGAACCTTATTCAGGTGTAGACGGAGTGGTATTGACAAATAAAATTAAAGAAAGAGAAGCGTAGATTAATCTTCATTTCACTGTTATTAAATTCATTAGGAATTAAAAATGGGAGAAAAGTCCAATTTTGAGTAATTATAGTTAACCCTTCAAATCCCTAGATGAAAATACTAGTAAATGTGAAAAAAAGTTCATTAGGTCTTTCATATCTGGTTTTCTAAATTCGAATCAATTTACTTTTATTAATAATCTAAATAAAAGGTTTAATTTCTCTTCAACTAGATAAGAGGAATCAATACAATCAAATAATCCAAAATTGGTGATTGATTTGAAACCAATATTAAAAACCTTGGTAATCACTTTTCTGGTAATTTTTTCAGTTTTAACATTCTTGAAGATAATTACATCCCAAAATGAAACCTTGGTTACGAAGGCTATAGTTGAAGAAATCCCTGTTCATGATGGAATAATTAATCTAGATGAATATTCAGATTCAAAATCATTTTATGACGGAAATTTTATTCTTTATTGGCAAATTGAAGGGGACATAATATATTTGGGATTCATCGGAACCACAAACGGATGGGTTACGATAGGAATTGAACCTACTGTATCAATGCTAGATGCTGATATGATTTTTGGTTGGGTTAATATGAATAGCACCGTTGAAATCCTTGACTGTTTTTCAACAGGAAAGTATGGTCCCCATCCTCCTGATACTGAGCTAGGAGGAACCAATGATATTCTAGCTTATAACGGTTCAGAGGATTCGGGTAAAATAACTATTGAATTTTCACGAAAATTAGCTCCTGGAGATGAATATGACAAAGAAATTCCTGCAACAGGTGAAGTAAATATCATTTGGGCACTAGGTCCATCAGATAATTACCTTGACAAACACACTAGAAAAGGTGCTGGTACAATGAGCATGAGTATGGATTCAACATCAGATAGTACGGACTCAACATCAGATGGGACTGAACAATCAACGTCAAGTTTTCATTTTCTTATAGTGATCCTAGCCATAATTGGTTTAACAGTTAAACATCAAAAATCAGGAAGAAAACTATGAAGATTTACAGACATTAGATCAATCTTAAAGTTCATCCACCAGGTGTACCATGAAACAGGGAATCTTTCCAACTCATATCCCATAAATCTTGCTCAGTGATTGTTTCTTTCTCTACAATCATTTTATGGATCTTCTTTAGAAGAGTATGATGTCTAATTTCATCATTAAGAATTGCTTTGATTATCATTTTTTCCTTTTCATCTTCAAGATTGTTCCAAATAGTCTTATAGCTATCAATAGCTTCCTGTTCTAATTGGATGTGTTCTTCAAGATTACTTTTCAGTTTATCAGTGATATCTTCTTTAAGTAATGGATTTTTTCCTTCAATTGAAGCTATTAATGCATTTAGTAAAGAAGAATGTTTGTTAGAATCCATAGCTACCCCCAAAACTAATTCCCTTACCATCACATTTTTCATGTCTTTAACTGCTAATTGAGCTGTTTCTACAATTTTTTCTTCCAGAGCCATTTGTTTTTTATACAACTCTACTCTTTCATGCTCATTCATCTTACTATCTCTCTCTATTCATTTAATTATTAAAATTGATTAGTTTTCCATTAAGACTTTTTAAATTAAAAATTCTTTTCGTCCGAAACCTTCAACTAATAAGTAAATTTAACAAAATTTTTTCTGATTTATTAGTAAAATGTCAGTGAATTTTATTTTGACTAACGTTTCGTATCCTTTTAGATTTCTAAAATATCTCTCAAGGATATTTGTATATTCAAATACGAATCTGGGAAAATTAAACTTATAAATTTCGAACTATAGAGACCTTTCTGATTGTTATGACCCAAAATAGAAAAATTTTGCATATCTTGAAGAGTAGACCAACTATAGAAGGAGCTGGAGTTCGTTTAAAACGAGCTTTTGCGGAACCTACATTATTAGATCCATTTTTACTTTTAGATGATTTTCATTCAGACAATCCTAATGATTATATCGCTGGTTTTCC
>JBHLKC010000421.1:0-2879 GCA_048887065.1 Candidatus Hodarchaeota archaeon
ATCTTATCATTGGACTTTGGAGATATTTCCCTTTTATCGGGATGCATAATCACATGGAGGAACTGATCGATATAGCAGAATCTGGCTCTGCAATGAAAACTCTCTATGACCGAATAGCTGAATGGCATGGAGAAGGTGTACGAGATGAAATTTTCAAGGGAATTGAAATTCCTCCTCTCGGAGCTCATCCTGAAAAGAAGCCTCAAATAACAAAATCAGTAATGAAACGATTAGAAGAGAAATTAGGAAAAGAAAAGACAATAGAGCTGCTGCGGCCCTGTTTACATGGTGGACCACCAGTTGGAACGGATAAAGAGAAATTGCATGAGTTAAAGGATTTAGATAAATTTCTCAAAATAAAACGAGAGCAATTTGTGAAAGAGGTTGAGAAGCATCGAAACGATGGAACTGCCATGTTTGCTCAATTAGTCGATGATGAAGTCCTTGAATATGTAAAAACAGTCCCAACCATGGGTGCAGGAGTACGAAATGATAATAGGATTATTATTTCAAAAATTCCTTATCAGATTAAAAAATTCTTGAATGCAGACACAAATCCCATGAAACGATATTACTGGTGTTACTGTCCCTGGGTGAGGGGAGCAATAAAGGATGGGACAGAAAAAGAAATCTCTCCGAATTTTTGTTATTGCAGTGGAGGATATTTTAAATTATATTGGGATGAAATGTTTGACCAATCCATAACTGTAGAACCATTAAAGGCTGCTTTGTGGGGCGATATGGTTTGTCAATTTGCAATAGAGATCCCAAATGAAATTATGAACAAATATGTGCATGAGAGATAATTTAGAAATCATATTGAAAGCTAATTTGTCATTTTTTAGTTTCTTTTTTTTGGAAATATCAAGAAATCGAACGAATAACAAAGGCTTCTTGTTCAGAATCAGGGAAACATCTACCCATTATTTTGCCAGTATCTTAAAGTTTAAACCTTTAAATCGGACAGAAGTACTCATCATGATTCGCTTAACTCTTGAAACATTGGATGATGTTTCTGATCTGTTAGAGGAATATGGTAAATTAATAGCGAAACAGCGTAATATTCCATCAGTCCCCATCAAAGAAAGGTTCAAAACTTCTCTTGAAAGAAATGCTGAAATTTTCGCATTTTATAATAAGGAAGATGTTCCTGTTGGGATTGTAATGACGTCTACTGAGGAGGGAAATCCAAATGAAGTCTTTATTTCCGCATTTTATTGTACAGAAAAAGTAAAAGACAAGGAAACCTTAGAAAAACGCCTTTTTGACGCAACTTTCAATCAATTAAACAAAAAACATACAGTTATAAGAGTAGCAGGGATACCCCTTTCATCCAAGTTGAGAGATCATCTTATTGCAAGTAATTTTAGAAGATTTGATCGCTGGCAAATGTCAATTGGCAAATCAACTGTTAAAGCATTACCTAAACCTAATTTACCATTAAGATACACTTTTTCAAAATGGAGTAGTGATTATAGAGAATCCTTAATCAAAGTGATTACTAATTATAATGAACAGAGTGTTGATAATGAAGTATTTCCATATTTCAAGAACGTGAACACTGTTAGGGCATTTATTGATGATTTAACAAAGAATAGGTGGGGAAAATTTGAAGCAAATTTAACTAGTATTCTGATGCATGACGGTAAATTGATAGGAGTTAGTTTCCTTACAATATTAGATAACGGGAATGGGTATATTCCAGATATTGGAATTCTGAAGATTTATCAAGGAAAAGGATTAGGAAAGAAATTACTCATTCACAGTTTAAAGCACTTTTTTGGATTGCAAGATAGCAATGAGATCGTTTTAGATGTTACATTAAAAAATACTGTCGCGCTTCATTTGTATAAATCATTAGGATTCCAATTTAACCGAGAATATTCAGTTTTTGTTTGGAGCGAAAATGATCATACTTAGCGAAATTTTTCAACTTAATCATTTATGTTAAATTTGAATTTTTTTCGATGACGATACTTTTTAATTCCACAGTATACTATAAAATTCACGAGAACGATTAATAATTCGAAACTGGGACTAGTTGATTCTGTAGTTGTCGATTCTGTTGATTTACTAACGCTAATCCTCAAAATCCTAACACGTGAATAAACTATACCAACGTAAACTATAGTATCCTCAGAAAAAACCCACCCAACGCCTCCATCGTCGGTGTATTTATGTAATAAAAACGGTCTCTCTGGGTTTGACACATTGATGATTGCTAGACCATCTTCAAATTCACCGATATAAGCAAGATCATTTTCTTTAAAGATACCAAAAGTATAGGATGGTTTAACCTCATAATTTTCTCCCAGAAATCCTGGGTTTGTGGGATCACTTAAATCTATTATTTTAATACTGTCCAGTGAATTGATTATTGCGAGATTTTCCTCAGTATCAACATAGAAAGCACGAACAGGTTCATCATCTCTATACACTCCTAGCTTAACTGGTTGGAAAGGATTAGTAACATTGAGAATAATTAACTCCATCCCCCCCGAAGATAAATAGGCAATGTTGTCTGAAACATGTTCTAGAATACAACCATCAGTGATTTCATAACCACCAATCTTTGTGGGATTGGAGGGATCAGAGACATTAAAAATTTCTAATCCTGTTTCATAATTTGCTAAAAACAAGAGGTTATTGAGAGCATAAATATAACGAGCATTTTGCTCACCAACACTATAATTACCAACATGGATTGGATTAGAGAGAATAGTAATATCCAAGATTTCTAAGCCATCCTCCAAATCAGCTAGATAAGCCAACTTCCTCTCAACATCAACATATAAATCATGATAAATACCAGGAAGATCAGTCGATCCTATGAGGAGTGGATTTTCAGGATTACTCATATTATAGATTTTCAAACCATA
>JBHLKC010000422.1:0-2876 GCA_048887065.1 Candidatus Hodarchaeota archaeon
ACATTAATGCATGGAATTCCAAGTTTTTTGCGCATTTTCAGAGTAAATTCTTCAGCTACATCTTTCCTAATATCATAAACCTTACAAACCTCGATACTAGGCCGAGCTTCACAAGCAGCCCACAACTGAGTTTCTCCTTGCACACCAGCACCAAAAAGACCGACGGTCTTAGCACCCTTTTTTGCTAGATGATCTATTGCACATCCTGAAACAGCACCTGTACGCATTGCCGTTAAATAACTCCCATCCATAATAGACAGTACATCTCCTGTTTCAATATTTTGTAAGAGCACTTTCCCAAGGATTACTGGTAAACCAAATTTCTCAGGATTATTTTCATACACCGTAACAACCTTAATAGTCATGGATCCTGTTTGAGGGAGAAAAGCAGGCATGTAAAGACTTATTCCACCTTCTGTGGGAATAACAATTCGTTGAGGAAGAATTGCTGTTCCTTCTGAAAGTTCCTTAAATGCGGCCTCAATCATTTCAATGGTTTCTTTCATATTGAGGACTGATTCGATGTCAGCTCTAGATAATATCAAGACTTTCCCCATAATACCAACCATTCCTTTCGTTTGGATATTCAGGTTTGAGCATAGCTATTAGTAGGTCTTCCCTTATTAATATTTCTTAAATCCTAGAAGATTGGAATATTCTAATTGTTAGAAGAAGAACAAGATCGACCTCACTAGCTTTATAATCTTTGAAAATAAACTTGGATTTTCAGATTAAAAATGAAATCAGATTTTCCATTATTCTTTGAAGAAGAGATACAGTTCCAAGTTGATGACATTACTCTTGTTGGAACATTATCAATCCCCAAAAAAACGGGAAAATCTCCAGCTGTGATATTACTCAGTGGTTGGGGTCCATGTACTCGTGATTATGAAGAAAGAGAACTGAAAAAATTCCGTATAATCTCATCATACCTTGCAAATAATGGTATTGCTGTTCTAAGATATGATGATCGTGGCGCAGGTGATTCATCTCAAGTAGACTGGTCTCAATTTACCTATAACGACCTTTCTGATGATGTTTTAGCAGCTATGCAATTACTGCAAAAACGTCAAGAAATTGACTCAAATCATATAGGATTACTCGGCCACAGTTTGGGTGCTGCAATTGCTCCTTTAACTGCATCACGATCTGAAGAAATTGCCTTTATTGTACTTCTTGGAGGTTACGGATTAATAGGAACTCAAACTGGGGTTATTACTAGGAAATATCTAGGACAAAGGTTAGGAGAAACAGAGAAAGAGTCTGAAAAAGGGATCAGATTAGTTGAACGAATTTTCCAGATAATTCTATCAGAGGAAGGATGGAATGAGGTTAACTCTTTAATTCATGAAGAAATGAAAAACAACTTCACCAACCTATCTAAAGAACAACAAAGCGTGTTTGAAACAGTTGATAACTATTTAACATTTACATATGAAGGTTTTTTGCTATCAGAGGGAAGTACACCCATGTATCGATTTTTTTTGGATTATAACCCAAGTTCTTCTCTTTTAAAAACAACTTGCCCTGTGTTACTTCTATTTGGGGAGCTAGATGTTATTCATCCACCTGATCATCATATGGATAATATGGTACAAGCTTTAAAAAACGGTGGTAACAATAATATTAATATTGAAGTATTTCCTCAAACAGATCATGAATTTACAACTTTAGAGTCAATGAAGAAGAAGGAATTTACTCCAAGGCTCCTTCATACAGTTCGTGATTGGATTTTACAAACCTGTGATAAATAAGATTTAACTCTACTTATTCAATTATATTGAATCTATTAATTTGATACCTTACTTTAAATGCCTATGTTTTTTTAGAACGTTGTCAATTTTTTTTTGAGGACTAAATATGACTAGAAAAAAACGAAGGACTAGCTCAATAAAAAGTCCAACAAAATCGGATACAGATGTTTCTTCAACTTTGAATACACAAACAGCGAAAATTAAGGGAGTAGAAGAGCGAATATCAGATCTAGAAACTGTTATTTCAGGAATAATGGAGAAGTTAGTAGAGATTGAAACACAAATAGCTAATGTGAGTTTATTAACATTAAAACCCCTTATTCAACAATTAATTCACTGTGGTGAATCAATGACAATAGATGAGCTTGCAGATGCATTAGTTTTACCTGGATATGATTGGAATCTAATTGAACAGGCATTAATTGACTTAATTGAAAACGATGTTTTTGAAGCTTCAAAAGCTAAATCAGAAAGAAAAATTGCAGGAAATTTTGGACAAATAACAAGAAAGCTTTGATTAAAAGTTTTAAAGTTACTAGATCATTTTAATCCAATTTCTTCTTTAATCTGAGCTACAGCTTGGATTGCAAGATGGAAGAACTCATCAAGAGTCAAATCAAGATGTTCACACTCCTTGATGATTGACCTATTTACTTTTGCTGCGAAGTTTTTGTCCTTGAATCGTTTTTTCAAGCCCTTAGATTTCATACCACTGATTCTCCACTGTCTTACCAAAGCATAAGCGTGAATAAGGCCCGTAATAGTTTCAGCACACGCTAGTGCATGTTCTATTGGTTTCGTCCTCTTCTTATTCTTTAATCCTAGAATCTCATAACCATACCCATGTGAAAGTACTATTTCAATAAACCTGTCATCAAATCCCGCTTTTCTTAATATCTGGGGCATCTCAGTTAAGTGTTTTCCTAAATCATTCTTTGTGATCCCCCAATCGATATCATGGATAAGGCCCAACATTCGCCAGTATTCCACATCCTCCCCCAGCTTCTCTGCGAGGGCACCCATTATAGCCTCACTTTCAAGGTAATGATTTATATCTGATTGCTCTTTGTTATACTCATAAATGAGATTTAATGCTTGTTCTCTAGTGATTGGTAGCTTTGT
>JBHLKC010000423.1:0-2875 GCA_048887065.1 Candidatus Hodarchaeota archaeon
TTTCGATTTTCACATCATGTGTTTCTTCTGAACTATAACTTGACACTTTTTACACTTCTTTTTCTGAGCGAATAGAACCCTAAAAACAACCAAAAAAAGCAAAATAAGCCAAGGATTTCAAATTTCAAGACTCTAAAAAAAAGAGACATCAAACTGTTCCATTCGTCATTTTTACTTCTTAAAAGGAGATTTTGGTTCTATGTAAGGATTTTTTTGGCTGTATTTAAGTGTTATCTACATTTTTTCTTTATTTTTGAATATTAAAGCTTAGATCTTGGAGGGTGCCAACCAAATCAAAAGAAATATCCATCAATTTTCCTCCTCATCAGAGAGTGGAGTAATAATCCATCATTAGTTTGTTTTATTCTTTAAACAGCTTTTTAGCACGTTTACTAGGAAATAATTTAGCATATTTTCTTTGTTGCCATTTAACAAATTTATTAACACATAATTGACAAATATGAACACTATGTGATTCATTTATCTTAAGTTGATTAAATTCAGGGGTATAATTTTTGATTTGTTCTTTACACAAAGTACATTCCATTATTCATTATCCTCCTTTTAATCATCAGAATTATTTCCCACTCGCAACATTCCTATACGGCTTACCTAGAAGACTTTTCAATCCTGCTTATCAATCCAGCCTTTTACGACACGTAAATCCGAAATATTCAGAAATTGATAATGGTGAAAAGAGTTATTTGTCATTTTTCACTTTATAGGCATCTGAATCTTTCATTAAAAGACTCACAATAGCCGCTATTCCAAAGACACCTGCAAACAGAATCATATCTGGCATTATTAGGAATATTATCCCTCCTAACTGGCCAAACATCATTAGTACACCATTAGAGCTTTCTTCAGGCACAGGATGCGTTATTTCAGCTGCGTAAGTTAGGCCAACAGGTAATGCTGGTACTAATATGAAACCAAAGATAAAAGCTATTATTATTGTAAATACAAAATCACCCGCACCAGTTACCCCCAGTAGTAGTGCTAAAGGTGTACTTACTATTAAGCCAACATTCAAAAAGATTTTTCGTTTTCCTAATTTATCTGATAGTGAAGAAAGGATAACTGCTCCAAAAATTCCACCCACAATGATCAATCCCCCAATTATCCCAGTATTAGGAGAAAATCGACTGAAAATATCATCTATAGCACTCAATAACGCGTTGAATATTCCTAAACCAGCAAAAAGTAAAAAGACAAGTAGGTTGAAATCTCTATTCTTAAAGAGATTTTTGATTCCTTTGGTTTGAAATATTTTTTCTCGGAAATATGGATTTGGTGGTTGTAAGGGTTTATCTTTTACAAATAACAGATATAAAACCATTGAAATAAAAGATAACAATCCATAGACTAGTAAAACAAATTCTATACCATTTATTTCATAAAGGGGGTATGTAGCCATCATAACAATAATTATCCCGATAAATAAAGCCATTGTTCCTAAACCCGTGGCAGTGACCTTCTCTTCCTCTGGGAACCAATTGACAGCAAGTTTTGTAAATGAATTTAAAACGAAAGGCTGACCAATCGCTACCATTATCTGACAAAGCAAAAGAAAGAGAAAATTAGTTCCTGTAAATGCTCTTAGAAAGCCAAAAATACCTGTGAGTATGACACCTATTCCAGTTCCCCATTTCAAACCGTACTTTTCTATTAACCAACAAGCGGGAAAATTTACGGGGATATAAATAATCATAAAACTAGCAGCTAGTAACAAAATAGCATCACTACTTACATTATAATAACTAGCTACTTCATTCATTATCGGGGCGAAAGTTATCCAGATAATTTGCGTGAGAATTGCTACAAACATAAAAAGTACTAATACAATCCACCTATAAGGAAAAGCTACAAAAGAGTAATTTTCACTTTTCATCATAATTAAGCCTTCTCTATTTTTTAATTTAGTTGAGAAATAATCTGTCTTACTAAATAATATCTCTGAATTGAATTTCAAAGGAGTTATAATAGAAATAATTAGGTAGAATTAATCTTTAGTAAAATCTGCATTATTACCTAAAGCTGTTTTTAATTCCATATTTTTATTTCGTTTAATTCGGAATCAAGCAATATTGTTACGTATGCAAATGATTCAATCGAATTTATGGAAAGAAACAGAATTCCTTAAAAGGTTAACATTTATTATTGAAAAATTAAACAAATCCATTGAATATTTGAGCGAAAGACAGAGTTAATTGATTAAAAACTAATCACTAAATTTCCTTTGTATCCTGTAATTCTCCTAGCTTTTGCTCCTTACTAAAAGATGTACTAAAAAGATACATATTGAATTTATAATTAAATTGAGAATAGCAATTATGCAGATATTTAATACTCGCTATTCTAAGACAGAAATCTTGTTAATAGCTCTTATTATCACTATTCTTGGTGCATTGAGCTTTTTCATTGGATTTGAACCCATTATCATTGGTGCGTTCCTTATTGCGATTTTAACTACTCCTCTCATATTTTATATTTATTTTAAAATAGATAGATCCTCAGAAAACTGAAATACTATTGGAGTTAATCCAGGTTTTTACCAAGTTCAGATAATTTATAGTTACATATAAAGATATAAAGCTCTACTTTACTTATTGCCTTTTGCATATCATCTATAAACAATTTGGGACTCCTATTCGACATAGATTACATCCCTCATTATCGTAGGAATTAGTAATTCTTTTAGAGCTCCTGGAGTGACAATTTCGACTTTAACACCCAGTTTATCCGATAAATAGTCTTCTAGTTTAAAAAGGGTAAAAAAACTGATTGGTGTGATAAATTCAACAAGTAAATCTACATCACTTGTTTCATTCTGTTCCTCACGAGCATATGATCCGAACAGACCAATTTTATTAAC
>JBHLKC010000424.1:0-2875 GCA_048887065.1 Candidatus Hodarchaeota archaeon
ACTTATAACCCAACTGGACTTTTTTGAAAATAACATAATACCTATGATAGTTATATCAGTATTGTTAGCGATTTATTTCTCTTTTACTACGAGATTGAAAGTTCCCTTAACAATTAGTGAAAGCGGTCTATTCTTTTCAGTGAGTGTTTCTTGGATCTTCACTTTTTCAGAGTCAAATTTAATTTATTTTACTACAGCTATGACAGCATTTCTATGCATATTATACGGTTTTTGGATCAATAGAAGAGAATGGCGAATTCTAGGATTAGGATTCATTGGTTTTAGCCTTATCTTTAGTGCTATTTGGATAACTTCCCTTTCTAGTGATTTAGAGAGGATTATAGGCTTTGGAATACTAGGAATTATCTCTGTCATTATTGGTTTTCTTTATTCAAAATTTGCAAGTCGATTTATGGTCAAAGAAGATGAAGAAACAAGTGAAGAGGAAGTCATCACATAATCGTTTGAATTCAAACAAAACTCATCCCTGGCTTTCTCTTCCAATTTTTATACTACTTGATTGATATTCTTATACCTAAAACCATACCTCTTACCCATACTCATGGGAATTAAAGATTCAAACGAAGCTCATGACAAAAACACACTGAAACAGAAAGTATTATAGCTTATGTTTTTTTTATATCAATGTTTTTCCATTAATTCGAAACCACAAAAAACACAGAATTGCGCGTTAAGTTCATTTGTAGTGCCACAAACTGGACACCTTCCTAGTTCTTTACTAACCGCGGGGTGAATTACGGGTTCTTTTTTCACCTTCATTGACACTTTCGATTCTAAGAATAAATCCCGTCTTGAATATGTGTATATTAACAATCCCATGTAACAAACACCGAAGAGATAAGGTATCATGGTCCAAAGACGATAATCTATAAACCCAAAAATACCACCCCCAGCTACTGGGATGAGATAAAAATTATTAATTCCTGGTATAAAGCTAATGAATGTATATATTATTGATAGGATTATTGCTCCTTTCCATGCAGTATAATTACACCTCCATAGTCCAATTCCCACGAAAAGACTAACGATTCCGAATAATGCAAGTACCGAGCCTATTAAAAAAAGGACTAAACCTAAATAACCATAAATTATGACCATCAATCCTCCTAATAGAGCTATGATTCCACCGCTAAGTAATCCAGGTAGTCCAAGGAGCATCAACAGACCTGCATTGATTTTTATTCCTGGTGGGGTTGCCTGAATCACCTCTATAGCCTTTTTTTTCACGAGTTGTTTGTATAACAATCCTAATAATAATATGTACACAACTAGAACAGTAATCATTAGCACAATTGACAAGACAATTTCAAAAGTGCTTGCTGCGTAGTACATAATAGTGGTTAACGCCAATTTTTCCACACAAAGTATCTTCTATGACACATTTTTATCCTTAAAAAAGGTATTGATAAATCTGGTAAAAACTTAAAGGAAGAAGAAAAACTATTAGGAGAAGCATAGCCTTGGAATTTAATAAGGAATGGTTACTGGAAAACTGGCAGCAGGGAGTTTTTCTTTTTGGAATGATCGGTAGTGCTCAATTTA
This sequence comes from Candidatus Hodarchaeota archaeon, assembly GCA_048887065.1. GTDB lineage: Archaea > Asgardarchaeota > Heimdallarchaeia > Hodarchaeales > Hodarchaeaceae > Hodarchaeum. The sequence continues at coordinate 1,564 of JBHLKC010000424.1, forward strand.
TCGTTTTTTCTTTTATCGCGATGATTTTCTATCCTGGGGGTTATTCTTTTTTCAGTGATCCTCTCAGTGCGTTAGGTTTCACTCGAGTTGAGGGAGAATCAAATTTGATTTCAAGTATCCTTTTTAACCCGAGTATGTTCTTAGTGGGCATTTCAGTTGCTTTATTGTTTCCTTCAATGCTACCTTTTTTCAATAAGACAGATATCGAAAAATCGTTCAGTCTTGCAGGATCAATTTTTGCCTTTTTTTCAGGAATTGCTATGTGTGGAGCAGCTCTTACTCCTGGAGACATTCATTTTGAGTTACATGTAGCTTTTGCTCCATTCACCTTCTTATTTGGTATCCTGATGGTACTATTCTTTTCTATTCCTATGTTTTTGAACAAAGACTATTCTAAACAGTACACCCTTGTAGCAATCATCTATGTGATTATAATGGTTATTTGTTTAATCTTACTGTTCGTTGGACCATCCTATGATACCCCCGAAGGTGCTGCGTTTCAAACTACTACTCAGAAAATTGCTATCTATTCTGAAATAATTACCTTATTTATTCTTTCCTATGGAGCGTTAAGATTCCAACAATCCTATAAAATTCTACTTAAATCGTGAGTTAAACTTAAGTCGCGACTTGATTGGAAATTATTGCTATTATACAATCCTTTCGTCAGTTAACATTAGGAGAAAAAGAGTTGTATTCCATCTGATGTCTTACCGTGATTAATTTCCTTTTTATGATCCAATTCTAAATTAAGCGTTATTTTACTATTTAGCTTAACTTTCCTAAGCTAATTACTTCCGATTGTTCCTGACTTAAATGATAGTTTTATCGAAGTTGATTTATGGTCAAAGAAGAAGAAAAAACGAGAGAGAGGGTTCTATTTCTTGATTAGAAGAATAATTATGAGATAGTTTCTTTTATTTTTATTTTATCCTTTCTTTTTCCTAACAAGCTTTTATATAATAATTCCTGGGGAAGTATCAGCTCAGAGGAGCTTTTTCAGCTCATTAACCCACTGTAACATTTGTTTATGTAGAGGAGGAGTTGCTACAACGAGCTGGTCGAAAATTGTATCAGTTGGATGAATTTTCTGGCCTTCTAAATTGGTAAATAATAACCCCAGCCTTTCCAGAATTAATGTTGCAGCAGCGATATCCCAAAATCTTCCTTTCCGACCAATTCCCCAAAATAGTCCACCATGGAGAGTTCCTTGAGCAATCAACATCATATGTTGTGAAATGCCTCCCCCAAGACGATAAGATCTTCCAATACGTCCTCGTAAATCGGCTAAAGCTAGCTCATCTTTAAGTGA
>JBHLKC010000425.1:0-2870 GCA_048887065.1 Candidatus Hodarchaeota archaeon
TCACCTAGACGGTTTTTAGGACTGTGTTGAACCCATAAAGCTAATACTGATCCGATTCGTAAAGCTGATCCAAATCCCAGAAGTGCGTTCATACCGAATAGAATCAAAGGTTCTGGAAAAATAACAAGACCAATAAAACCAATGAAAGAAACTAAATTTCCAGAAATCAAGAAAAATTTACGTCCATATTTGTCAGAAAGCGTTCCACAGAATGGACCTAAAATAAACCAAAGGAGGAAAAAGACAGCTAGAATGATTCCACTAATTAAAATTAATCCTAGTTGATCTAAATAAGCTGCTATTAATAATTGTTGAGCTGTGAATGTCCCAGTTACAACGATCTGATAAATTCCGATAATCAATAAAGACGGTTTTAAGTACAGGTCGAATATTAGTTGTATCACCGATGTTTCTGAGTTTTTCATTAAATATCACGGTGTTTTTCTTCTAAATTTCAAAACTGTTGCATGATTTGGATAATATTTTGTTACCAGAATCAGTAATGGAATAAGTATCCTCAATACCGAGTACCTTTTGGTTTGGAATAAAGAATTTTGGTTCACATGCGAGAATATTACCCACTAGGAGGTCAGCTCCTTTTTGATATAAGATTGGAAGTTCATCAAGTTCTAATCCTACACCATGTCCTAAGAAAGCTGATTTATCAGATCCAGTGCCCATAAAATAATCATAAATTTTTAATTCTTTACTTAAATCCATTATTTCAATATATAAGTCACTTAAACTGACCTTTGGTCCCAGTTTTTTCCGAAGAAATACCTTGACTTGAGAAAGTGCATCAAGTTGATTTTGAGTTTCTTCATCAAAATGACCACAAATAAATGTCCGCGTGGTATCAGAAATATAACCTTGATTATTGCCACATGTATCAACGAAGAAAGGGCTATTTCTTCCGAGTTTTTGCCGTGAGGGACCATATGGGTATTTTAAGGAAAGTCCACCTCCAGATATAGGAGTGAAATGTATATTCATGGTTGACGAGCGACTTGAGATTACATAAGAATAGTGCAGTAATGCAGCATTGAATGCTCGTGTCGTAATATATCCTCCATGCCCTCGATGCAGTAACCAACTGTCTAATTGAGAGGCCAACTCAATTTCTGTCATATTTGGATTAGCAATTTCAACACAATATTCAAACGATTGATCGACTAAATTAGCTGCCCTTTCAATCAATTCGATTTCATAAGCTGATTTTACTGAACGGATTTTTCGGAAAACATGGCTTCCATCTATTAATTCAACATCCTTTACCTGTTTATGTAAGAAGTTGACATATGATGCAGAAAGGACATCTTTTTCTATCATAATCCGTGAAGGAGATTTAATTTCTAGAGTTTCAAATAATTTCGATTGCCTTCCAAAAATTTGAACATTAGCTATCAATGAATGTTTTTTCGCAAGTGAAAGATTCCTTTTTATTAGATGAATTGGGTCTCCTTCAATTGGTACATAGACTGCGCCATCAGAACCTATACCACTATAATAATAAAGTTCAGGAGTTGATAGAAATAGCGCACCATCAACTTCTTCTTGTTTTAACTGTTTTTGTAAGTTTTTAGTTCGAGAATAAATTTCAGATTGATGAACTTTAGCATAATTGTAAGACATAGTTGGATTCTCCATTCGTTTCCATGAATGACAATGAATTTAGGCGCTTGGTACTAGATAAACAATTGAACTTGCTTTCTCTAAGAGAAAAAGTTGTTGGAAGGGATTGTGAAATGTTTAGAATGAATCAAGTTCGTTTAAAGCCTGTTTAACACGAGCATCCAAATCTTCTTCTTTGGTCATTCCCACAGATAGGCCTTCGATGCTTTTAAGCATTTCTTCTTCGCTTTCGGTAAGTCTCATGAGTTTTTGCTGGTATAACTGCTTATATTTGTCTCCCTTCTCAAGATCTCCAACTTTATAGTTTGCTTCGGAAATGATGTACAAGGCTGTAGTAAATGCAGGAGCATTTTCTAAAATCTCATCAATGGCGAGTGCTTGCGAAGCATGAGTAATGGCTTCAATAAAATTCTCGTTATCAGTTTCAATCCAAGCTTTATTCATATATGTTTCTACTAAACCACGATTATAGTTAATTTTGACAGCTAGAGTTCTTGCAAAGTTGAATGACTTCTGAAACATATCCAGATTGTTATTTTGATAATGAAGCAAAAGTAATTGGTTATGAACATCTACTAAATCATCCACTGCATTCTGTTGAATTCCAATTTCGTGAGCCTTATTCAGTAGCTCTATTGCTTCTCGAATTTGCCTTTTTTTCCTTAATGCTTTTGATTTCAGAATTAATCGTTGAATTTCCTCCAATTAATCACCAATCACACACTATTACTCATAACTTTCATTTTTATGCTACAGTGAAGAAAATACCAGTCTCATTTAATTGGAAACTATAGGTTATTTATGTTTTCTCTTATTTTCAATATTTTGAATTAAAATTATAAGATAATAAAAGGTGTTCTTTGAATCATTTCTAGACAAATAAACACGTCTTGAGTCTTATATGATTATTTAAATTTAATATTAAGGCTAGAAATCTATTATTTTGAGTATTTTGAACAGTAATACATAAAAATAGTGTTAAAAGAGATAATTATCATTAGAAAAGATGGAGAATTCATTTTATGACTGAAAATACTTTCAGTAATATAGAACAAACAATTTTAGATATTTTATTGCTACATCGAGATATTCATCGTCGGACTATAAAGGCACAGATGATGGAAATGAGTAAAATAACACGTCAAAAATTTGAAAATGACCTATTTGAAGAAAGCTTAGTCAATCTAGAGAAAAAAGGATATATAAAGCGTTCAAAAACCGAAACAGATACTTTTATC
>JBHLKC010000426.1:0-2867 GCA_048887065.1 Candidatus Hodarchaeota archaeon
TCAAGATTATTTCCTTGGACTTCGACTATTTGAAGATTATCATGTTTTACATCTTCAGTTTCAACCATAATCTCGAACATTGCAAGTGCTGCCTGTTCAAAAGCCTCTGACAGGGTTTTTCCTTTCCCTCGTATACCAATATCTGCTTGATGTTCGAAATATTCATATGACAAAGGAAATAACCTACATCTCACTTTTTATTAGTAACTTTCCTACCTAAAGAAAGTATTAAGATTTTTATTAAGATTCTTTTGTTGCGACATCTTCAAGTACCGAGTGATTTTCGAATAGTCTTAGGTATCATAAAAACATTGATTAAATCCTGGTTTTTACGATTAAAACTAAGATATAACAAAAGCTGATTGTAAAATATTCTTATTCCATAGAGGAAAAAAGAATGTATCGTGAAATCTCTCTCTCTGAGGCATATGATCTAGTACATGGAGCACAAATTCTTGGAACAGGGGGAGGAGGAAACGCTGAAATTGCTAAGGAAGACATTAGTAAAATATATTCACAGAATAAAACCTTTAAAATTCAAGATGTAACTGAATTTTCCCCAGATGACATGATCTGCATCATTGGAATGGTTGGTGGAGGAATATCCGAAGAAGACAAAAAATCTGTAGCAGGTTTAGAAATCATTACGGATAATGTCATGCTTGAAGCGGTTCATGAATTAGAACAGCATTTAGGTATCAAATTTAATGGCTTTGTTGCCACAGAAATTGGGCCTGGTAACATTGTTGTCCCTTTAAAGATAGCAACTCTACTTAATCGTGTAACTGTTGATGGGGACATGTGTGGTCGGAGTAAACCGAAAATATCTATTAGTACTACGAGGATTGTAAGAATACCAATTACTCCTTTAGCAATTGTCAGTACTTATGGAGATCGTTTAATTTTAAAGGATGTAATTTCCGATTCACGAGCAGAAGATATTTGTCGCTCAATATCAAGGCTAACCAATGGCACAATTGGTGTTGCAAGATGCCCTATGAAGATTTCTGATGCAAAGAAAGCTTTAGTAAACAGAACTATTTCGCTAGCGATCCAGTTAGGAAGCGAAATCCGAAATGCAATCGCTCAAAAAAATGATCCATTACCTGTTATAGAACGAGTTTTAAATGCTGAATTAGTCTTTACAGGAAGAGTGAAAGAGTTTACTAGAACAGAGAAAGGTGGATTCACCTCAGGTGAATTCATTCTTGAATCACAAAATAATACGCTAAAAGTTTTATACCAAAATGAATATCTAATATCCTGGTTAAATGAAGAACAGTTTGTAACATGTCCAGATAGCCTTTTGATAGTTGATCGTGAAACAGGAAGAGGGTTAACTCCCTGGGAAGATGATTTTTCTCAAAAAGACCTAGAAATAGCTGTATTTGCTAGAGAAAGTGCAAAAATATGGCAAACAGAAAAGGGATTGGAAATATTCGGACCCCAGGTATTCCAGGCAGACCTTAAGTATAGAAGCTTTAGAAAGAAAAAAGAATTCTAAAAGAAAAAAGAGGAGAAAAAAACTTCTGTTTTTTTCTCTTTGAGTAAAAACAGTTTTATTTTCGTTTTCGGCGATAAACCTCTGCAAGAGCTAACGCTGGCATTGATAGAAAGACAGCTGCAAATTCAAAACCTGGAATACCAGTCCCATCCGAATCTTCAACCGCTAATCCACCTACAACAGCGAATGCTGGATCGTGAGTAATGCTTTTACCATCCCATTTAGGATAAGATATCGAATATAGGTAAGTTTTCCTAGTAATATCACCACTAACAATACGAATCAAATCTGCTTCACTTGAAATTCGACCATAAGTAACCTCGATTAAATTCATTGGAATTAATTGACCGACTGCGTTTACTTCTTCCTGTGAATCACCCCAGAAATAAGGTAAATCATCTAGTCGTATTTCAGCGAATAATCTTTCAGCAGATGTAAACCGAAAACGTGAAACTTTAGATGCATCCTCATTAGTATCACCTAGCTGGAGGTTGTTCTCGTTTTTCCACTGGAATGTTCGTGTTCTGTGAGCATCCACAACTGTTGAAGCCATTAATTGGCAGAAACCGAGTCCTTCTAAAGTCTCAGAGTTATTCCAATCTCCAATGACATAATCGAATTTTAGATCTACACTTCCATCGGTATTATTTACAGAGAAATGGAAAAGGGTTGAAATTTCATCCACGCTGTATGCTTGGCTTGCGGATATATCGAACAGAGTATCGTCTTGATTTTTCGCAATTGGTTGTAAGAAACCAACTACATCTTCAAACTCAGAACCAAATTCTAGCACATCGTCTGTGGTTTGAGGCATTTGATAGGTTCTGGATTCAATATCCTTAATATCAAATCGGTAAAGAGCCTCATCACCTATTGTTGGATATGCGAGGTTATACGTACCTGCGGGGACTGTTTCTACCCCAATATCCATCATTCCGTTATCATTTGTATCATTATATACTAGGTTACCTAAGAGGTGATGTTCCATATACATATACTCGTATTCGTTAATAACAAGATTTTGGCCAACTTTACGCAATTTTAACTCGTCAATTTTCAATTGTGAGATTTGAAAACGGCCGTATTCTAGTATCCTAGGATTTTCTTCTGAAGCCTGCCATGAGTGAGTATTTTGAACCATTGTTCGCATTTTATTCAATGCTGGAAGACTAAATAGAGACCTTAATTCATTATAGAGCCATCTGTTATCAGCAACACGGTGAATGAAATCTTTTAGTAATGCTGCATCAGAATCATCTTCATAATTCCAATTATTAATGACATCATAAGAACCAGTAATTTCATCTCGAATTAGTGACATGAATACATTTGTAAGAATCTCGTCTCCATTGAAAGGTTGTTC
>JBHLKC010000427.1:0-2863 GCA_048887065.1 Candidatus Hodarchaeota archaeon
GATAAGTGAGTAATGATTGAATTTATCGACTTTGAGCTCTATGGTAGAAAATCCAGAAAATACTGCAACAAGTTCTTCGTGTGTAAAATAATGGTGAATTAGACCCTTTTCGCGACCATTTAATGGGATAAAGGTTCTTGGCTCGATTTCTTCAAACTTATTTGCAATTAAATCCTTCGACACAGGTACTGTGATCCAAACTAATCCTCCAGTCCTCAAAACACGCCTTATTTCTTGTATTACAATATGAATATTGGATATTTTATTGTGATGAATTACTTGAACACTGATAAGAGCATCAAAATAATCATTATCATAAGGTAAATTATACATATCATGAAAAGTAAGATGCGCCGGTAATTTTTTTTCACTTAAAACATGTAGTGTATGAACAAGACCTGTTGGAGCGATGTCTAATCCGTATACATCAAAACCCTTACTCGCTAGATAGATTAAATGTCTACCTCCCCCGCAACCCAAGTCAAGGATTCGTTCTACCTCGTTTTCTAAGAATAATTCTGAAATTTTTTCTATCAGAGGATGAGCTGGTATACTTAGCATTTCGTTCTTTTTATATATCTCTTCCCAGACATTCGGCAATATTAATTCTCCTGAATCGGATTTTTACGTGAGTTTAAATCTTCTATAATGAATTAAACCATATTGAGGCTGAAAATCTAAATTTTAAGGTAACTAGAATGTGTTGATTGAATATTCTCGTACGGAATGATTTAAGCAAAATGAAGCACATGAATAAATTTGTTCGGATAAATTATTGAGGTCATTTTAATAGGAGAAAGTCAAGATAATAACTAATTGAAAAAATCTTTATCATTTTTAATTAAAAAAAGAAAGTGTGATTAATCATGGTTAAAGAAGAAGAAGACCAAATAATTACTGAAACCACCAAAAGGATATTACTATTACTAGATTTTCTAAAGTATGATGGGGATGTGGTTATACATCCATCAGAGTGATATATCTGGATAACAGTAGGAACTAGATGAATAATCGAAAAAGACACAACAGTACTCAAGTTCCTAACTTTTTACGTTTAAAAAGAAAAAGAATTAAGGAGACTATTAGAATCATAATTATCTCCTTGATATTGTGATTTCTACAACATCTGTATCCTGTAATTCATGTTCCAGTCCGACTCGTTGACCTGGAAAATCAACTGATGAACCCCAAATTCTTGCATAGCAGAAAAGCCTAAGAAAATCTTTATGGATTTTCTCCGCTACCTCACCTACAGTAGCACCTACAGGACAGATAATAGGGCTTTTATAGTCAACTTCACACCTTGGAGGCTTAGTATAGATTCTCATGACTTCTAGAAGGTTAAAAAGAAATTCTTTTAGCTCATTGAAGGATTCTTCACTTTCTATTGTAACTGGATGGACTGGTAAAGATGTTATTGTTTTTAATTGACTAAAATTCTTTTTTGAACCAGGAAGATCGCCTTTCGTTGCAATAATACCCATTTTACAGAGTAAATCTTCACTTTCCAGAAGATGTGCATTTTTTAGTTGTTCTATAAGGAAGGAATATTGACGATTTATATCTAACGACAAATCTATTACTAGAAGTATGACATCACATGTTCTAGCAACTCGTACAATCTGTTTAGCAATAGTCCAGTCTGCTTTAAAATCTAAAAAACCAGGAACATCGATGATTTGGATTTTTAAGTCATTATACTCACATGTTCCTGCAAGAGCAGTTCTTGTGGTATGTAGATAAGCTCCAGTTTTCACATCGGTGTTAGTAATTGCATTCATTAGTGTACTTTTTCCAACATTGGAAAGACCAAAGAGAATGATTCTTCCATCACCAGAGCGAGGAATATGGAAAGGATCATATTGACGAGCTTTCTGTTTGGGTTTGAATAAAGTTTCTGCTTTGAGATTTTCTAATTGTCGGATCAGAATCTTGAATAATCCATTTTTATCTAACTTTTTAGTTCTGATGTCTTCTATAATGTCATCTAATTCACTGATCAGTTCTTCTCCCTCTAATATTCTGATTCTTCTTGCAACATTAAATCGGTACCATTTGAATTTCCTTCTATAATCAACCATTCATCTCAACTCATTCTTAGGGTTTTTTAATTATCATTCGTTTTCTTATGAGGCATCTTGAATACATAAGAAAATTTTTAGAGCTCCTGTTACCTTTAGAATGCAAATCTGAACCTATTTCATGATGAAACCATAGGAGAATCAGGAATTCCGTATTAGAGACAGATAGTAGTAATAGATAGAAAAAATGAATAAAAATAAACTATTGGTACTACCCACTCTAAGCTATCCTAGAAGAAACCAACTGCGTGAGCTTGGAGAGCTCATTCTGTATTCATGAAAGTAATAGGAATTTGATTCGAAAGATAATGACAGCAGCTGATAGTTCTATTCGAATTAGAGCGCGAGTTCCCCTCGCACCACTTCATATTGTAAGAGTGGGGAGTAACATCGTTATCGATTATTAATGATCTAATGTTTTTATAAAAGTTGAGATCAAGGTAATCATAATTTCTAAATACATTTATTCAAGATTATAACAGTAATAGCTTACTACGGAGTTTTGATTCCTGACGATTTATCAAATTTGTACTAAAATATAGTACATACTGTTTCATTCTATAGTTTTTTTTATGAGACTAATTTCACACTAAATAGTGAAAAATATGAGCCTATTTTCAAAAATTATAGTTGGAATCCTACTAACAATAAGCATTCCAAGTATTATAGTGATGGGATTGTATGCACTAACCCAACTTAATGAAGGTGACCTTTCGAATGATTATATCGGAATTCAACAGATTTTACTAGATAATTCGGCTTTTGAAAACAGCCCCCGAGAT
>JBHLKC010000428.1:0-2859 GCA_048887065.1 Candidatus Hodarchaeota archaeon
CAGCTGGTCAGGAAGGGATATGTGAACAAATCCCGGGGCATGCCGACCTCGGAAAGAGGAGGACGGAGTAAAATGTATTACCAGTTGACTTCCTCAGGAATCAAGGCCCTTCAGCAAGCTCGTGAACTGCATAAGCTGATATGGGAAGAGTTTCCTGATTTATCAGCCACCAACAATTGATCCCCATGAATGACAAACATATCTATCCTCCCCGCCTCGTCAAATGGATGCTTCAACGGATGTCTCTGTATGAGGAAGATTTCCTCTGGGCTGGAGACCTGGAAGAAGAATTCAGAGAAAGGGCAGCCGAAGGCGGCTGGAAAAAAGCCAGGATCTGGTACTCTTACCAGGTGCTTAGATCAATCCCATTTTACTTTAAATATCTTATCTACTGGAGTGTTATCATGTTGAAAAATTATTTGATCACCGCTTTACGGAATATCAGGAGAAACAAAGGTTATTCATTTATTAATATTTTCGGTTTAGCTGTAGGAATTGCCAGTTGTTTATTGATTCTTCTTTGGGTACAGGATGAACTGAGTTATGATAAATTTCACGATAAAGCCGATAGACTATACCGTGTGGCCAGAGTAATCGGGGATAGCAAAAACGAAAGAACTCCGGCAATATTAGCACCCACATTGAAAGATGAATTCCCTGAAGTCTCAGAAGTTTGCCGCTACAGAAATTTGACAACTTTCGTAAAAATTGAGGACAACTATTTCAACAATCAAAAACTGGGTTTTGTTGATCCCTCCTTTTTTAACTTGTTCACTGTGGAATTTATTCATGGAAATCCAGAGACAAGTCTAAGAGACAATTCATCGATAATACTTACGCGAAGCAGCGCTTATAAATTTTTCGGTGATGAGAATCCAATAGGAAGAATAGTAAAGGTCAGTGTAAAGAATGAATATTATGTCTCCAGCGTAATTAATGATTATCCATCCAATTCTCATATTGAATTTGACTGCCTAGTAAATTTTGATTCAAGAGATAAAACTCTTGAACGTATGTTCAGTGAAAACAGCTGGCGCGTTAACGGTTACTCTTCTTATGTTCTTCTTAATGAAGGTACTGAGCTTGCTTCGGTCAATAATAAAATAAAGGATCTTATTAAAAGAAATCATGAGACTTCCGAATCTGAGATTTATCTTCAACCTGTAACAGACATCAATTTGAATCCACTTGAGGAAGAGGGTAATTTAAAATACCTCTACATTTTTTCAATAATTGCTCTATTTATTCTAACTATAGCTTGTATCAATTTTATGAATCTCTCCACCGCAAGATCGAAAACAAGAGCTAAGGAAGTAGGAATGCGGAAGGTAATTGGCGCGAATAGATCAAATCTAGTGAAACAGTTTTTAGGTGAGTCGTTTATTCTCACACTGTTTTCGGTTTTTGTCGCATACCTGTTGGTTTTATTACTCATACCTTATTTCAGTGATATTTCAGGGAAGCAAATCGGATTGTCGAGCATTTTACAAATTGAAATATTTTCCATCTTATTCGTCATTACCATTGTTACTACAATTATGGCAGGGGGATATCCAGCCTTTTATCTATCCTCGTTAATGCCCTCTACAGTTTTTAAGAAATCATTGCGTTCAGGTAAATTTGTCGAAGTTTTTAGAAAATACATGGTTATTTCTCAATTTGCAATCTCTATTATGCTGATAGTAGGTGTAACGGTTGTATACAGGCAGTTAACTTATATGGTTAATACTGATTTGGGTTATAAAAAAAATCACATGATTTATTATGTAGCGCCGGATGAATATATCCAGAATTTTGAAAGTATCCGAAACAGCCTGTTGACAAACCCAAATGTTGTAAATGCTACTCTTGGTTCCCCACCAATGTTTCTTGATATAGAAGTGTCTAATGTTACCTGGGATGGGAAAAATGAGAGTGAAGAAACAACCTTTGCAAAATTTCACGTTGATCATAATTATGTAGAAACACTTGGTCTCAAAATACTAGAAGGAAGAAATTTTTCAAAAAATATTTCAACAGATATTGATAATGCGTTTATTGTTAATGAGGAAGCGGCGAAGATAATCGGCAGCCCGGTGATTAATAAGGAAATTACGATTGAAGGTGATTTTATAGGCGGCAGCAGTAGGGTGATAGGGGTTGTGAAAAATTTTCACCATTCATCATTTCACGAAAGAATTCTCCCGATGATATTGGATATCAATTCGGACTGGATTTCAACTGTTAACATCAACATTAAACCGAACAACATGACTTCTACTTTACAATTTTTGGAAGATCAGTGGAAATCAAGAATAAAAGACCGCCCATTTGAATACACTTTCTTTGATGAAGAGATTGGTAATTTTTACAAGAAAGAAAATCAAATGGCGAAACTTCTGGGAGCGTTTTCTTCTTTGGCAATTATAATTGCTTGTCTAGGGTTGTTCGGGCTTGTAACTTTCATAAGCGAGCGACGGACAAAAGAAATTGGCATCAGAAAAGTCCTCGGTTCTACTGTTGCAGGTATTGTCTTTTTACTTGTCAAAGAAATTGTAAAATGGATTTTTATTTCTAACATAATTGCATGGCCTGTGGCTTATATTTTAATGAACAAATGGCTGGAAGGATTTGCATACAAAATTGAAATCGGCATTTTGATTTTCATAATATCAGCTTTAGGAGCTTTAGTAATTGCTTTGGCTACGATTGGATACCAGGCTATTAAAGCGGCTTTGGCGAACCCAATTGATGCATTAAAGTATGAATAGAAAAGTGCATTAAAATTGTAACGCGAAAGAGGAGGACGGAGTAAAATGTATTACCAGTTGACTTCCTCAGGAATCAAGGCCCTTCAGGAAGCTCGTGAACTGCATAAGC
>JBHLKC010000429.1:0-2855 GCA_048887065.1 Candidatus Hodarchaeota archaeon
AAATTATTTGTTGAATTTCGACTTTATGAAGGTGCTGCTTCCATTGCTGAAATGAGTATTTTGGACTTCGTTAACTTGTTAGATGAGCTAGGAGTCTCTAGAGGGTAGTATTTCTTTTTAAATGATTCTTATCGGAAATTTCCATTTCTTCTACAATATTCTCTTAGGCTGGTTTGACGACATTGTCTCGAATCTTTGCGAATATTTAAACATAAGATACTTTTGAAATCGATTCTCAGTTTTAATCGGATATTTTTCCTCTGATGCTCTTCTACGACCTTTTCTTGATTAAAATTTTTTCTGATTAATTATAAAGTCATTATAAAGTATTCTATTTCCGTATATATTACAGCCACATAATGATTATCATGTTACAATTTCTTTGATCTACTGATTTTCTCTGCTTGTGTTTTTAAAATCAACCTTGCTACTTCTAGTACAATGAAATTCATTTTAATCACCACTATGGAAATCTTTTTAAGATAAATGCATTTCTGAATAGCATTGAAAGAATTATTAATATCTTCTCGCCATTACCTTTAACTATAGCAATATTCCATTTAGAGTCATGGTTTAAATCTAAAATTTCAAACTATACAACTATCAGTGCCATATTATTATCCTCCACAATAATTAAAACTTTTAGGTGTTGATATGATAAAATTGGAAGCTGTTACTTCTCGTACGGTAGCTCATACCTCTGGTATTAAGCGATCTGGTAATTTTGGTGGAATTGCATTAAATAATTTCTCAATAGCCATTGATGCCACAAGTACTGTTGATCTTGGAAAAGCCTTCAGAAAACAATTAGAAGCTAAATTTGATCTCCCAGTTAATTATTTATTTTTAACACATACTCATACCGATCATAGGAATGGTTTGAAGGCCTTTAACGATATTCCCCTGATAGCAAGTGAGAACTGTATTAAAAATATGCCAAAAAGCCAAAGAATAAGTGATTTTACAATAAACTCATTTAAAGACTATTCTAGTGTCAAAGATGAAGCTCTTGAAATTAGATTTCACTACATTGGCGGTCATACTATTGGATCAAGTATTGCTTATTTTCCTGCTGAAAAGGTTCTCTTCTCTGGTGACTTGATTTTTCATGGTGGGTTTAATTTCAATATTCCTTTTCTCACCTTTTACCAAAACAAGGTTTTTGATAACAAAAAAAAAAAACTGGCAATCCAGAGGAATATATTGCTGCTTTTGAAAGGTTTCTGCAGATGGATATCGAAGTTATTGTGAGTGGTCATGGACCTGTCATATGTAAACCCGAAGAGGTTATCAAGAGCCGATTAGACTTTTTTCTCTCTGTTAAGTCAGCTACTCTTGAAGTTCTTGCTACTAATGAAAGCATGGAAAATATTGATCTTCAAAGTCTCGAGTTGGTTCAACTGGCTTACGCCAAATGTGAGAAACAAGGGAAAAATGCAACACAATATCGAAAATGGTTAGAAGATTATCTCAGTAAGCTCAAGCAGGCTTTTTATACCTACTACAAGAGTTAACATGGATTTACAAACATGAGAAGATCATATTCTTTCTTAACAATCAATCTAACTTCAATGGAGATGAATGATTTCTTATTTGCTATTAATCCATAAAATTTCTTTTTGTGCTAATCCAGCCTTTGCGACGTTGACTATTTCGCTTATTTCTTGGAAATGATCATATCTTGAAGGTTTTCTACTCCAATTCATCCCAAATCTTTTTAATCTGCTTGTTCAACTCGGATAGATCAGTAGTCACAGTTTCCCATAAAATTGAAACATCTACTCCGAAATATCCATGTATAAGACGATCGCGCATTGCAGTAGCTGCTCTCCAATTGACATCTGGATTCTCATTAATAATATCACTAGGAAGATTTTTTACCGCCTCCCCTATTATTTCTAAGTTTCTTATAACAGCATCAACAGTTTTTACGTCCTTTTGAAATTGTTCATAGGTTAGATGATTTATGTAATGATATATTTTGTTAATAGCTTTTAGAATATCATCTAAAAACAATTTAGGAGTCCTACTTGACATAGACTACATCCCTCATTATTTTTGGTTTTATTAATTCTTTTAATCCACCTGGAGTAACAATTTCGACATTAACGCCTAGTTTATCTGATAAATAATCTTCTAACTTGAAAAGAGTAAAATAGCTGATTGGTTTCGTAAATTCAACAAGCAAATCTAAATCACTTGTTTCATTCTGTTCCTCACGAGCATAAGATCCAAAGAAACCAATTTTATTAACATGATATGCCTCCATGAGAAAAGGAATTTCAGCTTCCAGAAAATCTATGATTTTCTTTTTTGTTAACACTTTTTCCATCCTTCATTAGTGAGGGTTGATTGGTAATCCGTGAATATGTATCTTTTAAAGGTATATATTTTTAATTGTACTTTATCCCCAATTAAGGCCTTCGGATTTGAACACTTTACTAGTTTTGTCACACAATTTTTTTTGACCTTAATTTAGGTTTTCAAAAGTTTTAGATAAAATTCCCAAATCCTCTAGTTGAAGAAAGCTGATTTGACGACTATTTTTATTTAATGTTTATTTCAATTAGCATAACCGGAATATTATTCACTTCTAAATATAGAGATTCTTTATTCACCTTTTTCCTTATTTTGCAAGAAAAAAATAGCGCAGTGGGTTTTAAAGTACGATGAGGGTTAGTCTATATGGCTCATCTTCAATATCAATAATTTTTATCTCTGAATTATTGCCCTAAACAATGCTTATAAAAAGAAAAAGTACGAATTATAACCCTGTCCCCAATGGTACCGCTTTAATGAATATAAAGACACCAGAACGGAAGTACTCTGGTGATAAAATAGGAAAAATCAAATTG
>JBHLKC010000430.1:0-2855 GCA_048887065.1 Candidatus Hodarchaeota archaeon
GGCAAATGAGGTCCATGAATCCATCATGTTATTGCTGATCATTTCGGTTTCTTCGCTTTTACTTGGGAAAATACCTATTGCTTTTTCACCTAATAATCCAAAAACAAAGGCTAATTCCAGTGCATGAACTGCTCCTGCTACTCCCCCAGGCATTTTTAGTTTCCAAGTAAATAAATACATATAAGTATTTGGTTGGTGAATGTGTTGAGCTTCGGCTAGGCGTATTGAGGGAATTCGGAATGCAAAATCAGTAAGATAAGCATCAACAATATCCTGTGGTTCTGTTGGTTCCTTTCCTTTTCTTGCTTGCTGATAAGCATTAATCATCTGCTTAGCTTTATTTTCATCCTGTCCAAGAGCCTTCATTAAATTAGTCGTCCTCTTTAGCATTTTGCTTTCATCAACTTTTGGTGTATTGGGATTCAATGCGCCCCAAAGTTTTACCTCATCTTGATTCGTACCTATAAGAAGTTCAATATCTTTAGCATATCCCTTATCAAAAGCTTTAAGGGGATGTTCTGGTAATGTAGATCCATCAACAACGGGTCCTAGTGTTGGTGCATCGGTTGCAAAGGATCCTCCTTGGATACCTTTAATTGTGGGATCAGCTTTAATGAGTTCCTCAACAGAAACTTTACGGAGTGCCTCAATATCACCCTCTTCAATATTCAAATTAGACATTGCCCGATCAGAAGCTTCTTTACGCCTCGTTTTACTATAAAACATAGGATGGCAGGCACCACTTTGGGCGATAACGCGATGAAATAAACCCTTAGCAGCAGGCATAGCCATTAAGGTACAAACGGACGCACTCCCTGCAGATTCTCCAAAAATTGTAACATTTTTTGGATCGCCACCAAATTCTTTAATATTTTCTTTAACCCATTTAAGAGCAGCAATTTGATCAAGCAGTCCTACATTAGCTGTTACGCCCGGAATGTAAAAAAATCCAAAAATCCCTAAACGGTAATTTACAGATACTACCACAACATTACCTCTGAGTACTAAACGTGCTCCATCTAAATCAGCACCACTTCCGGTTACAAATCCGCCGCCATGTACCCAGACCATCACTGGAAGGTCATTTTGATCTGTATCGGGCCTCCAAACATTTACAGTTAAGCACCCCTCCTCACTTTGTTTAGCCTTTCCACCAAACATTGCCAAAAGAACAGAGGGAGGTTGAGGGGCAATGGGACCATATTCTGTTGCATCTAATACACCATTCCATGGTTGCCTAGGAGCAGGTGGACTGAAACGAAGATCTCCAATAGGTGGGGCAGCATAAGGGATACCCTTGAACTTGAGAACCCCTCTCGTCCTATATCCCCGAACTTTACCTAATTTTGTGTCGGCTACAATATTTTTTTCCATTTCCAATTCAACCTAATTAAACTCTTAGTTATTAATTTTCACACTTTTTATATAAAAATTTCGTTTTAAGTATTTTGAGTAATTTTATTTTGTAAAAAGATTTTACTAACTCATAAAGGAATGGATAGGATTTTTAATGAAAGAAAAAATTGTACGTGTTGAGCTTACCCCCTTATATGTTCCTTTTAAAGAATTCGCAAGAAAGGCAATGGGAGAAGGCGAGGGTGGCATAGGAATGGCACATCCTTCTGAAGAAGAGTGGTTCGGCGCTGATTTTGTTATTGCCAAATTAATTTGTAGTGATGGAAATGTGGGATTAGGAGAATCATCTATTTGGTTACCTGAAAGCGGAATAACTCCAGGGCAGGTAATTGATGCGATTAAGAATGGCTTAGCAAATTATGTTTTAGGAGAAAGTCCATTTAACATAGAAAAAATTAATAAAAAAATGGATAATAACGTTGCCCGTACCGACCAAGCTAAGGGGGTGTTAGATATGGCCTGCTATGACTTAATGGGTAAAATTACCGACCTACCAGCTTGTTGTTTTATGGGAGGCAGAAATGTGGAGGAAATACCGCTTGCAGCCCTTATACCACTTGGATCTCCTATTTTAATGAGAGGTTTAGTTAGAAGCTTTTATAAAAAGGGATTCCGTACTTTTAGATTAAAACTTGGGCTAAGTATTCAAGAAGATATAGAAATTTGTCAGAAGATACGACACGCATTAGGAGATGAGATTCGCCTGCGTGTGGATTACAATCAAGCATATTCTACTTCTGAAGCAATAAAGGCCATTAAAGCTATAGAACCTTATAACATCGATTTTGCAGAACAGCCCGTTCGTACTGGTGATTACTTAGGTATGGCATATGTACAAAAAAAAGTAGATACTCCCTTGATGAATCATGAAGGTTTTTTTTCTTTAAGAGATTTCATTACACTGGTCGAATTAGGAGCCGTTCGAGTTCTCGGTATACAATCAGATCGACCAGGAGGTGTTAGTAAAGCTCTTAAAGCGATAAATTATGCAGGATGCAGAGGATTGGAAGTTATGATACATAAAGAACCTCTTGGGATAGCCTCTGCCATGCTCATACATCTTCATGCTGGACAATATTATTCAATTAATCACGCCACGGAATTATTTGGGCAGGAAATGATGGAAGACGATCTTATTGTCAAACCCCTTGATTATAGTGGAGGAACGGCTAAAGTACCTGAGGGACCGGGATGGGGTATAGAACTTGATGAAAATGCATTACAAAAATACGCAACGGGTCCAACCGTTATAATAGAGTAATGATTCACCCTTAAGCATGTATTCTTTAGTATCATTAAAATGTCAAAAAGATTTAAAATTATGAAATTTGAGAGAGAACACCTTGAAAGATTTCTAAGGCTTTATCAATGTCTTCTTTTGTTGTTATTAGAGGGGGACTAAAAATCAACAATGCGTTATTTCTCGTTCTCATCATAGA
>JBHLKC010000431.1:0-2835 GCA_048887065.1 Candidatus Hodarchaeota archaeon
GTCGTAAGTTTTGGATATTTAGGATTCAAAAATGCTCGATTTGGCAAAATTGAGGCTCATCAAACAGTTTGTGCTTTCGCTCGTGAATTTCTTTTGAGATCCGCTGAGATTGCTAAAAAATATTATTGTAAAGTAGTCCATGGGATTGTCGACTCAATGTGGCTCCAAGACACAAAAGGAAGAACTCCTGAAGAATTTGAAAAGTTAACAAAGAAAATTGCTAATGAGATCTCCGAAAGTACAGGTATTCCTATGAGTTGGGAGGGTCGATTCAATACTATCGTTTTTTTACCTTCAAGAGCAGAGCCTGATGTTCCTGCACTTAGCCATTATTGGGGGATAAAAAGTAATGGTGAAGTGAAGGTGAGAGGTATTGAAGTGAGGCGCAGAGACATGCCCAAAATTGTAAAAGATGCTCAATATGCCTTTATAGATATATTTCAGGGTGCAAAAACCGTTGAGGAGTTCATCGAAAGAATTCCCAAAGCAAAGAAAATACTCTATGAATATGCTGAAAGAACATACTCCGGAGAGCTATCAAGAGATGAACTTACAATTCGTCAAAAAATATCTCGTAAACCTTCTCAATATAAGGTAAATTCCTACCAAGCTGTTGCGGCAAGACAATTAGAACGATCTGGTGTTATTGCGTCTGCAGGAAAGAATGTCAAATATATTATTCTTAACGCTGATGCAGATCCAAACTTTCCTGAAAAGAAAGTTATCCTCTCAGACTTGTATGATGACAAGAAGCACGAATATGACAGAAAGAAGTATGTTGAACTGCTAAAAAGAGCTTTTGAGAATATTTTCCCTTTTAAATTTCCGGAGCTTGAGGAATTGCTCACATCTGATTATAATAAGAAATCTCTTCAAAAAGATTTGTCGTGTTTCATTTAATAAAAATAAAAAAAATATTAGGGAATTACAAGTATCCCAAAGAAATCAAATATTATTATTATTAGACAGATCAATTCTAATAGAATCCAGAGATTACGTTTTAAATTTCTAATCGCTCCTAGGGGTTTGCCAGCATAATTGATTATATTATATATGAAGATTATTACCCAAGTCGTTATTAAAAATGTAATTGGTAGTATCAATGCGATTAATTGGGGGCCAGTATAAGTAAGTAAGTATTCATAACCCAGAATTGTAAATCCTGTAATAACTAATGTAAAACCAAGTCCGAATGAATACTCTGCGAAAGTTACAAAACGATTAATGCGGGCTTCAGAAACATTGCCTAGATTTGCCTCAAACTGAGCTTTTGAATTAGCAGATACAGAATTAACAAAAAAAATAAATGATACCATTAATAAAAACGTACTTGTAACTATTCCATTTGTAGGTGGAACTTGCCAAATTAAAGCTAGAATTGTTAGAACCGCTCCAATCATTACTGTACTAAGCACTATCCAATCTCTTACGTTTATTTTTTGTTTACGCTCTTCATTACTCATTTTCTTAATCTCAAAATTTTTAGTTAATTAAAATTACTTGAGACTTAAAATATAAAGATTATGATGTAAGTAATTAAAAAAGAAAAAAAATGATTATTTAAAGGGCTGTCTTATAACGGTTTTCATAGTCGCTGGATTAGCTTTTCTCGGATCGCTTAAATAGATTTCATGATGTTTTTTATCATGACCATTAAAACTGCCCCCTTCTTTTTTGATGAAATCATGCACCTTTTGAACTGTAGGACCTTCTTCTGAATACGGACCTATATGCATGATTTGAGCTGCTTTACCTTCGTTATATTTTTCTAATCTGAGTTTAGGAAGTAAATCTGAAAGTTCAGGTTTCTTCTCTTTAGTAATTGAAATTGCTTCATTAATCATATCTTGAGTAATCCAATCAGGTTGCATAATCATCATGGTCCATTTCCATTTATCACGATTTCCTTCTTTAAAATCCTCCATATTATCAGCCCACCATAATCCTTCTAATGGTGGAACAACATAATCTTTCCCTTTTGCTTTACTTAAGAATTTAGTTTTAAACGCAATTGGATATAACGCAGCTAGAGCGTCTTGATATTCTTTTGAATCACCAGGCGACCCCATTCCATCAATCATTAAGAATTGCATTTTAGGAACTTCCACTATTTTTACTTCTTGAGCACTTGGATTATAATACTCTTTCATTGATTTTTTAAAATCTACTTTCACTGGCAATTATTTCACCTTTAATTTGAATTTTGAACTTATTCTCTGGGTTGAAATGCATTAGCAGGACAGTTTTCGACGTCTAGAGTAGCTGGAACTTCATGTCCAAAGCAATCTCCTTTGGTATCATCTATTGGTTTATAAAATTTACAATCTTTACATTGAGCCATTCTTTTGATCACAATAAAATTGTTTTTTAGGTATTAAGACAAAGTATGATTTGTGACAATAAAAAACTTTTTATATTACAAAAAGTATTTAAATATTGTCACAAATTATCTTAATAAATGTACAATAAAATTTTCTTTAAGAAAGTGAGATCAAATATTTTTTCATTTTTGAATGAGATAGGATTTTCTGATATTCAAATAAATATTTACAATTATCTTCTTTTAAACAAATTTAGTACGATAAATGATATTAAAAAAGAATTGAATTATTCCTACACTCAAGTATACCATAACCTCCTTTATTTAAAAGAAAAAGGGCTTGTAGAATCTTCTTCAGATTCAAAACCAAAAATGTATATCAGAGTGAACCCAAAAATAGCTTTAACTAAATTGATAGATAAGAAATTCAGTAATTTCAAAAAAAATATTGAAAAAATTGAAGAGGATTTTAAAGCGCAGGAGAGTAAATTTGGACGATGTCTTAAGGATATTAG
>JBHLKC010000432.1:0-2834 GCA_048887065.1 Candidatus Hodarchaeota archaeon
AATCAGGGGGAATATCAACAGGCCCTTGATGAAGTTAAAGGACTAGAAAAAATAATTGAATATCCTGATGATCATTTAGCAATTTTAAGCCTTAAAAGTGAAATTTTTTATAGAATGGGGAACCTGAGGAAAGCCTTGAATCTTACTCAGCATCTCTTACAAGAAAGTGCAAAACAAGCAAACCAACTACTAGCAGCGGATGCCTTATCATTAAAATCAACAATTCTCTGGCGCCTTGGTCAATATTCTGAGTCCTTTGAAGCAATTGACAAAGGAGAAACTATCTTAAACAGGATGAAGGATACTAAAGACCCTTTAATTGTGAAAAGGGCTGCTCAGTTTGTTTATCGGAGGGGTACGATTTACCTGACTATGGGAGACCTAAAGAATAGTTACCAATTTGCTACCAAAGCTTTAGAGATGAGAGAAGAAGTTGGGGACAAAGAGGATATAGCTAACTCTCTCAACAACTTAGCTGGTATTTATGCCCAAAAAGGAGATGTTGATCAAGCTTTAACAAATTATAAGAAATCTTTAGATTTCTTCAATGAACTCAAAGATATGGAGGGTAGAGGTATGGTTCTTGGCAATCTTGGCCTGATTTATGCCTTTAAAGGAGAATTAGATGAAGCTTTGGAGTGTTTTGAAGAAGCATTGATAATTTCAGAGAATTTTGGTCTTAAATTTTTCTACCCATCCAACCTCACTTGGGTCGGTTATGTTCATATGCTTAAAGGTAACCTCAATGACGCTTTGGAATACCTTCATAAAAGTGCACGTATTTGTGAGGAAATGGGAATTAAACAAGACTTAGGTATCAACCTCGGAATTTTAGGTAGCGTATATACGAGTAAGGGGGAGTTAGATCAGGCGTTGAAGACTCTTCAAGAATGTCAAATAATTCTCGATGAACTAGGAATCACAGAAGGTCAATATCATGCATGGATCTACCATTTCCTAGGTCGAGTTTACCATGTCAAAGGTATGTTTGATACCGCTCTTGAGAATTACACGAAAGGTCTAGCAATATTTGAGGCTTTAGGAGATGATATAGCCATCGTTACAGTCTTATTTAACTTGGTAAAAATTAGTATTGAACTATCTGCTCATAATGAGGCTAAAAACTATGTTGAGAATATTGGCCAAATTCATGAAAAGAAGGCTTATAGAAATATTGAACAAATGTATCGTGTGACTCAAGCATTAGTTTTAAAGACGAGTGATAGAGCTATTCAGAGAGCTGAATCGCAGAAAATTCTTCAACAGCTTGTTTTAGTGGAACCAGTCTCTCTAGAAATAGCTGTTGAAGTTCTATTAAATTTGTCTGACCTTTTACTAGATGAATTGAAATCTATTGGAAGTGAAGAAGC
The DNA here is from genome assembly GCA_048887065.1 of Candidatus Hodarchaeota archaeon. Classification (GTDB taxonomy): domain Archaea; phylum Asgardarchaeota; class Heimdallarchaeia; order Hodarchaeales; family Hodarchaeaceae; genus Hodarchaeum. The sequence continues at coordinate 1,371 of JBHLKC010000432.1, forward strand.
TCTTAAGGAAATAAAGAACTGTTCAAATCGATTGCTTGAACTGTCAAAAACTCAATCTTCCTATTATTTGTTAGCTGAAACATACTTACTTCAATCCAAACTAGCTCTATTGGAGTTTGATGTACAGGAAGCACAGAATTTATTGTCACAGGCTGAGTTTATTGCAGAGGAAAAAGATCTGGGAAAACTTACATCAAAGCTAACGAAAGAAAAAGATTTACTATCCGACCTAATTGAAAGATTGGACAAAGTTATAGATGAAAGGCCCTCTATGAGTGAAATAATCGAATTAACTCAGTTGGAAGACCTGTTTGAGAAGATGCTCAAGAAGAGAATCTATCGTAAAGAGGAAGAGATTCTAGAGTATGCGGTTCAAGCACGAACACTAGTCCAAACTATGGGGAAAAGATGATTTCATAGCTATGAGATCTAAGAAAAAGTCTATAGATAATTCATAATTCGTAGTTTTCATAATTATAATATCTTATTTGACCAGTATGTCCCTCTTTGAGTCAGCCATCTCTGATATGACTTTAAGATCTGATTGTGGTCGAATGCTAATTCTAATCCTAGTGCTTCTTCGAGAGTACAGATTTTTATTTCACCGGCATCAGAACCAGAATTAGGAGTTCCTTGATATGTGCAAACAAAAACTGTAGATATAACTCGTCCTCTAGGGTCACGGTCAACTGCTGAAAAAACTCCTAAGATATCAGTGGGTTTAACTGTAACACCTGTTTCTTCTCGCATTTCTCTAATTAGCGCTTCTTCCACTGTTTCATTCATCTCAACAGCTCCTCCTGGAATTGCCCAATATCCCTTGTACGTTTCGCTGATACGTCTTATCAGAATGATTTTTCCATTTTTCCCTCTCAAAATACCATCTACTGCATGGACCATTTTAGGAAACATGTCTGACACCAAAAATAATTGGATTAAGAGTGATTCTAGTGTGATCTGTTATTGAATATTTTTAACCAATTAATGCTTTTTCAATAATCTAAAAATTTATGATTAAATTGTTAACTTTCTCATTTGCTTCAAAAATAGGATCTAATGTGAAATCAAGATGTCAGAAACAGAGGTTATAGCAGGAATCAATAAGGTTCTTGGTAAATTATCGGAGGAAAAGCATAAAAAACGGTTCGGAAAATGGAATAAGTTGATTGGTTTTACTTTCAAGGATTTTGGAAAAACTTGGGTCACTACTCTGACTGCAGGGGTACCTAGCGAACTTGAAGAGCGAGAAATAGACAAATCAGTCAAATACGACATACTTGTTTCCACAACACCAGCTACATGGCTAGGGGTACTTAATAAGGAGATTGATGCAATGAAAGCATTTACTTCTGGAGATCTGAAAATAAAAGGGAGTTTATCCGATCTTTTAAAACTCAGAAAGGTCTTATAGGAAAGGATCTATTTTTGAAGAAAGATAAATGGAGGAAGTGGGCATTTCGATTT
>JBHLKC010000433.1:0-2810 GCA_048887065.1 Candidatus Hodarchaeota archaeon
GCCCAAAGGGAAAATAATCGGGCGCTTCGTTCATCAATATCAGGGACTTCTTTTGACCAGATATGTATATTTGTGAAATCAAGGATCGATGGGCCTAACTTTTCAAGAATGGTGGATATGTTTACTCCCTACCCATAAAAAAGCTTATCAACAAGGCTGCAATTTTCGAATTTTGTCATTCTGTCTAAATCTATCGGGTTCTTTCGCCCATCATAAATTTTAATATTATAAAAATGCATCTTTATTCCCCATTGAATAATATAAAAAGGGAGAAGGAAATTGTTAATAATAATAATATCTAGGAAACAATTCATGAAATCAGTCTGAAATTTTCTAAAAATAGCCTAAAAGATTTTTTCTTTCTTTACATAGTTGGTTTGACTACTGTGAAACTATTAACAAAAGATGATAAACCATTCATATTCATCTTTGGAATACTAGTATCTTTAATATTAGCAATTTTACTTTTATTTTGTCTATTCTTTTTCCAGAGCTTTGTTGTTCGTCTGATTTGCTTTGTTCTACTCACTCTTAGTATCATTTCTATTTGGAAAATCCACATGAAAGCACAAAGATATTATGCCCGATAAAAAAAATGGGTTCTCTGATTTCTTACGGATTTATTGAGGTTAATACACTTTCCTCCTTAACAACAGGAGATTGAATTCGTTTAATAGCAAAAATCACTACAATATAGTAGAGACCGTATGCAAGCACCTCGATTAATGCGGGGTTATCATTCCAACCAAACAAACCTACTATTATACCCCCTACCGCGCTTTTCTCAAAGCGATTTGGACTCAATGGATCATAGCTCCAACCAAAGAGGAAGTTCAATAATTCTCCAAGTGGAGTGTCATTGATATTCCATACTTCTGTCCAGATAAAATTATTTGCTAAAGTGGATCCTGATATTTCTAAAAATTCATAAATCTCATGGATACCATGAGCAAGTAAGCCTGCCGCAAAAATGATTAATATTATGCTAGTGACTTGAAAAAACTTTTTTATGTTCAATCTAGTTGTTGTTTTGAAAAGAATAAAAGCAAGGACTATTGCTACAATTAAACCAATAATAAAACCAGTTAAAATGGTTGAAAAACTGATAATTGATCCTACTTCCTCTACAATCCCCAAATAACTCGCATACAAAAATAGTACAAGTTCTGCTCCTTCACGCGATACAGAAAAGAAAACTAATAGGACTATACCAGCTTTTTCCTTGTTTGTGACAATTCTATCGATCTTATTCTGAAACTCAGAATGTAAGTTCTTTGCTTGTCGGGTCATCCATATTATCATCCATGTAAGGACTCCAACTGCAAAAAACATTACGATTCCCTCAAACAGCTTTTGAAATTCAATCAAGCCAACAAATAGATTGAGAAAAACCCATGCCATCCCTATACTGAATCCAATAGCTCCTAGAACACCATAGATTACATCACGATGTAAATCTTTTCTATCTAGTTTTGTTAAATAACCTACAATAATACCAATGATTAATGCTGCCTCCAAAACTTCACGCAATGAAGTCACAAAGCTGAATACTATACTTCCAAGAAATTCAAATGCCATTTTCTTTTCTTCCAATAAATTAATGGATAAAGCGTTAAAATTGAATATTAAGACCGAAAGTCTCAATTAACATGTATTTTAACCATTTAATCAGTTAGACTCACTTTTTTACGATTTATTTATTTTGTTTTCGTATGCAAAGATTTTCTTCTAGTACAACTTAGGGGGATTAAGTAATTTTAAAATAAATAATTTTTTAATCTCTAGACTTTACTTTTCCGATATACCTCAATATGCCAAAAACCAGCCTTTTGGTTAAAACAACGTTCGAAATTATTTGATTGAATAATCTTATAGATCTTTTTTTTGGAATGAACATATCCACGAAAATTGCTTCGTCTTAATTTTTGAAAGCCATTGACTAGAGCCATTCCTACTTTCATCCACAATGTATCCTTCGGAAATACTATACCATAATAGTTTCTAGCATGAGCCACACTGTTCTCTACTAGTTTATCCATATCTGGATAACAACAAATGACCCGATCCAATGTAACAACATCTGTGATTGGGATGTTTGGAGCTAAATCTATAAAATTTCCATGATGATAAGTAACTCTATCAATAAGTCCTTGGTGTTCTGCTTCTTTTTTTGATGTATAGATATAAGAAGAGGAGGCATCAACGCTAATTGCTCTAGACATTCCATTCTTCAATAACTCATGCTGGATAACACCCACGCCACCACCAATATCTAAGAGTGTCATCTCTTTAATTCCTTCATTTTTAAGGAAGTTTATCATAGCGTGGGTTGTTTTGTTTGGACCCTTTTCACGATACTTTTTAAGATCCTTTAAAGCCAACTTGTCATTGAAAGTTGTTTCAATCCCTTGACATTGTTGACATTCCATGTTTGGACTTTGATAAACAATAGTTAAGTATTTTGTGATACGATAAAATGAGTAAGAATTGTAGAATTATGAGTCCAAGGATAAAAAACCTTGATTTTGTGATTTAAAAGCGATTCTGAGAATTTTTTCAAAGTAATCTTCTAATTTGGTCATTAATCATTACTAAGATTTTTTTATGATTTGGGTCTTCACTTTTCTTTAAAATTTGAAGGATTTTTAGTGCGTAATATAATTCTTGATAAGACTGAATAAGAATCACGTTATTATTCACCTTTTTTCAATTTTTTGAGACTTAATTCTCTTTCATCCTATTCTTATCATCTTTCCTACTTAAAAGTTTAGTTTCCTTAATCTAAAGTGTCAAAATATTGTACTATTAAT
>JBHLKC010000434.1:0-2809 GCA_048887065.1 Candidatus Hodarchaeota archaeon
CTGAAAAAACACTCAAGTTGGATGAAAAAAAGCAGATCCATGACACTAAGAAGAGACGAGAGGCTTTTGAAAAGACACTTAAGACTGGAAAAAAATAACCATTTTTCTCTTTAAACTGATTTAGGTTTATCAAAACACATGAAAACGAATACAAACAAATTATTCGAAAGAAATGACTCTCAACTAATGGAATAGAGCTTGCTCATTGTGACTCCCTAAAATCGAAGATTCCTTCAACAAAGAATTATCATCCTTTAAGCTCAGGTTAGAGAGATTAGATCTGGGAACGTTTTTATTAATTATCATTTGTTTTTAACATGTAGAGTCTTTATTCTACTAATAATTCGATCTGTTCCCTTATTATATCCCGTAGCTCGATGAATTTAGGGTTCTTCGATTCTTTCAAATCCTTATATATTTCTAATGCATAATATAAGTCTTGAAATGATTGAATCTTAATCAACATAATTTCCTCCTACGAATCTTATGGGGACTAAGTCAACAAACATGATCAGTTTCTAAAAATTTTTCCTACTAATTTCATATTTAAGGAAAACATACTCCCTCCTAATGACGTGGATCTAGTAGATCTTATTCTTCCTCGTCATCATCCCATTCTTCATTATCTTCGTCGGACCACTCTTCTTCTTTTTCTTCTTCTCTTTTCTTCTTTGTTTTTTGTGGTTTCATTTATTTCCCTTTTTTGATTCTTTGACTTTTTATAGACTAAATTTGAAGTTAAATTAGTTAAATTCTTTTATTTCTTTTTATTTTTTCTTTTAATAGCGTAAAAACACTTGTTTTTACAAATATATTATCTAGCTGCTTTATTTCTTTGCTTTAGATTTTCTAAGTCTTTTCTTAGATTCTTTTTTCTTTTCTTCCATTAAAGTTCACACCTTCAAATATTATGAGACCATTTATCATTTAATGGTCATAGATTACGTAAATGTTTGTATATTTAAACTTTTCCGATTCAAAGGAAAGTTACTAAAATCTAATTATAACAAAATGGAATAACTAAGGTTTAACTAAAGTAAATTAGGTACAAATTTGTTTATGATTTTTTTATCCAAGTAAATTTCTTCTTATTTGAAAATAGTTTAGGTAATTAATTGTCAAGATGTTCCTCTAAAATTAATCTGGTTTAATTAACAATTTTTTATTTTATGGAAAAAATTAATCTTATCATTACAAAGATTGATCTTCATAATCACCTAGAAAACAGAGACTCACTACTGATCGATCCAAGCACTTACAGTTAAATCCATTATGTGAAGACAATGGCAACATCATGAGTATTATGGCAATTATCATTAATACTAGTTGGAATGATTCTTCAATTTAGGCTAAATTCTTGGGTTTTAAGCTACTCCATGGGCTTGATTATAAGTAGTTATTATCGTGGTTATGTTCTTTTGGAAGAGAATAATTGCTAATCGGATTTTTTTATTGTTTCTTTCAGCCCAGAAGAATGCACTCATTTCTTAATTCCTTATTTCTAGCTCAGTTGATTATTTAGAAAGTTTTTTACGATTCAAACCAGACCCATTGACATTGCATGCATTTATAGTAAGTCATGGACTCCCATTCCTCTTTTCGCCGATCCCCAGCCTCCCAATATTGAGCATCATAATAACCACATCTTGGACAATTATTTCGAATTATTGGATACATACTAAAAGCCTCCTCTATCAAAAATGTTCGGTCTTTTTCATTGTGGGGAATTCTAGTGATAACTAAATATGAAGTTTCTCCGATTTCCATATCAAATCCTTTCTTGCAAGTATTACAGTATAAATTGACATATCCTGGCATTATTCGTCTTTTTTGCCTAGGAATCAATAGATTTCCACATTTTTCGCAAAAATTTACCAATTTTATCACCCCTATTGAAATAAATGCCCTTTTCTTCCAAATATCCGATTTAAACAATATCTATTATTAAAATAAAAAGAAAAAGTAAAAAAATCCCTTTTTCCCATTATTTGCTTGCTGCCAGTCTAATATCTGATTCTTGAACAGTTTTACGTCCAGAGTGTTTTGCGATTTCAACTGCATACTGAGCTACATTACTTCCGTATTCTGTTAAAATATCGTTTAATCTATAGATTGCATCGGCTGAAACACGAAAAGCTCCTGCATCTCGTATAACTTTCGCTACACGAGCACTTGCAAAACCTGCTTTCCTTTTTGGCTTTTTAGTCATATTTTTTCACCTTTTCTCTGATTTTATTTCATGTGAGTCTATTAAAAATCTCACAGTAAGCAGATGTACATTCATTATTTATAAAATTTGCTCTTGTTTGTTTAAATACAGACATAAGTTATAAAGATATTTCGTGACATAATTGATTAAAACCGTTGAGAAGAATCTCTCTTAAAAGACCATTTGTTCAATTATATATTTGTTATTGGAAACAGAGAGTTAATGGTTCTATCTATGTGAATATAGAATAATTAGATCTATTTTGTCCAATCATACTGAGGTTTTACTGTATATGATATTCATTGAACAACAATAAATCGATATAGTTTACTTCGCAAAGTGCGATACGGCTTTAAGATTGGAAAAATGGCTAAGCAAAGTTCTTTTTGTTATAAAGTGAATGATTAATATTCAGAAGAATTCAGATTAGCTTAATTAGATTATCAATGCTGAGTTGAGAATTAATAGATTATATACCTTTTTTTTATCTAATACCAATTAGAAGAACAAGAGGCTTTAAAATAATAGGTTATTGTAAATGATTCACATAATATATCTAACACTATTTTAACCACTTATCTTCTAATAATTTTAGTTCAT
>JBHLKC010000435.1:0-2797 GCA_048887065.1 Candidatus Hodarchaeota archaeon
GTGCTGTCATTTCAATTGAACACGATGTACAGTTAGCTGACTTTACTGCTGATCGAATTATGATGTTTGAAGGTATTCCCTCCCAGTACGGTGTGATTACTTCTCCGATGTCGAAACGTGACGGAATGAACGCATTCCTGAAAAGTCTAAATATAACATTTCGTCGTGATCCTGAAACTGGACGCGCTCGAATTAATAAAGAAAATTCTCAGATGGATAAAAAGCAAAAAGAAATTGGAGAATTTTATTACTCTTTGAGTAGAATTTAATCTTCAAGATTGAATGATATTTATCTAATGGGAATAAATGGTTATACAAACATTGGAAATATGAATTCAAAAATACCTACGGGTAATGGGATACACAGAATGGCTAGGGGAATACACAAAACTGCAACAATCTTCCTACTTGTACTAACAGAGGATAAATCATCTAATGGTCCCGCGTGACCTGTTTGTGAGTACATCAATAAGATTAGAAGAGCAAAAAACCAAAAACCGAGGAATATCATTAGTCCTGCGCTAATATAGGTTATGGTTCGATGATTTCTTTCTGAGAATAAAGCTCGTGAAACATGCCCACCGTCAAGTTGTCCTATTGGAATTAAGTTTAAGCCTGTTAATAATAGGCCGATGTACCCTGCAAAGGCTAGAGGATGAAGAAAAATCTCTGTATCAGGACCTGTAGCTGGGATTATGAAGAATGTTAATATTTCAAATAAAAGAATCCTCAATCTTGTTGGACTTGAGAATATAAAATCCAAGCGAAAAAGAGATTCAGTAGTTCCCGAAGTAGTGGAGTTTGGTACTACAGTAGAAACCATCAAACCCAATACAGTAAAGAAAATAGCCGTAATAAATCCAAAAATGGGCCCAGCCAATCCCACGTCAAATAAATCATTTCTTGATTTGATTGGAGTTTTTTGAGAAATAAATGCTCCTAAAGTACCATAACCAAAAGGAAACGGGAGAAAATAGGGTAAACTAGCTCTAATTCCATGAAGCTTGGATGCAATCAAGTGACCTAATTCATGAATGCCCACTATCCCCATTAAACCAATTACATACATTAAACCTGTAATGAACGGATTATAATTTGGTTGTATATCTTGTAGGATATCCCAACTAATTATCCCAACGAAAAATACAGATAAAATGGTAAAACCAAATAAAATCAGCGGAGTTGTCCAATTTTGGGTCGTTTCTCTCATTTTACTTGAAATGGGAAGAACATATAATATTCCTCTGGATTCTTGGGTTGGATGGGACCGAAGAAAGGCCATAAAACCCAGTTCTTTTAGCTGAAGATCAATAGTGTGCATATTAGACGTTAAATCACTACGTCTGAGGATTTCATATACAGGAATAACATCTGTTTGCAAGGATCTATTGGGTTGAGGTAATGGTTTGTAAGTTATGGCTGTAACGGTAAAATATCGGGAAATAATCTCATCAATCTGAGAAAAACTCCAGAATTTTGCATTATTAAACATGAGTCCGTCATGCTGTACTTGAAAGAGGAGCCTCAAAAATCCTCCGATACGAACATGAGTAAAGCTGAAGCTATAGTATTAGCTAAAAAAAAATAGCTTTTTACAGATATATGATTAAAATAAAAACATTTTCTGGTTTAGGGAATTAATGATTACTATTATTTCTATTACTGAATGAATATTCGGAAGTCTGAATTTGAAAAAGGATTAGGAGCAATCGCATCTAATAAATCGAGATCCTGTTTCTTTTCAATATTTTTTTCTGCTTGTATCTTGCATACTCGTCTTAGCTTTGTAAGATCTTTTGATGAAAAAGATTTCATTGGGAAAAGGATAATATTGCCAGATCGATTAAGTACAAAAAGAAATTCATGGACGTTGGTCCAACTTGGTAGACGAAAATCAACTAATAATGAAATGAATTGTAACTTTGAATAGCGAATCACAGGTTGAATGAGATAAAATAAGATATCCTGATTGTTATTGAATACCTCAAAATCACTCTGTGTTCCTAAACACCTAATCTTCACTATTGGTATTTCATGCCAGAAAATTTGACTTGTACGAGTAGGATGAGTACAAATTTCTGATAAAAAATCGATAGTTATGCCTTTCACCCGTCCTAATTCTAAAATTGCCTCAAACTGTGCCTCTAGTTCAAGTGAGAAGAAGGAGGGTTCTTTCTTACTGAAGATCAAATAGATGAGTTGACAGTTCATATTATTCTCTGATATATTCATAAGTTATCGAATTTTTAAGAGGTTTACAGGAACATTCTTCCGCAGATTATCCTTATTGATTGAGAACTTAGAGTTCTGTCGAAAAATAAGAATCATTAACACAATCTTAGCAAAATCCCTATTGTTATTATCAAAGCTATTGACATGTAATATAAACTAAATTAAAATTTGTCATTCGCTGCATTTTAATGAGGGGTTTGTTGAAAATTTGCACACTAATTATTCATGATTGAGTTAGACTCTTCAGTTGTGAACTGAATGCTAGCACTTTATTGTATAGAGAAGGCACGGGCTCATTTTTCTCTCTAAGCCGATCTTGAGAGAATCCAAAAAAGAGAGCTAGACCACCTTCAATGAATCTAACAATAAAGACACGACGATTTGATTCCAATAAAATTGATGAAGATTTTTGATCTTCAGAATTAGCTAACCTCTTTACAACAGCATCGAAAAAGTCTTTGACTTCAGTTAGAGATATATGATCAAAAGTAGATACATTGTCTACTCGTGTTAATGGTGCTCCTTCTTTTGTAAATATCTGAGCCATATCTGCTGCATTATGATG
>JBHLKC010000436.1:0-2783 GCA_048887065.1 Candidatus Hodarchaeota archaeon
GAGTCTAATCTTTTTAACATACTGTTTATTTGCTCTGGTAATATTATTCGATCCCCCTATGCACACTTGCTTTTTGAACATCTAATAGAGGATGATCGAAAGTTGAAAAATAAGCTAAGTGTCGAATCAGGGGGAGTAACCTATCGAAATTATTCCATTTCTAGCGAATCGCGCAACGAGTTATTGAAAGAAGGTGTATCATCGGATAGAATTAATGAGTTTCATCCACGTTTTTATTCAGACAACCCTGACATGTTTCAAAAAGCTGATCTCGTCTTAATTATGTCCAAAGGGCATCTTAGGAAAATCCCAACAGTTTATCATGAAAAGACTTTTTTATTATTAGAATTCACTGATGGAATTTCAAAAAGTGTTCCAGACCCCTATTTTAATCCTCCGTTTAGTTATGCATATAATTTGATTAAAACTTCAGTAATTCAGCTTCGTAAATTATTCTTAGAAGCTTACTGATTATTTTTTAGGAAAGAGAATAAGGAATTAGAATTTCTTTATTCCCAAATGTATCTTTAAGCAATAGTTTCTAGTTCACTAAAGAAGTATTTTTTATTTCCTTCATCTTCGATTTTATTCCCCGCTTCTTTTGCTAATGCTAAATATTTCTTTTTTTCATCTGTTTTGTCGCTGAAAATAGAATATGCTCTTGCCATTGCTTCATAAGCAAATGCCAAATCAAAGTCCTCAATTTTATTGTCAATTGTAATATTTAAACACCTTTTTGCATGGTATTCAGCTGCATAAGGTCTCTTTAAAATCGAATAAACACGCGAAATTTGCCAATCGCCTCGTTGAAGATTCAAGGGTCCAGTTTCTGGATATTTACCTGAAGACACAACGACACTCCAATGATATCGTGATGTGTGAGCTGAATGAATCATCTCATCAGTCTGATCCCCATTTCTGTCTTTTTTATCCATTAAATCCCAAGTTTGGTTATATAACTTGGCGGCCATTTTTTTATGCCACTCTAATTCTGTTAATTTTTCATTTTCTTCTGTCATTATTATGTCTCCTTTCTTACATTTGTATTTTGTCAGGAGAAAGAGTATTTTTCACTCAAAAGGTCTTCTTTGAAGATGGTTTTAAAAAAACATTTCTAAAAAAGTCGAAAAATACGTATTAAGCGAGATCTCATCTAATTGATATATGATCTCGGATCAATAGAAAAGAGATTTACAAATCTATTAGTAAGCTTTACCAAATCCTTAAGCAACAGAAGCTAAATTTAACAATATTAGCAGCTTAAAGAATAATACTTAGGGATCAATTTTTTGATAGATCTCATTAATTTTGGGTAGAATATCTAGGGTTTGCGCAATTGAATCACAAATAATTAAGAATTGTAGTATCTCTCTTTCGCATAATGGATTGGTTAATTGGTACTTCTGATGTTTTCCATTATTTTTTCGAACTTTTAACCAATTTTCAAGTTGCGCTAGGTTTCCAATCTTATATTGCCACATTTCTGGGGTGATACTACCTATCCAATTGCTTGATTTAGGTTTCCTCACTCTTGAAGATTCGATATAAATTCGCTGTAATTCTTGGTTATACTTATAATTGATGACTCGCCACTCTTCTCTCTTATTTATTGGAAATCTTGATGGGTTTAAGGTTGGTGAATTTAGAAGATGAAGGTTAGCAAGTCGTTCTCCTATGTGCGACATTGCTTTAAAAATAGCCTCATCTTCAGTAAAAGGAATACACGGGAAATTTCTGACAAGACATTCTTCATAGCGAAGACGGAATACAGAAGAATTCAAAATCCCGTAAATATAATAGAATACCTCTTCTGGATCGACTTTATAGGATAATTTGGGGACTTTTAGATTAGAATTTCCATTGTGGTTTAGTATCAGGCCATAAGCAGACTCTTTGGAATTAGTTGATAGAAAACAAATATCGAATGGCTTATCTGTAATAAAAGCATGATTAAACGGAATTGTTATTAGTTGTTTGGTTACACAAATAGCAGGGTTCTCTTTGGAGATATTTTTCATAAAATCCCTCCTAGAACACCCAGGTTCTAATAAATCCTCATTATAACACAAGAACCTACTATCAAATCCTCGATACCCTTCAATTTTGATGTTAGAAAGGGCAATGTCTAAAATATCACTCTTTTGAACTTTTTCTTTAAACCAATCTCTAGTTGAACGAAGAAAAATACCTTGTTCTCTCAATGTATGCTCATCTTCAAAAAACAATCTGATATTCCGCTGAAGTTGCTTTTTATCAGTATTCACCAAGAATTTATCTCTGTGAGTCTTAATTCCACAAACAATGTGTTTGAACAAGTGATCTAATGGAATAAATTTTTGGTACCTAAATAGCAAGTTAGAATTGATTTTAATTGGTATAAACAGATATTCAGGTGTGATAGGTAAAGGCTGAAACTGAGATAGATCAAAGGATTTAGTCAATGTATGGAGTTTTTCTTGTTTTGATGGAGTTGATATGTCTCTATACAGGATATTAATTTTATTAATTGGTTGGTTAGAACTGCGAACAAAAAAGACAATACATACGCCAACCATTATATCAAAAGGATTTCCTTTCTGTTTTTTGCGCACATTACCGTGTAAATTTACAATATAGATATTGTTGAATGTTCGACTTAATTCCTTTCGCATAATGCGAAATATTCTACTATCTAACCAACTATTATTTGTAATAAAAGCGACAATCCCAACTTGATTTTCTTCAATTAGCCATTGTGCAATTCGAATGAACTTAACATAATCATCAGAAAGAGGTTGAATGTT
>JBHLKC010000437.1:0-2777 GCA_048887065.1 Candidatus Hodarchaeota archaeon
GATGGATTAACTGATTATTTTGAGGTGATTCTCTTCCCTGAATTGAATGCAACCGATCCTGATACCGACAATGACGACATTTCAGATGGATGGGAAGTTAAATATCATTTAAATCCTTTAGATCCGAATGATGCCCGTTTTGATGTGGATGGCGACGGACTAAGTAATTTACAAGAGTATGAATTATTCCTTGAACATGGATGGGAGCTTAATCCGAACCTTGCTGATACAGATAAAGATGGTCTCCTAGATAAAGCTGAAGTTACTTTCTACAAAACAAATCCAGCAGATAATGATACAGATGATGATGGAGTACTTGATGGTAAAGAGATTGCGTTTGGTCTTGATCCTACTAATCCTGATACTGATAACGATGGCGATTCAGATGGTGACGAACTTGGTGAGTTTTTGCTAGATCCAAAGAATTCTTTGTTCAATAAAGGGACTCGAAATCTGATGATCATTGGAGGATTTTCCTCTATGAGTCTATTAATACTTGGGGGTGTGTCTTATCGTTTTATGTATATCCCGAAACGCATTTTAATAAAAGAATGGTGGAACAGAAGAATTTTACGACTCTATCATCGAGATGAAGATTTTATGAAGTATGCTGGAAAAGCTCGCAAAATTGCTAAAAAATTCAATGACGAAGAAGACCTAGAGACCGAGCCTTTGACCGAATATTGAGTCAATCACTTATGCACTCTTTTTTGCAACATGACTGCAATCAACAATGTAAAAACAGTTAAGATAATGAGCCAACCATTAGCTCGTGTTTGTGTGGGGGTGCTAGCTGTAGTAGCAGTGGTGGTGGTTGTGGTAATTGGAACTTCAATTCGCAAAAATGAGATTTCCAGTTGTTGTAAGCCACTAATAACGGACGATTCAACTCTTCCTGAAACAGCATTCTTCCCTTCAGTATTAGTAAATAGAAGATTTTTTAGAATCCCCGACTTGGCCTGATAAGTCACATTAAATACTCGGTCTTCTATAGTTGGATAATTATGAGTCACAATATGAGCGGTAACTTCCTCCTCGGCTCCAGCAGCTCCACCTGTTGTGTGAAGGGAGGGATCGTTATCGACCCGAATATCCCAATAACCACATCCCCGATACACTATCTGATTAACCAGTGGAAAAGAATAGGCAAAATGACGTTGGACCGAATAAAAACCAGATTCTAGCTCACCCAGAACATTAGTGGTAACTAAAGGTAAAATAAACCACCCAAATTGACGTGAATGATTTTTATCAAGCATTTTTCCTCCAATTGTTACATTAATGGGATAAGTGATATTCTCTTGATATTCTACTATTAATTTGTTATCAGTATCTGGATCCTCGAGCCACATAATACTAATTTTATCTCCTTGATAAATCGTTACATTAGCAAGATCCCAATACCATGATTGCGTGTTATTTTTATCACGTACAGAAGAGATGATAAATTCAACCTTTGTACCTGCACGGATTCGTGAGTCCCATTGTTGGGCACGATGGGGACGATGGTTTTTGACCCAGCCTGGGATGGGAGGAGGAGTCCAAGAACGCCAAGCGGAGACATCATAACCTTCAGTTTCTAACCAATCTAATGCTACCTCTCGGTCGTAATTATCCAATGCTGTCGTTGCATCAGTTTCAGGACATGATCCATCTGTCGCTTTAAGAGTTCGCTTGTAAGCAATCCATTCTTCGTCAGACAACACCCCCCAGGCTATATTGGGGATGGCGGGCATTGGTCCTCCAAGTGCTCCATATCCTCCACAAAGCTTCTCAAATATTAATTCCCTTGGCACAATATGGGAAATTGCATGACGAACACCTTTCTTGTTAAATGGTTTGTCAGCACTGCCCAGTTGCGACGAAGTGGTGAACTTTGGGTTAAGATACATCCATTGACATCCACCATACCAAGCCACTGAACTAATGGTTTGAATTGAGCTATCAGCTTTAAGTGATTTGAGTAAACTATAGGTATTTTGAAACAGATTGAGACTCTTGTAATTGTATAGCATAGTCTTATCGGCTATGTTGACATCTCCCGTTTTCATCGCCTCAACTGCGGAAAGGAGATCCATTGATACAATTTTCACTGTAGTTGGCATATTATTTAATTTCCCCGTCTTTATAAGAAAGTGGTCATTGGTTGTATTTGAAACCCACTCTCCTGTTGTGTTGGCCCACTGAAGGTTTTCAAACTTTTTTAAGATCGCAGTAGCATTGTATGGGTAATAATGTTCGAATACTAATGAACCGCATCCGATAGGGCCATTCAGCCCGCCTGGGTCTAAAGAATTGCCAGTGTTATAGGAATGGTCGGCCCATTCGCTAGGAGGAACCAACCAATTTTCAGAAGCATTGAAGTCACCAGTTGTAGTGTTAAAGCCATGGTTTATCGGATCTCCAAGTATATGTTCAGGAACAAGATATAATCCAAGGACGTCAGATTCAAATAAATAGGTCGTTTGATTGTTTTCGAACGAAAATAGTATTGTTTCAAAAAATCCATCGCTCTCCAGATCTTTGACTTCAAACGCATAAACTCCGTGGTGTTGAATTTTGTCATCTTCTCCAAAAAGATCTCTTAAAGTTGCTCTATCATGATATCCTACTTCTAAGTAAGCTTGAAATGAAAATGCTACATCCCATGCATCTAACCGGTGCCCATCATGCCAATACACATCATCACGAACGGAGATGTTGTACTTAAGGCCATCAGGGGACATTTTTCCTAATGAGGTGGCAACCCGGGGATAAAGTTCAAGGTTTTCTGGGGT
>JBHLKC010000438.1:0-2749 GCA_048887065.1 Candidatus Hodarchaeota archaeon
CGGTTTAGCTGTGCTTTATATACTAACGAAACCTGAAGTTGAACAGCTTTTTAGCTAAAGAGGCGTAGATTTCTCGGACAAATTAGTCCATTTTCTAAAGTATATGTTTCTAGAATCTCCAAATCCTCCTCTCCCTATTTAGTTTCTATTATAGTTGTTAAATCCGAAAATCCAATAAAAAACAATAAATTATTCTCCGTGGGATGGAGCTGAGTACGCTGATTATTTTTTTCTCCTCTACGTTGAGATCGTTCCCATAGTTCTCTTCGAAGTTTCATTAACTCTGATAATACATATTGGTAATCTTCAGAAGTTAAGCCATATAATTTAACAAATACAGGAACTTTACTTGTTCGTTGAAATTTTTCGAATTTAGACGAATTGATTTTCTTAAGTTGAATGAGATTTTCCTGAAGAAGAGCATTTAGATATCGAACATAAGATGCAATGACATTCGGATCTTTATTTACAGATGCCTTTAAATGTTGATTGTTAATACGAGTCTCCTCAGGTTCAATTAATATTGAAGTACGTTTCCAAACTTTTTTGCTTAAATTCCTAACACGTTCTTCATCTGCAACAATCAGACCATCTTTTTCAAGAGCTTTCAGGTGTCCATAAACCGTTGTCAGAGGTATATCAATATTAGAAGAAATATTTTTCGCTGAAATTGTACCACTATGCCGTGAGATTTGTGCTAAAATTGCTGCTCGAGTAGGATCCCTTAGCGCATCATGAAAGGTTTGTTTCTTCATTTTCTAATCATTTTACCTCTAAAGTAAATCTTTTTAAAAATTGTTACATTACACAAATCGTAACGTCGCGAAGATGGTGATGAAATATTTCAGACCCATTAGTCAATGCTTTCCATTTAAAAAGAATATTTCAAGCAAAAAAGCGTACTAGTTTAATAAGATCTAAAACTCAAGAAGTTATCGCATTAGATGACGTAACATTTAATATCCCAAAGGGTAAAATGTTTGGTCTCCTTGGTCCTAATGGTGCTGGAAAGACCACAACTACAAAGATATTTTGCACATTACTTTATCCAACCTCTGGTAATGCATCTATCGCAGGGTACGATGTAGTCAAAGATGCTCATCAGATTAGACCATTAATTAATATGGCAGCTGGCGGAGAAAGAATGCTTTATTTTCGGTTAACAGGACGAGAAAATCTCCAATATTTTGCTGATTTGTACAACTTGCCGAAATTGGGGTTAAAAGACAAGCTAGATGACCTGCTTGGAAAAGTTGGACTATTAGAAAGAGCAGACTCACCTGTTGAACAGTATTCTAAAGGAATGAGACAAAGGCTACAAATAGCAAGAGCTCTCTTAAATGATCCTATTGCGTTATTTCTAGATGAACCTACATTAGGTTTAGATGTCCATGTTGCTCGTGAACTTAGAAAGCTCGTGAAAAACAAAGTAATAAAAGAAAATATTGCTGTACTCCTTACAACACATTATTTACACGAAGCAGATGAGCTATGTGACAAAATAGGAATTCTTGACAAAGGACGCTTACTAGCGATTGAAACACCTGAAAAATTAAAAGCTAATTATCAGCAATCACGAAAAATCCAGATTATCACTAGAGGAACCACTAAAGAAAAGTTAAAAGAACTAGAAACTGTTAAAGGAATTCAAAGCGTTGAAATAAATTCAATTCAGAATTATAATAATTCTCGTAAACCTATCTGGAGTGTTTCTTTAGAGATAACCTCAACTGAGTATATCACTTCCTTACTCCGCTCACTTCTTCAAGACTTAGATATTCAGCTACTTGAAGTTAAACAAGAAACTCCGTCTTTAGAAGACATATTTGTTCAAATAATTGGCCAAGGAGGATGTTAAATGGCTTTCATTAGAGTACTTCGAGCTCAAATGACCCGTTGGGTAAAAACTGAGTTTTTTCGTCCAATGACGCTATTTTGGAACATTATCCTCCCTTTATCCTGGGGATTGCAGTTTTACTTTCTTTATATCCCCTTTCGATTCGGAAAAATCGACTTAGAATTCGTTAATGTATCAAGCGTGGGAGTCGAACTTTTAGGGTTCACCCTTACAGGCCAGGTTTGCTGGATGCTTTTTATCAATACCTCATTATTTGGAGGAGCATTTTTCTTGCGAGAACGCTGGGAAGGAACATTAGAAGTCCTTTTTCTCTCACCTGCTTCTCGTATTGGGATTATTATTGGAACATCATTAGCAGGAGCTACAAATTTTCTTTGGTTTACCTTTGGGTTGGGAATTGCTGTGTTGTTACTAAATATTGAACTTCACATAAGTTCATGGTTTGCTGTTTTGGTATCATTAAGTATATCATTCATTGTACTCCTTTCTCTAGGTATGTTCTTTGAAGCGTTCTTTATTGCAAGTCGACTAGGAGGAATGTGGGCGACTGCAATACAGGAACCATTACAATTTGTATCAGGTCTCATTTTTCCGATTCAATATTTACCAAGTATTCTGAGAGCATTCGCTGCAGCTATTCCGTTCACATATGTACTATTAATAGTAAGAGGAACGTTGTTAGGAGCTTTGACTCTTGCAGAAATTCAATGGGAATTGACTATTCTAGTATTCATGGCATTAGTATTAGTAGGATTATCTATATTCTTCATGGAAAGGGTAGAACACCATGTTAAAAGACAAGGTAACTTACGATTATTTTAGATGGAGAGTTCAATTGAGGAAACACATTCGTGTAATAATATCGACCGCACGACACAACCTAATTGCCTT
>JBHLKC010000439.1:0-2740 GCA_048887065.1 Candidatus Hodarchaeota archaeon
TCTTATGAATGAGGAGTATCAGCGTTTTTTAACTCCAGATTTTCAACCATTCAATCCGCTTGAACTAGCAGAAAAAACAGAGAAGATAGTAACACGCTCAGGGCCAAATGGATTGGAAAGAAAGTATGTTAGTATCTATTCAGCTCCTGTTTATAGAGGGATAGCAACAGGATACGCTGTAGGATGCTGCTTACGATGTATATATTGTTGGGGTAATTGGTCAAGGGATTTCCCTGAAAATTATGGAACATTTTACTCTCCGAAGCAGTTAGCTGAAAAGCTGTTTAAAGCAGCAGATGAAGGAATAACGGCTCCAGGGTGGCAGAGTTTTAGGGATATTAAAGTGGAAAAACTCCGACTATCTGGAAGCGAGCCCACCCTAGGTAAAGCTCATCTTTTGGGTCTATTACCCTATGTTATTAGTTCAAAATACCCACTTTTCATCCTAGAAACAAATGGAATAATCCTAGGGAATGACAAAGATTATGTAAAAAAATTGGCTGAATTTAAAGAAAAACTTTATGTACGAGTATCATTCAAGGCAGCTATCCCTGAAACCTTCACCCAATTAACTGGGGCTTTGGGGGAATATTATAACCTTCCTTTTGTTGCCTTAAAATCCCTGCTTGATGAAGGGATTGATGCTAGAGCTGCAGCTATGACCGATCCAAAAATAATGACAAAAGAAGAAAGAAACAGATTGATTGAATTATTAGATGAAATTGATCCTTCAGTAAACTATTCCACATCATTGGAGGAAGAACAGATAGATGGGTATAACACCACATATGACCGTTTGAAAGCATATACCGATCAAAGTTTTGCTAAGGAACTTGAGAAGCGAATAACACGATTAAGAGGATAGAATAGTGATTGGGAAGAGACAAGTCAATTTTAGAATTTTATGATAGGAATACTTGATTTAGTCTCATCAAAAATTCGGAGATTTTGATCAGGAAGTTAAATAGAGAATAGAACTTACTTGGCAAATGAAGCTTTGGTTGGTTATAATGCCCGAAAACCAATTAAATATTATAGAAGCTGACAGCATCCAGAAAAAAATCATTGATGACTTTGCTACGATAATATCAAAAGACATTCCAATCTCAAAAATGGTTATCAAGGAATATTTGATGTGGTCATTGAAAGAATGGCAGAAACTGCATAAAATGACTATATTAGACACAGAAACGGGTAGAGGAAGTACGCCTGAGGAGAGAATTAAACAAGCAACAGAGATTCTTGATTTATTCAAATCTCAAGTCATAAATTCGATAAAAAATGATTTAAATCCGTTAAATATGGGCATTAATAATGCAATAAATCATTACATCAAACACTTTGCTAATCGGTAAATTTTTGTTAAAGAACTTTAATCTTCTATTTGAAATCCTTTAGTGACCTCTCCACTTAATAAAATTATATTCAAACTCGAAATTTCCGTTTTTTTGCTCAAATACTTTTCTTATATTAGAGCTTTTTATTAATTTAACGCACGAGGTAGCAATAAATCAGTTTTGCCTAATCAATAACATTCTTAACCGAATTCATACAAAATTCGTGATTAAGGTGTTTCTATGGTACCTATTGAAATTAAAGGATTTGAGCCAGATAGGTTAGAAGAACTAGCGAAAGAACAAACAGCTATCTTTAATTCAGCAATTGCCAAGCTACCTAATAGAACTCAAGCAAAAGTTGAAGAAACTATTGCCCGATTCAGGAGAGAGACATTCGATCAAAGTCGGATGTTTTATGCTTACGAGGGGGAAAAAATGGTAGGCTATTCTGGTTTAACAGGACTTGATCAAGAACAAAAATTACGGGGTGTTGGTTTTCCATGGCTTATCGAGGGAACCGATCCAAATGTCAGAGATCTTCTTTATGAAGCAATGGAAAAAAAATGTCGTGAGGAGGGTACTACACTCCTACGAGTTTTTGGTTCTCCTAATAATCCCGATAAGTTAAAATTTTTCAGAGAGAAAGAATTTGATGAAAAATTCGAATTCTTGGTTCATGAAAAGCTTTTAGTAAGAAATGAATATGAATTACCAGAAGGGTATACTTTTCGAAACGTGAAACGTGAAGATCTACACGTCCTTGAAGAAGTGTCTCAGAATGATCCCAAAATGAAAAGTCCTTTTGTAGCATCAGACTTTGAACAGTATATGGATTCAGGTAATTACAATCCTGATAATTTTATTGTTGCTGAAAAAGATGGTACTATAGTAGGATTCTATGGAGCTTTCATTTCTCCCGATCCTAAAATAGAGAGAGCTTACTTCGGAGGAGCAGCTGTACTTGGTGATCATCAAGGAATAGAAACATTCCTATTAAAAGAAATCGAAAATAGAGCCTTCGTAAGGGGTAAAGAAAAAATGGAAATGACATTCTATCCTGATTCACCTCGCTTGCCACTCGCCAAAGAGCAAGGCTATAAGCAGTACAGTCATAGCTACCAACTTGAAAAAACTCTTTAACGAAATTCCCATTTTTAATCCTTTGAAATAACAAAATAGTTAGGACTTACTAATCAGAAGTTTTAGGGAGGGATCACCATTTTTGAATCTTTGTTAATTCGTTGCCTCCAAAGAAAATTTTAAGATAAAGAACCTATCATATTCTCATCCAATAATAAACTAATTTTTTTCGTTTGAACACCACGAGGAATATAGAAAATGAAGAAAAACAGTTCTAAAACTTCAGCTTATCATGGAGTGCCGCTTTACAAAGAAGACGCAGC
>JBHLKC010000440.1:0-2740 GCA_048887065.1 Candidatus Hodarchaeota archaeon
TGAAGTTAAATTCGGACCCAAGAACATACCTTTATTACTCCATGGGACAAGTCCCTTTATAGGAGCAGGCCAATTCGGCCCAAGGGCTAGAAAGTGGTATGAATATTTCTTTCATCACCCTAAGCGTATTGCTGAACTGTTTAACCATTTTTGTGAACAAGGATTTCCAGGAGTTCATGTTATAGGGTACCCTACAATAATTGAAGCTGCTAAATTAACCAAGGAAAATAATCCTTTAAAAGTGACTGTCTCTTTACTTCCAAAAGATTGGGAGGAAAATTTAACTCAGGTTGCGCAATTAGAGCCAGAAGTGGTTTTTATTCATGGCGCTATGACAGATAATTTTCTCCAAAAGCATGATGAAAAAATTTTTTCTTGTTTTCAGGCAATTCGTGATCAAACAAACGCATTTCCAGGGATAGCTACCCATAATACCTTTCAAACTCTATTAAGTTCACAAAGAAGTTCACACCCCCTATTTAAAGAAGACTTCGGCCTTCTTTTACCGATAAATGCTTCAGGGTGGGGTATGGGTGGTTCCCCTGCTAAGATAATCGATTTGCTGAACACTCATGGAAATCATCCAGTTATAGCGATGAAGACTCTTGCTGCAGGACAGTTATCTCCAGAGAATGCACTTGAATTCGTATTCAAAGTCCCACAGGTTAAAGCTGCTACCGTGGGGATGACAACAAAAGAGGAGGCCATTGAAATAGCTTCCATTGGACGCAAACTGTTATTGGAGAAACAAAAAATTTGATGGAAAGTATTGTTTTTGTATGTCCTATACTATAGCCATCTCTTCGACCGATTTCCAATTGATAAAGTATTTTATCTACCTCGAGCTCTTAGGGCTTATTTTTCTAATCCCTATGTTCCTTCTCTTTATTTTTCACTATACACGCGGTATTCCAATTTCAGAAAAACCAATTATCTTACTAGGCTTTGGTTTGCTTCTAAATATGCCCATTTCCTTACATCGCGTTCTTGAGAGTATCAATGATGGTGTGATTGTCTTAGATCGGGACTTCAGAATAATGAATATTACTGTACCATCCCAGCTTGATCTCATTAAAGTATTAAAAAAGGTCATTGATCTCCATACAGATCGAGCAGTTATAGAAGAAATGGAAATAATTTTTAAAGAGCAGAATAAATCATATGATGTTTTGAGAGGCGAGCTATTGTATGAGCTTTTTTCTAACTTAATTGAAAACGCTTTGAACCATTCTAACGGAACTATGCTTTAAATTTTAGTTCAGGAAACAGCGAATAATTACATTACTGTTACCATAGAAGATGATGGTGAGGGGATACCAGAGGAAATCGCTCACAAGATTTTTGAAAGAGGAGCTAAAGGACCAAAATCAAAAGGCTCGTATTCAGGATTATTTTAAGTAAAAACGATAGCTGAGGCGTATGGTGGCAAAATTACTTTAGAAGATTCAACTTTGGGAGGATCATGTTTCAAAATGTTCTTGCCTAAACTATAATGTATATAATCGGATTATATTCAATACATTCATAGGAGATTAGAAATATGTCAAAAATTGAGATAGGTCCAAGAATTTCACCTTATCCCATGCAAGTTGTCATTGTCGGAGCGATGGTAGACGGCCAACCTAATTTCATGACTGTTGCATGGATTAACCGTCTTAATGGGAACCCTCCTATTTGGGGTCTAGCCATTGGAAAGAAAGCTTATACTCTAAAAGGAATTAAACTCAATAGAACATTTAGTATAAATATTCCTAGTATCGATCTTGTAACAGAAGCTGATTATGTTGGTATCGTTTCAGGAAGAGATGTTGATAAGTCAAAATTGTTTGAGGTGTTTTATGGAAAACTAGAATCAGCCCCAATGATTCTGGAATGTCCTTTAACGATAGAATGTAGAGTTTACAATATTGTAGATTTACCTAAGACCGATTTAGTATTAGGAGAAATTATTGCTGCTTATACTGAAGAACAATTTATGAGTAATGGGAAATTAGATCCTAAAAAAATTAACCCGTTTATGTTAACCCAGCCTGACAACCATTACTGGGGGCTAGGGGAAGTAGTTGCTGATGCTTTCGCTATTGGGAAAACTTTCAAGGAGTAAAGTATTAAATCTTTAATGAGAACGCGGATTAATAAACGGATCTTATATCCATTTATTCCTGGCCAAGTCTTTTGCCAAGTTCATAAGCTTCTTCTAACTTCTCTTGACGGCAAGCAACATGGATATCCTGACCACTGTTTTCATCCTCACAACAATATATTATTGTATGCAGCTCAATGCCGTAGTATTTTGTTATTCGTTGAAAAAAGGCAAGTGTTGATTCATAGTGGTATCGATACGCGATTATTACAACATAAATTTTACCTGTGAAATATTTTTCAGGATTCATTGCAAGTGCTTCCATTCTATCAAGAACTGCTTTTAATTGAGCAGTCATGTATCCCCACAACATTGGAACCGCCCAAACAACTATATCAACATCATTGAATGAAGAATAGATATGTTGCATATCATCCTTTATAGCACAGCTATGATCTACAGATCTACCACAGGATTCACACATTTGACAGGGCTTAACATTCATATCATTAGTATAAAAATCCTTAAATTCATGATGTCCAGTTTTTCTCATTCCTCTCAAAAAATAAAATGCTAAAGTATCGGTATTACCACTTTTTCTAGGACTACCATGGAGTACTATCGTTTTCATAACAAATCCTCCGTATAAGAATTGTA
>JBHLKC010000441.1:0-2740 GCA_048887065.1 Candidatus Hodarchaeota archaeon
ACCTTTTCCATCTTCATTCCACGCTCCTTCAATTTGATAACTGGCAGTAGCAGCACCCCAGATGAAACCCTTGGGAAATTCAATCTTTTTCATCTGTACTCGATCAAACACTTTTATGCATGGGTATTATTATTAGATATTGATAAGAAAAATAAAATCATTTTGAAAATTTCTTAGCCCTCCCAATTTATAAGTGGAATTTCAAGAATTGAAATTATATCCTGATATAATACATAAAATTTTCTTAAGCTGATTGGAACATGCCTTCTACTTTAGAAAAGATTCGGATCTTAGGAGAAAATTCAAAATATGATATATGTGCCAGTACTGCCTCAAGTCGTTCAGATAAATACCCAAAACTTTTTGGAAAATCAAATAATTGGATTGGAGCAACTGCGAGAGGGGGGATTTGTCATAGCTACACGCCTGATGGTCGATGTATGAGTCTATTTAAAACATTGTATACAAATAAATGTATTTATAACTGTAGTTATTGTTTCTCTCACAGTTGTAAACAAAAACTGAGTTTTACTCCAGAGGAATATGCTAGGACATTTATGAAGTTATATTCGATGAATGTAGTGGAAGGAATCTTTATTTCCTCTGGAGTTTGCGGAAGTGCTGATGCAACAACCGAGGAAATGCTAGAAGCAATTCGATTACTACGATTTAAGTATAAGTTTCAAGGGTATGTTCATTTTAAATGTTTACCTGGTGTAAGTCACCATCTCCTTAAAGAAGCGATAACTCTCTCAGATCGAATTTCAGTTAATACAGAAGCATCAACTAAAGAGCATCTAGCTGAAATTGCAGAACAGAAAGATTTTAAGAATGATATCATCATGCGGCAACGCTGGTTAAAACAAATTCGTGTTAGACATAATGAAGAAACTCTCAAAGAAATGAAGGATTTCAAGCAAGATAAACAACTTGACTTTCAAGAAAAAATGATTAAGGATCGTCGAGATGATGGATATAAAAAATTTCGATGGGATGGTGCTCCAATACTCAACTCTGGTCAAACTACGCAATTTGTTATAGGAGCAGCGACGCATGAAACAGATTTAGACCTTCTTAACCGGATTGATTGGCAATATCGAGAAATTGATTTGAGGCGTGCCTATTTTTCCTCATTTACGCCAATTAAAGGAACACCCCTAGCAAATGAGAAGGCTGCACCCTTGGAGCGAGAACATCGCTTATATCAAAGTGATTGGTTATTGCGAATTTATCACTATAAATTACAGGATTTAAAAGAGATTTTATCCGAAGATGGAAATTTACCTAGAGGAGATCCGAAAATACATTTTGCCCGTCATTATTTTAAGCAGCATGGACTCATCGATCCAAACCAAGCTTCATACCAAGAATTACTCCGCGTTCCCGGAATTGGTCCTATTTCTGCGAAGCGTATAATTAATCTGCGAGCTCAAAAATTTAAAATTAAATGTCGACAAGATTTAAAATCTGTAGGTGTAGTGTTAAAACGGGCAGATCCCTTTCTAATGATAAATGGAAAGAATCAAACCACTATACAAAATTTCATTAATCTCAAAGAGGATAAAATAATACTAGGTGAGATTTAATGAATAAAGAGGAAGTATGTCAAGATCCTTTAAAGGTCATTGGACGAGCTAAAGGGTATTCCCGAAAAGAATTGATCAATAGTCTTCCTCGCCATTCTGATTTCTCTCCTTATCTTTTACAGCAGATTAAAAAACTTCCGGAAGTTTTTCTGCGTAATTCAGGCACTCCATTAGCTAAGAAATTTATCCGGATGATGAGGGAAATATCTAAAGAAGCGTATCGGGCAAGGCAATTCACACGAACAGAAATAAATAATAGGGGGGTGTTATATGGAGTTATATTACTCAAGCATCGTGTTATGGACCTCACTTTAAAATACTTTCATGAACGATGGCCGCAATGCATAATCTGTTTATACAATGAACACACACAAAAAACTGGAATAATAAATGAAAAAGGAACTATTTGGGAAGTTAAATTACCTTTAAAAGAAGTGGTTGATAAAATTAGTAAGGATCGTCCTATTATCCCCTACTTTGAAGATATCCAATTTTCTGGAAAAGAAATCTTCGAGACACTATACAAATCTCAAAATATAGTAGAACGGGAAAATCCTCGTTATTTTAAAAGTATGATACCTAATTATTGCTTTGAATTACCGGGGATGAGAAAGGGAGTAGAAAAACGTTATTTATCTCGAAACAGGAAGATCAACGAATTTCTATAAATATTTTTTTTTATTGAAATAAAGAGATCCTCGTGTAAATTTATTCTTATTGAATCTCTACGGCCATTAATTCTTTTTCTAACTCTTTAATTTCTTCTTTTATTGCTTTTATTTTGGCATTCTTTTCTTTAACAATCGCTTTTAATTGAGAACTTAAATATTTGTTTTTCTCTTTCTTTAAGTTATCGTGTTTTTTCTTTAAATCTTTTATAATTGTTTGCAATTCTTTTTTTTTTGAAGTCCATTGTTCTATCTTTTTATTAACTTCATCTAATTTAATCTGTTCAGCCTTTATTTCTGATTCAAGTTGAATAATTTTAGGATCAAATTCTTCATTTGTTCTATTTTTGATATAAGCCTCTTTTTTAATAGTTGTTTCTTCTAATTTAGTGATTTCGTTTTGTTTCCTCTTAATTTGACTATTTATATCTTCATCTGACATTTTAACAATACAATATATTTGTTTACTCTTCTTAAAGTTAATTC
>JBHLKC010000442.1:0-2733 GCA_048887065.1 Candidatus Hodarchaeota archaeon
TTATAAAATGCATCATCTCTGTTGATACGATGACAAATTTTTCATTCATACCTCAGCGACTCGACCGGATTGGCTGTGGCGGTACGGATGGTCTGAAAGCTGATGGTTAACAGGGCAATAAAAAACGCCAATACTGCCGACACCACGAATATCCCCAGTCCTAAGTTGATACGGTAGGCAAAATTCTTCAGCCACTCGTACATGAAATAAAATGCTACCGGCCATGCAATCAAATTTGAAATCACAATCAGTCTCATGTAGTCTTTGGATAACAATATGACTATATTCAACACTGAAGCGCCAAGTGTTTTTCTTATTCCGATTTCCTTTGTTTTTCGTTCTGCTTCAAACAGTGCGAGTCCGAACAGTCCAAAGCAGGCAATAAAAAGAGATAGACCGGAAAAATAGCCAAACAAGGAACCTAATTGCTGTTCTGCTTGATACTGTTCGTAATACAATTCATCAAAGAATTCATAATTTAGCGGATGATTCGGGCTGAATTCAACGAAAACCTGGTTAATATAGGCGATTGTCTTAGGGATCTGTTTACTTTGTATTTTTACAGAAATGAAATAATTATTTTTCGGACTTAGCGTCAACGCCAGTGGCTTAATCTCGTGGTGAAAAGAAAGAAAATGAAAATCTTTTACTACTCCTATTACCTTTCCATAATCATGAAAATCTTTTCCGAGAGGTTCCTTCCAGCCAAATCGTTCCACTGCCGTTTCATTAATTATGACTGCATCTTTCTCATCTGTAGAAAATTCCTTTGAAAAATTTCTGCCTTCAGTGAGTTTTATCTGGAAAAAATCCAGATAATTATAATCCACTCTAGCTCTACATATCGGTATTTTAACTTTTTTCCCGGTATCTAATTTGATTATAGGCGTTCTCTGGGTCAATATTCCGGAAGGTAAATACGAGGAAGATGTCACCGAAGTAACATTCTTGTGCTGCAATAACCTGTTTTTGATCACGGAGTATTGTT
This sequence comes from Candidatus Hodarchaeota archaeon, assembly GCA_048887065.1. Classification (GTDB taxonomy): domain Archaea; phylum Asgardarchaeota; class Heimdallarchaeia; order Hodarchaeales; family Hodarchaeaceae; genus Hodarchaeum. Next base: position 989 of record JBHLKC010000442.1, read on the forward strand.
GTCGAGCTTCTCTGTCTCTTACTCTTAAAACGATAATATGGTCTTTTTCATACCCGGCATCTGCAGTTGTCATAAATTTAAGCTGTTTAAAAATAATCAGAGTAACGGCGATTAAAATTATTGAGACAGAAAACTGGGTTATCACAAGTATATTTCTAAATTTTGCGCTTTTTGATGAGGAATTATAATTCCCCTTAAGAACCTTCACTGGCTGAAATGAGGATAAAAACAATGCAGGATAACTGCCTGATAATAAACCGGTGAAAAGCACGATCCCCACCACCAAAGCCATTAAATCTATATTTTGAAATAAATCTATCTCTATGTCTCTATTAATAAATGACTTAAACTCCGGAAAAACAAAACCAACTGCAATAAGTGCAATCGATAATCCGATAATTGAAAGAACAATCGATTCACTGATAAATTGAGTGAAAAGCTGTTTTTTCTTGGAACCGCAAATTTTTCTTATGCCGATTTCTTTTGCTCTCTTCGATGCCCGGGCTGTTGTCAGGTTCACATTGTTTATACAAGCAATTGCGAGTATTACAAATCCGATAACCGCATAAAAGTATATATATTTAATGTCATTATTATTAACGGCTATTTCGTTATTAAATTTTGATTGAAGATGAATTTTTTTCAAAGGCTGCAAGCGAAAGATAGTGCCGTCTTCTTCCATAGTATCTCTAGCATATTTATTCGCTACAACGGCTATTTTTTCTTCCACTTCCTTAAATCTACTATCTTCCGGAAGCACGATATAGGTATAGTACATATGCGCATCCCATTCATGAATTGAATCACGTCTTTCTGCATTTGCCAGCAACGTAGCAAAAGATACTACGAAAAAAAATTGTAGATGAGAGTTGCTCGGAACGTTTTTGTGTATACCAGTAATTTTAAAATCGAACCGCCCATCGATATTCAATATTTTTCCAATCGGATTTTCGTTTTGAAACAGTTTCTCAACAAGAGTTTCCGATATGATAATTGAAAACGGATCATTCAAGGCTTTTTCCCGATCTCCTCTAATTAACGGGAAGGTAAAAATATCGAGAAAATTCCTTTCGGCAAAAATGCCGTTTTCATAAAATTTTTTGTCCCCGTATTGTATTAGTCTATTTGTGTATTTTCCGATTTTTGTGGCATTCACTACCTCCGGCAGTTCATCCATGAGAGTTTGTGCCATTATTCCTGGCGATCCCGCATAACTTGAACTGCCAAAATGTTCATTCGGTGATTCTACATATACCCTGTAAATATTGTCAGCATTTTCATGAAACATATCGTAGCTCAATTCATACCTAATGAATAAAAGAATCAAGATAAAACATGTCATCCCGACAATCAATCCGGCCATGCTAATGAAGGAAAAGGCTTTGTGCCTCTTGATGTTTCGGAAAGTGATTTTTAAATAATTTTTCAGCATAAGATTTCTCCAACTGGACAGGTATTTCACATAAAAACCGACAGCGAGGAGGGTCTGCCGCCAAAGCCAGCGCCTGGCTTTTCGCTTCCCTTGAGTCTGACAGAGACTCAGGTATTCCTCCTCCAGGTCTTCCTTTATGAGATACCTGTCAGAGTAGACACTGAGTTTCTCCAGTATCCACCAGGCGAAACGAGATGGCTTATGGTCTCGGTTTTCCATCGTTCATTCCTCTTCGAATTCCAAATCCGGGATCTTCTGCCAAACGGAACGGTAGACAATTTGGTCCTCTTTTAAGAGTTTCTGTCCTTATAAA
>JBHLKC010000443.1:0-2717 GCA_048887065.1 Candidatus Hodarchaeota archaeon
TAAGGGAAGCTGATACAATTCTAATTTCAGAAATAAAAAAAGCGGGTATATACGAGAATCTTTGGCAGGCCTTTTGCATTTTTTTACCGCTCAAGACAGTGGGGATCATGGGAGATTTTCGGACTTATGAATATTTATGTGCCATTAGAATTGTTGAATCAAAAGATGCGATGACAGCTAACTTCGCTAAACTAGATTGGGACCTATTGGATAGAATTGGAACAAGAATTATAAACGAAGTCAAAGGAATTAATCGAGTGGTATATGACATCTCAAATAAACCACCAAGCACTATAGAATTTGAGTAATGGTATAAACCTCAATACTTATATGGAATTTTCAAGATTTTTTTTCCATATTTTTACTAAAATAACCAATTCCCATCTGAGTGAATGAATTCATGTTGACATTGAGAATTAAGTCATCAATTTCTTCATTTATGTCAATTACTTTAAGAACATCAACCCATTGAGCAGAGTTTGGTATTATTTTAGTAAGACAATTACTTACATTTTGAAAATAATTTTGATCTAAAAAATAACCATCCTTATCTGGATAAAGAACAAAATATAAGATATCTAACTCTACAAGATTATTAAAAAAGTGAGTTCCAAGGGAAACGTCAGGAATAAAAGAACCTGTTTTTTCAGCAATTTCACAGAGAACAGAAACATTGTTGATTTCAGCAAAATTAGTGGGGATTCCTACACTCGGTGATGAAGTCCCCCAGCGTCCGGGACCTAATAGGAATATTTTTTTTTCCAAATTTTCCTCAAGTTGATTAATTTTTCCAATTAATCGAGCAATAGAATACCTATCCCGAATACCCAATTTTGCATAGTACTCTGGCACTACATAAATAATCCTATCAATTTTAGTTGCTATACTATTACCAATAATAGGTCCTTTAGTCTTTAATATAATTGATTCAGAATCAATTTTTTTTGGAGCGGTAATATTTACAATTTCATTATTAATGTGAAAATGTCGACATTGCACAAGGTTTATCTTATAATCTAGATTATCAAAAAAGTTTAGAGTAAATTCAATATCAACAGGATACTGATAGGCATCTTCGAGAATTTTCATCATCTTCATCATGTCGCTTGCGAATTGGGTTTTTTCCAAAAGGTTATGGAAAGTCAAAACCCATGAAAAAATATTTTCCCTCTTAAATCTTCGCATTTGTTCTTCTAATTCAAGATTTCGAGATGCTACTAAATCCAAATAGGGTAGGAGTTCTGGAACAGACTCAATTTCAAAGAAATATCCTGTAACTAAAGCATTTCTTTCCAGATCTAAGACATCAACTTTTTTCTGAGAAAATTCTTGGGTTTCATCTAAAGTAGCATGAACTCTTAATAAAGGCTTATTTAATGCAACTAATCTCGTGAAGTCGTCCTCAATACGATTAACAGCTCTAGTTCCAAGTCCTACTACTAATCGTAAAACTCCCGCATTTGGATCAATACTCTTGTTCCATACATAAGGATTAAATGATAAGCCAACACCAGCCACTTGAGGGAAAAAGAATTTTCCATACATCGAACCTGATACTCTTTGCACTAATATTGCCATTTGTTCATCTATATCTAATAAATTACGGTCTCTCCTATATATCAGGGCATCTTTACTTACTGCACTAGCATAAACTACTTTTACCGCATTTATAAAATCATTTAGCCTTTCTTCAGGAGTTCCTTGATTTGCTAAAAATACACTTTCATATTTCCCTGAAAAAGAATGTCCAAAAGCATCTTCTTGTAAACTACTAGACCTAACTATTATTGGTGCTTGACCAAAATAATCGAGAATTTCTATAAATCGCTCAATTAAATAATCTGGAAAATTTCCAGACAAAATCTTTTGCTGCGTCTCTTCTAATCCTTCGAGAAAAGTTTTGAGATTTGATAATTTTCTTCTCATCCACCAACAATCGTTTTTTACTAAAAAAGTATAAAATACTTCAGTACCTATATAGAAGGAGTCTTGTATTTCCAGTTTATCATTTAAAAGTGGATCTTTAAGTTTTATGATTTTTCTAGCTAATAACATACCCAATGATTTACCCCCAATAAATCCTGTACCGATCATCCTTTTCCTTATCGTGAGTAAGTCTTCTAAATCAAAATATTTCATTGCCAATGTAAATAATCTTTCATCCTCAGTGATTATTTTTTTCAGTAAACGCTTTTTAAATTTTTCCGATTGTTTTAATGAAATTTCACCTAAAATAAGACCTTCTAATGTTTCTTCGGCTTTTTGAAAAGTAAGATGCCATGCATCTACATGCTGGATTGAGTAATCCAACCACTGATAATGCTTTTCCGAAAGAACTTTTGATATAATCGCACTTTCTTTTATGGTTTTTAACTTACATTGAGTATCTGTTAAATTCTCACATTCATGTAACATAAAAATTGTAGAAGTGAAGCGATCAAAGACTTTTAATGGATGGATATAAAATTTATTATCTTTATCATGATAGACATCAATAACTACTTGGGAGGTATTATGAATATCTTTAAAAGTCGTTGAATCGTGATAATGACGAAAAAGGGCAAAATAAGCTACGGTTTTAAAATCATATAAATAAGGACATACTAGCATAAAAAAATTTCCTAACATTACATCAGAATACCAGTCTACTGTTAAATCGGATAGAGAATCAAATACATAACATGCTCCAACTCCATGCATTTCTATTAAATTTATAA
>JBHLKC010000444.1:0-2700 GCA_048887065.1 Candidatus Hodarchaeota archaeon
AAAAGTGTTGAACATTCCATTTCTGTGACCAGTGCACCTGCTCTTTTCCAAGAATTCCATCTACTTTCAATTGATGTGTCTGGGATTAGCGCTGGCGTCTCAGAGTAAAAGGAATCTTTTGAATGTACAATTCCTTCGTGAAAACGAGAAGAAAGTCCTAAATTATGAGTAGCTCGTCTTAATGCTAGTATCACATCAACATTAGCCACTGCTGGAAAAACGCTATCAATGTATTGACTTGTTGTTCCTTCATCTCTAATTGCTCCAGTTGCAGACACAATATCACCTAATTTGACCCTTTCAGATAGAATACCTGAAGTTCCTACTCTAATAAATGTGTTAACACCTAATTGACCGAATTCTTCCACCCCAATTGCTGTAGAAGGGCCGCCAATTCCCATACTGGAAATTACAACTGGGAAATTGGATATATATCCCAGATGAACCTTGTATTCACGATTAAATGAGAGTTCTTTTGAATCCTCCATTAATGCTGAGATTCTTGGAACCCTCCCAGGATCACCGCAAATCAAACAATATTTACTATTCTCAATATTCTTCTCTGAAACGTTGATATGATATTTTTTACTCAATTTTTTCAGCACCCTAATAGCTAAATGTAAGAAGTTTTCGAATTATTATATTTTTCGACTGAGTATTATTCTATAGTCTGCCTATTGCTTTCCTAATCTCTTTATGAGCCTCCTACTTCTAATATTCTAAGATACAAAATCACACACAAATTATCAATAATAACACTACTCATTTTAGAATATATGCGAAATAACTTTTTCAAATATTGAAACTATTATTAATCGTCGAAATGAGTACCAATGGCTCAATTTGAAATAATCGAAAAAAGTTTTTCTCAAAAACAGGAATATTGGACAAAATATGTTGAAATAGCTTGTTATTTCACTGGGGCTTCAGAGTACTTAGTTTTAAATGACAACGACATAACTATGGATCGATATCTTGTGAGATCTCGAAGTGAAATTGTTGCTTGTTTCTCAATTATTCAAAATACAGTTACTTATGCAGCTTATAATAAAAAAGAAGATCGGATTGATGAGGAACTTCTAGAATTTCTTTTAGATAATTGGTTAAAGATAATAAAGCAAAATAACAAAGAAAAAACCTTGAAAATACGTTTAGTTTTTCCAAGTTGTTGTAAACTACAATTAGAAGAAAAAGGATTTAAATCTATTTATTCTCGGATTAGAATGACCTTATCATTAGCATCTTGGGTCCCTCCTCGTGCAGATATTGATTATTTGAATATAAAGGAGGTCTCTTTAAATGATTTGACATCATTGGTCGATGTTTATCTCGATGCGTATGCTGGTACAATCGATGAAAAATTTTTCGCTCCTAATGGATTGAAAAAAGAAGAAGAAACTAAATATATTTCTACCTTCTTACAGAATAAGAACTCAGAATTTCCAGTTATTAAAAATGCGTGTGTTCTGGCTCAAACCAAAAAAGATATTTTAGTTGGATTCTGTTTTATTTGTCTCTGGAGGGATATACCTTTTGTTTGGGAACTTGTTGTCTCTAAAAAATATCAAGAAAAAGGAATCGGCAAATATCTTCTTGTTCATTCACTTTATAAATTAAGAAAGGCTGGATATCAACAGATTGCACTTTATGTGACAGAAGGGAATGATCGAGCACAAGCTCTTTATCAGTCATTAGGATTTAAAGAAGATCAGTGTAATTTAGTGGCATTTGAAAAGAGTTTTTGACCTAGACGATTAATAATGGACTCCTTAAACGTTTTTAAAGTAGAATCACCGCTGAAATTACTAAAAATATGAAAATAGCAATTAGTAATCCGTTTAAACCAAAGAGACCAATTATAAATCCACCAATTAATGTTCCTATCATTGTTCCAAGAGCAATTAGTGCTTGTCTCAAAGACATCGCTTTACCAACATTTTCTTTTCCTATTAAATCTACTATCCACGCTAAGGGAGTAGGAATCAAAGATATCGTGATAAATATTAGAATAAATAGAATAATTACGATAGCAAAGCTAAATGGATTGTTTGTTATTAAGCCATTAATTACCAAATAAAGAAGATTGAACTGGATTAATAAAGTGGTAAAGAGAATCAACATAGTTGTTCCAATAAACCCGATAATCAATACAGGTTTTCTTGCCCAATTATCAGAAATTTTTCCCCAAATTAATAAACCTCCAATACAAGAGAGTAAAAAACCCATAACGATAATAAAGAGTAAGTTCAATGGGACTTCTGTATCAGAAGGTAGCTGTTCTATGATTCGATCAAAAATCGGAATGATAAATGTACCAAATGAAACTATAGTTGAAAACGCAAACCAGTGAATACTCAGTTGAATAATAGGTTTTGTAAAGAAAAAGAAATTTTGTTGAGTTTTCTCTTTAATAATGCTTTTTAAGGAATTAAGAAATCCTTCAGGAGAAAAGGGGACATAGTCACCTGAATCAGCAAGAAGAAAAATAGGGGTCGCAGATAAAAACAATAAAACTCCAAATAGTAAAAACGAAAATTGGTTTATCGTTGTCCATAATAGAACTCCTATTATAATCCCTCCAACCCCTCCTATCCCCATTAAAATATTGATATAAGCTAACGATTCACCTAGACGGTTTTTAGGACTGTGTTGAACCCATAAAGCTAATACTGATCCGATTCGTAAAGCTGATCCAAATCC
>JBHLKC010000445.1:0-2693 GCA_048887065.1 Candidatus Hodarchaeota archaeon
AGAAGTTAGATATCATGAAGGTCAACTCCGAATCTGATCGGAATAGGGCTTAATCAAGTATATATACGTTCACATTGGCTTATCTGATTGTACGGGGCAGGTTCCCTTTAGGGAAAGAAAGGTACTTATAACATATTCAAAAAAAATGTAAGGGAGGATTAAGGATTAGGTTTCTTTCTTTGCAAAAATATATCCTATGATTAACCCAATCCAACCAATAACAAAGCAGGCAAGCAAGATAATATTGATATTTGGTGTTGTTGTCTCCCAATCTTCGAGAACCCACGCAATAATAAAAAGCCCATATTCGCCTACTGTCGCGATCAATCCAATAGCTAGTCCAATCTTCCCTACTCTGATTGGCTTTTGTCCTTGTAGTTTCTGAAAAGCAGGTAATAACAAAAGAACTGCTCCAACAATCCCTAAGACAAGCCAGACTAGACCCCATAGGGGAATGATCTGCCAAATAAGCTCCGCAGACAACTCTCCTTGTTCAACATATTGATCATAAGTAAAATCAATTGATATTCCTAACACAGATCTAGTCACTTTATCCCAATAATAATCTATACTCGTTTTTACTGTTTAACCTAATACCTACGTACTCTTAGAGTATGTTAAAAAGCATCCAAGAACCTTTAGTTTTCAATCTCACATCCCTTCTGAAGTTCTCATTAGTAATTGTGCTTCTTTAATATGCTCAATCATTATAGTCTCAATTGAAATAATTGACTTATTATGAAATTTTTTACACTAACCTTATAAATCCAACCAACGACTGTAACAATCCCTCTCTAAGGAGAATCCTTCAAAATCTCCATAATTACAGGAGATAAAATGACTTTGATAGCTGAAAAAAAAATGGAAACTGAACCTATAAACAAATACTCAATAATTCCAATAAAATTAGGTATGGTATATTGCTACTTGGTAAAAACTGATGAGGGGAATATCCTCATCGATACAGGATTTCCTAGGAAACGCAAGGATCTTGAAAAAGCACTGGACAACTCGGGATGTAAACTAGGAAAGCTTAAGCTGACTATCCTTACCCATCAGGATTTTGATCATACAGGGAACGCTGCATTTATCCGTGAGAAGTACAAAACTCGCATAGCGATGCATACCGAGGACGTAGAAGCGGTCGAACGTGGAGATATGCTCTGGAATAGGAAAGGTAGAAATTTTTTTACACGCATTATTCTCAAAATTATTTTAATGGCGTATAGGACTGGTAAATTCGAGAAATTTAGTCCAGACATCTATCTCGGAGATAGGGATGATCTTTCATCATATGGTTTTAATGCTACCGTGCTTCATCTTCCCGGTCACTCAAAGGGTTCTATTGGAATTCTAACAACTGATGGTGTTCTGTTTTGTGGTGACTTATTTATGAACTTAAAAAGGCCTGATAAATCTTCTTTGATTGATAGAAAAGAAGATTTGGATGCTAGCATTGAAAAACTGAAAAATTATGAAATTAGTACCGTATATCCTGGACATGGGTCACCATTCACGCTATCAGACTTTTTTGAAGCAAAAATTGATGAAAAGAAACTTTAAGCGTTAATTCAGCCTTTTACGACCTATTTATAAGCAATTTAGTTATCCACGGATTTGCTTAATTAGTTTAGACATTTCTTTTACTTCTCTATTTTCTGAATCAATTTCAAGAACCTTTGTGAAACATACTTCTGCTTCTTGCACTTTTCCTATAGCAAAAAGACGTTTCCCGAAGCTTATGAAATTGCCTAAGAATTCCTTATCTATTTGTACGATCTTCTCTATGAAATCTAACGCTTGTTTAAATCCTTGAAGTGTATTTAATATATTAACTAAACTCGAAACTGCTGAGTAATAATAATCAAACTTATTGTCTTCTTGTAAAATGCCTTTAATAAATTGATCAATGTCAAAATCTATTTTTTCAGTATGAATACCTTTGTAATTTAGTTCACCTTTATTTAAGATGAGAACTTCTCCATCTGCAGTAAAAAAAATATTATTTTCGTGTTGATGCAATTTAAGATTATCTCGAAAAATTAGATAAAGAAAACCATTGATAACTACAAGACCTAAATAACTGGGTCTTGACTCTTCTTCGTATATATATATTCCTGAGTATTTTTGCCATTCTTGTTGGTTTGGTCCTAATCCATCATTCGGGCCATCATTATACTTGGCCTTGTATGGAAATAACCCATTATCTATATAGATCGCTATTGGCTGTTCTTCCTCATCAAACTTAAAAGAATATTTTGTACTTCTTTGGGATAAAAATTCAGTTGAACTCTTGGGGAAAAGCTCAATTCGTGTCCCATTCATATAATAAAGAAATAATTTCTCATTTTCATAAGAAATTCTCAATAGTTGGGGTGCTAGATTGCCATCAGCACAATATGTTCCCTCCAAACGCTTCAGTAATTCAGGAGAAATAGGTTTAAATTCGAGTTTGTCTAAATTATTGACCATTAATTTAAGAGCTTTCTGTGCAATGTTTCCTACAGGACTGTTTTTCATATTATTTGATAATACGACAACTCCAATCCTAAATTCAGGGAGCCACTGCATATTTGCTTGGTAACCATATCCTCCTCCCGCATGCCCATAGACTTGTGCATTCTCAATTTTTTCAACAGAATAAAGCCCAAGACCATAACCAAATTCTTTTGTTTCAAGGAACTGTGGTTTAT
>JBHLKC010000446.1:0-2681 GCA_048887065.1 Candidatus Hodarchaeota archaeon
ACAGGCACCAAAAGATTTTTTTTACCATATTCCTGAAATAACACGAGAAAACATTGATATGTGGTATCCAGAGGGGGGGAAAATTGATTATACTAAAACAATTCCGTACAATGCCATGCTCCTAGATGAGAATGACAAGGAAATTAAATTTGCTGGTAACGCGACTTTAATCTTCCATCAAATTGAACGAATTAACCACGTAGCATTAATGGGGTTAGGGGTTCTTCCTCCATTTCAAGGTCGAGGATTGGGAAAAACGTTAACAGATTTATTGATCAAAGTAGCTCGTGAAAAACCTGGAATTTCGAGGTTAGAATTGGAAGTTTGTACAAAAAACACCAATGCACGTCAAATTTATCTAAAATGTGGATTTCATGAAGAGGGGATATTGAGAAAACGATGGCATTACCCCGATGGAGAGTATGATGACATTATAATTATGAGTATAATTTTTCCTGAAAAATTCACTTGAGAGAGCTATTTATAACTTAAGTACTTCCCCAATACGCAATTTCGGAAGAAAAGGTTAAAGAAGATTTTTCAGATTTTCTTTGAAGTCAAGAAAACAAATTCTTTACAATGTTAAAAAAGGCCTATTCAAGTATCTTGATAGTTCATCAATTTTTATCCTTCGTAATAATCTTTATAACAATCAGAGCGGTTAATTGAGAATACTGCAAAAATAAGAAGGAAAAATAATACAAGGTGAAATGAGTGAGCCTAAAGAAAGTATGGGATGAAGCCTACTCGGCATCAGCTAAAACTATACCCCATCGAGTAGAACGAAGGCTGAAGGCAATTTTACATGGAGACGTACCAACCTTTATGGAACTGCCTCATGCTAATTCAAAAGAAGAACTCAAGAATGCCGATGTGGCATTTTTGGGGATACCATGGGAAGGATTAAAGTATTCTGATCCTTGGACAGTCTTACCTGAAACAGCAGCACCAGCACCTCCAAATTCCGTCTATTATCGAACGGGAGCTGATAAAGCCCCAGATTATATTCGGAGGTATTCATTATTTTATTCATATAATCATGGTTGGGGGTATTTTCCTGAGTTGAGCCGTGATCTCATTATTTTTAATAACTTAAAAGCAGTTGATTATGGTAATATTGAAGTTGATACCAGAGATCCTCAAAAATCACTTAGAAATTGTTTACAAAAAATCTCTGATATATATGAATCAAATGTTATTCCTTTAGTTTCAGGTGGTGATCATGCAATACCTTATCCTTGTGTCCAAGGCCTTGCGAATCATGTAGAAGGAAATATTGGAATAATTTCGTTTGATTCTCATTTTGATTTACATTATGAACCAGAATTTTCAGCTGCCTCACAATGGATGCGACTTTTAGAGCTTCCTCAAGTAGATCCAAAGAACTTCTGTTTGATTGGAATTCGAGGATTACGAAACCAACTTCATGAACGATTCATTTCAGAACAATTAGGACTAGAATACTTCACTATGGCGGATATAGAGATCCATGGAATCCAAAATATTATTTCTAAAGCTCTTAAAATTGTAGGAGAAAATACAGAAGCCCTCTATGTTTCTCTTGACATCGATGTCATGGATCCTGCATTTTGTCCAGCTCAAAAGTACCCTGAACCTGGTGGGCTGACCTCACGAGAAATTATTTCTGCTTTACGTAAGATTGGCAAAAGTCAGATAATCAAAGGCTTTGATATTTGCTGTTTGGGTCCACAATACGACAGTTCTACTGGTTTATCGGCTCAACTGTGCGCACGACTCTTTATGGAAGTTCTAGCGACTATAGCGTGGCAGAAAAAAGATATTTAATTCTCACGTGAATAGAACAGTTGATGAAATATGTCAAACTTCAAGAAACGAAATTTTGCTGTCCTTGGAGCAGGCCGCCAGGGAACAGCAGCAGCCTACGATTTGGCAAAATTCGCTAATGCTGATTTGATTCTAATCGGTGATATAAACTTAGAATTGGCGCAAAAAACAGCTGCTCGAGTCAATGAACTTCTTAATATAGACAAAGTTAGAGCAAAACAAGTAGACGTAACACAACAAGACGATTTATTAGAGTTTCTTAATGGCATAAGCACAGTTATTAGTGCAGTTCCATATTATTTCAATTTGAATATAACAAAAGCTGCTATAACAGCTAAAGTTAATATGTGTGATTTGGGTGGTAATACGGATATAGTATTTCAACAACTGAAGCACAATGCTGAAGCTAGGGCGGTAAATATTTCGATCATCCCAGATTGTGGGCAGGTTCCTGGGATGGGTACAACCCTTTGTGTATATGCCATGAGTCTGTTAGATAAACCTGAGGAAGTGTATATGTGGGATGGTGGATTACCCCAAAATCCACGACCCCCGTTTAATTATTTACTCACGTTCCATATTGAGGGGCTTATAAATGAATATTATGGGACTACGGAATTCCTAAGGGATGGGAAAATCATTGAAATCCCTTGTTTTGCCGAATTAGAAGAAATTGACTTTCCTCCCCCTGTTGGTCGCTTGGAAGCATTTACTACTGCAGGGGGGACTTCGACAGCACCAAGAACATTTGAGGGAAAATTAAAAACATATCAAAACAAGACAGTCCGTTATCCTGGGCATTATCTCCAATTAAAAACAATGGATGATCTCGGCCTTTTTGATCCTGACGAAATAAATGTTGGAAATGTAAAAAT
>JBHLKC010000447.1:0-2647 GCA_048887065.1 Candidatus Hodarchaeota archaeon
TAACTGGAACTAACAAGGATTCATTAGTAAATATTCAGATATCAGGTGGATCTGAAGCTTTAAAATTAAGAAGTATTCTAGATAATTTAGAATATATCCAAAAGGAAGAATAATCGAGTCTAATGAAAAAATGATTAAAATAAGAAAAAGTGGGAAACGTAAGGATACCAAAAGACAAATTACAGAAAAGGAAAGAACAGTTATAGAATTGGCTAAGATTGCATGGAGTAAAGCATTAAAAGAATTTTATTATCCTCCTCTAAATGAACCAAATTATGTATTCGATTACACTCATTTAGAAGGTTTTTATATAGATCCGGAAAATAAATGGCAAATAACAATGAACTTGGCAAATACTCCTTTATTCAAAGATAATCAAGAATTCATTGATTACTTTTATATTATTTCCTTACATGAGGTTTCCCATTATCAAATTATTCCATATGATGGTCTAATCAATGCAAAATTACTTAGAGCTGCAATGATGCATGTAAATCAGAATTTCGCCCCGATTATTGTAAATATTTTTGCTGATCTTATTATAGACACAAAATTATTTCAAAAATATCCAAATCTTATTATTTGGGAAATGAAAGTAACCTATAAACATATTAAAAATAAAGGATCAATTAGCAACTTGACAAAATTTTTATTTCGTGCTTATGAAAAGATGTGGAATAAAGATGTCCTAAACGATGAGACACTAAAGGAAATGGATTCTTTAGCAGAAATGGTCATTAAAGTAATTATGAAGGATTTTGAGGATGAATCGACTTGGGAAAAAAAAGTCACTCTAGTAGCAAAATATTTAAATAGTTTAATAAAAGATACCTTTACATTAATAGGGACTAGGGGTCTTTTGGATAAAAATAAAGAAAAGAGAAAGAGTCCTGGTGGAGCATTTATAGAAGTTCCAAAGGATGTTTTAGAAGTAATGGATAATCCTTTAGAAAATAAAAACTCGGATAAATTAAAAGAAGGTAATGAAGATGAGTTAAGACAAAAATCAGAAGAATTTGCAAAAGATATTCCTTATTCCGAATTTGGTGGACCAGCACGTCAAGCAGGGATTTTGATTGATGGAAGTGCTTTAGCTACTTGGTATAGAGGATTGGCTAAAAATTTAATTGAAATAAAAATATACGAAGAAAAGCTAGGAGGGCAATTACCAGTTTACCCAGAGGTTTGGCGTATTGGAGATCGAATAGAAGAATTAGACATTGTTCAGAGTTTATTAAATAGCCCAGTAATGATACCTAATATCACTACAAGAAAATGGGCTTACATGGAAGGACCAGGTCATCTAGTTGAAAAGCAAATTCCCGATCTTTTAATTGTTTTAGATTCTTCTGGTTCGATGGGTTGGAATTATACATCTAGATCCGCCCGTGGAAAAGGACCATATCACACCGCGCTAGTAGCTGCGTTTGCTTCTTTACATTATGCTGCAAGTAAAGGAGCAAAATATAGCGTAATAAACTTTTCAAATAGAGCTGACATTTGCCAATGGACATCCGATTATAAGAAAGCTGAAAAAGTGTTGTTAAGATATCAAGGTGGAGGTACTTTTTTACCAATAAAAGAAATAGCCAATCAGTGTGATAATGCAGATAGAAAATCACTCATCTTTATAATCACTGATTTTGGTATCTATAATTGGAGTAAGGCTAAAAAAATCATGATTGATTTAGCTGAAAAGGGACACAGAATAGTAGGATTTTTCATTGGGTCAACAAAAATACCTAAAGAAAAATTTAAGAATTTACTTGATAAAGTTACATTCTATGGAATTGGAAATCCTAAAGATTTAATTAATTTAGTTATAAAAGAAGTTAAAAAACATTACTTATAATTTACTAACGTTTATTTATTTCACGTAAATAAAGCTTCATGAAATATCGTTGACTCTGACAATAAAGAAGCTTATCTTTTTCTGTTAAATGCCTACAGTTTTGTAATACATTTGAAATATCTGACAATAATTTAAAATTATCATATTTTGCCTTTTGTACTATCTCTTCTACATGTTTATTAGCTGAATTATATTTAATCTTTTTTTCATAGAACAAATCTTTAAGATTTAAAACAGGTTCTGAATCTTCTATTTTTGAAATCATCATTTCTTTCATTCGTTATTGAATTTTTTTATGATTCATTCAGATTATTATGAATACCTCTATAATAGCAGAGAGATATCTACATATATATTAAAAACATATGATCCGCTTTTAAGAAACTAAGTAATATATATGTAATATCTTAAAGAATTTGAGATTTTTTTATACATTTTGAGAAATAATGATAATCTTAATAATTATAACAAAATAATAGAATTTAAGACTGGAAAGGAGTTACCAAATGAAATTAGAGGAAAAAAAAATATATAGAAAATTACAGGAACATCTCGATAAATTACCCATTGGTTTTCCTCCAACTAAATCAGGAGTTGAGTTAAAACTATTACAATATCTCTTTACACCTGATGAAGCCAAAGTTGCTACTAAGTTAAGTTTTAGTTACCAACCCTTAAATGCTATTTATGAACAAATTGACGATCCTTATTTGTCAATTGAGGATCTAGAAAGATTATTAGAAAATAGCGTAAATAAGGGAGCAATTCATTATAAAAGAAAAGGAGGAAAGAAAT
>JBHLKC010000448.1:0-2646 GCA_048887065.1 Candidatus Hodarchaeota archaeon
TAGTGTCTCGTAATTGTGTTACTGGTGTTTTTAAGCCTGATAAATCTTCTTCTTCAAGTTCTATTCCGAGACTTTTTAGCACTTTAAGAGTGAAAAGAAGGTGATATCTTAGAATTCCACAACCTAAACAGGAATCTGTTTCAAGTTTTTGCGAAGCAATAGAAACTGTATCTGCTAATGTCCGAACTAATTGTCGTCGATCCCACTCTCTGGCTGTTTTAAAGTTTACACAGTCAAAACAGAGCCCTAAAGGTCTTTTATAACATTTCTGACAAATTGACCGCTTACACCTTAAACAGAAAATATCTGCTTCTTCTACCTCGCATCGTTCACATTTCATATTCTCACCACATTATTATTAAAATTTGATTTTAAAAGAATTAAGTGAAATATCCAATTCTTCTTTGACGACATTAGTATCAAGTGATCTAACACGTTATTTTTGGGTAATTCGTTCAGGGAGGGATTGGTCACGAATCCACTTATGGGCCCGAAACACTTCTTTTCCATATTTATCTGCTAAATTATCTAGGAATTCTGTTAATTCACCCAAATTCATCTGTTCTACTAATTCAAAAGGCCCCCATGGATTATGATAATGGAGCTTCATCCCTAGATCAATATCATGTACAGTACCGATATCTTCTTCAAAGACTTTAACCGCTTCATTGATCTGAATACGCATTAAATCCATTAGATCAAAATCAGCTGGATCTGAGAGATCGATAATGGGCCTTCTACCTCCTGGACGCCATTGATAAATACCCTCTCCAGTTTTTCTACCTAGTTTGCTTTCTTTAACTAACATTGATATAGTCTGAGTTGGAGAATAATCTGGAGAAAGTCGCTCTGCAAGATATTTCGATGTACCATATAAAACATCAAGTCCGATATAATCAAGGAGTTCATAAGGACCCATAATCATTCCCATATTTAAAGCTGCAGCATCTATTTTGGCTGGGGAGTACTCCTTTCTATCAAGCATTAGTAGAATTAAAAGTATTGAGGGGGCCATGATACGATTACAAATGAATCCAGGGCTATCTTTAGAAATAATTGGTACTTTGCCTGCTGCTTTAGTAAAATCGATCGCAAATTTGATCGTACTTTCTGATGTTTTGTTTCCTCTGACTATTTCGATAAGTTTCGCTAACACGGGAGGAGGAGGAAAATGTAATCCAACAACTTTATCAGGCCGTTGAGTCGCATTACCAATGTCTGTTATACTCATTGATGAAGTATTTGATGCCAAGATAGCATGCTTAGGAGAAAAATTATCTAGTTTCCTGAAAATTTCTTTTTTAAGTTCTAATTTTTCAGGTACCGCTTCAATGCAAAGAATGGTATTTTTAGCTGCTCTTTCTAGATCAATGGTAATTTCAAGATTGTTAAGGAGTTGATTACGCTTTTTTTCTGTTATCTTTGATTTCTCTACAAATTTTCCTAGGGACCAATCAATTAAGGATTTTGCATTGGTAAGTATGTCTTCCTCAATGTCATAAAGAGAAACAAAGTAATTAGAGAGAAGAGCTACTTCAGCAATGCCATGACCCATGTGGCCTGCACCTATGACTGCCACTTTCTTTATATTTTCACTTTCCATCACTAATCCAACCTTTTCATACTTGTGTATTATAATTCTATAAATCCTAATATTTCAGTATTGGAAGTCCCTAATTGGTTTTTGGATGGTTGATTATTTTTATAGCTATCATATTTATTACGCCTTAGTAGTATGTTCTTCTCGCTTATAAATACATATTCCCCTTTCTTAACTCTAGAAAAGGAAAAGTGGATGGAATTCTAATAATTTACACTATTTAAGGGTCTTCAATCGTTAAAAACTAAAGGAGTTGTTTTTGGATTTCCTCAATTAACACATCTACAATTTTTTCTAGGTAGTGTGCACCTTTTTCTTTTGTTGCTGTTCTCGGATCACCCAAGATTCCATTGTCGGTTAATGCAGGCATTCCTTTTTCAAAAATTGTTTGAGTTTCCTCTGCTCCAATTTCTCCTACAAAACCTGGCACAAAACGATCTTTCTTAACCAAATCCTCTGATAATGATAACATAAAAGACGCTTCTGATTCTCCTGCATGAGCCCCTGCTTCTGCCTTAGATACACCAAAGTCTGCAGACAATTGACTTAAGATTTCAAGTAAACCAAATAAGTCAGTATATCCCACAATTTTGAGTTCAGGATGTTTCTGCTGGAGTTCCTCAATTGCCTGTTGTGTTATCTGAAAATTTCCACCATGGCTTGGGATTAGAACAATCGTCTTAAAACCGTGTTTTATCAAGCTTTCTACAAAGTCGAAAATAATGGCTTTTAATGTTTCTGATCGATACGAAATAGTTCCGGCAAAAGAGATATGATGATCAGAGCATCCTACATTAATTGTTGGCGCTTGTAAGGTATTTTTAAATTTCAGAGCGAATTTATTCGCAATAGCATCACCAATCAAAGTATCGGTCTTTGTAGGTAGATGGGGGCCATGTTGTTCATTTGAACCAATACCAAAGACAACAGTTGTAAATCCTTGGTTAATGGCTTCTTTAATGTCTGGCCAATTCATTTCTTCTATCCTAATTGTTTGCATTAGTTTTCCTCCAATGATTTGTGATCTTTCATTTGAAAATAAAATC
>JBHLKC010000449.1:0-2634 GCA_048887065.1 Candidatus Hodarchaeota archaeon
AAGTTAAAAGGAGCTTCAGACTCAACCACAATAGAAACTCCTGACATGTAGTATTCCCAGGTATGACTCGAGCCTTGAACTTGTGAAACAGCATAGGATCCTATGAAGAAATTTAATGAAAGAATAACAGCAAACGTAGCGAAAGTAAGAACCGCACGAGATTTTCTTGAGTTGATATAACGTGTTGCAACTAACCCCGTTGCTCTAGTTCGTTTGAATAATGAAAAACATTTTCTTAAACCAGCTGTTAGAGCTTCTAGATTTGCACCAACGATAGTTGTAGCACCAATCACTGCACATAACAATCCTGTCATCGCAATACTATTAGCATTCCCTCCTTCGTCAGCCCAGCCTACTGCAACTTGGAAACCCCAAATGGTTAAAGCAACTAACAAAAACCCGCTTATAGTAAGGCCAAGACGACGATATCGACGGAGCCAGAAACTACCAAATATGATCCCTAAACCAACATAGAATAAGGCTTGAAAGTTTGCTGCAGCTTCTTCTTCGATATTTTGAAATCCTTCTGGAGTGTAAAATGGGTGTCCTTGTTGAATCAGCTCAATCAGAGTTATTAATCCTAAGATCACAAAGATACCTCCAATTATAAGGGGCCATATTGACTTTTTTCCATTAAGATCAGAGTTCGCATCTTTTGATTTTGTACCACGGACTATCTCAATAATTGAGATACCTCTTGCTCGTAAAGCAGGTACCATTCCTGTAATGAAGGAAAGGCCAATAGCGCATATTAAAGACAAAAATAGTGTTCCAGGATTCACAACTACATCAAAAATAGATTGTTTCATTTCTGGATTACCCATCGCCGATAACATGTCTCTACTTAGATCATTTAGCCAGACACTTACTCCTATGCCTATAATAAGGCCAAAAATACCACCCAATATTCCAGTAAGTATTGTTTCGATTGAATAGGAAACGAAGATATCCCGTTTCTTAGCACCAATTGCCCGAAGCATTCCAATTTGTTGTTCACGCTCTTCCATGTTCATTAGTTGAATATTCGTGATTAAAAGTAATCCAGCAATGACCACCACTATTCCAAACATTTGAAAAATGCTAGCAAGGCTCGAAACACCTTCTTCAAGCCCTTTCCGATTATCTTCTCGGATTGTACTAACTTCAAGCATAAAGTTTGGATATTTTTGGTTTATTATTGATTTAATTTGCCTCCTAGCTTCATCACTCCGCTCTATTCCCAAAAAGGCTTCTTCTGTATGATCGCAAATTCCAAATATTATCTCTGTGATTGGACGATTCAAAATGCTAGGGATAATTGATTGAACTGCATTTTCACTCATGAAAATACGTCTGTAATCATTCGGATTACCGACCCTTCCGTACCCATTGTAGCTGTAAATATCTTTTATCGTCACGTTATGATAAATTAGATCGCCACGATCACCAATTAAACTAATGGTAATTTGGGCCCCAGTTTTCGCATCTAATGAATCAGCTAATTCAGGAGAAATAATAATCTCATCTTCTTGAAGTGAAGTGACATCTAATATCTCTCCAGTTGAATTCGAATAAACTTCGCCCCAGAAACTGCCATTAAAATCCGAACCGATTGTCTCGACTCGTACTCCCTGCTCAAATTGGCCTTTTTCTGGGTAATAAGTCGTTGTAGAGAATGATATCTGCGGAAAGATGCCTTCAAAACTTGAGTTTAATTCCTGAATTAATGTATCTGATATATTTTGAGTAAAATAAATTTCATTTAATGAATAAACAATAATATCGGTATTCCCAAAGGCTTCAATTAATATATCTTTATAATTTCTTTCAACTGTATCTCCCAAAATTTGTGTCTGTACGACTAACGAAATTCCAAGAGCAATAACTAATGATGTAAAGAAAAAGTTTTTTTTACGACGGCTAACAACTCTCAACGTATGTTTAAATGTATATTTCAAAAGTGAAACTCCCAATTCTAGTTTTTTTGATCATTTTCTTTAAGTAAATGTCATAATACTTATACTAAATAATTCAGATTAGTTTATGAATCTCAATTACTCACGGATACTTACTATTCGTCAGTAATATAAAAAAACTATTTTAGAGGCATTTATAACGCCGTGAGAGTTGTTGACTAACACAGTAATGATAAATCTGGCATCTATTTTTTGTCTTATCCTTTTTTAATCCATGTTTTCCGTTTGATGATGATGATAATAGCCAAGAATGCCAAAGTGGGGGATAGATAGGACAATCCAGAGACTTTAGATTTAGTGCTAGTAGAATTATCAGACTGGATAACAGCAGGGATTATATATTGTGAAATCAATTTTAGAGTAATAATAGATTCAGTAAAAGATACTACAATGTCCTCTTCTGGTAAAACATAAATATAATGACCATCCAATCCCTTCGCATAATGACCAAAAAGATCATTCCACCAGCAATAGCCATATCCGCCAAATTCCATTGTTATCGATTGCTCTACCCATTCTTCCGAGATAATCCCCTTACCATTTACCATCCCTTTGTTGAGGTATAAAGAACCGAATTTGGCCAAACTTCGGGGTGATAGAAAAAGGTTAGAATGCCCTCTATTAATCCCATTACGGTCAGTATCCCATGTAACATCTTCTGGCTTAATCCCTAAGGGAG
>JBHLKC010000450.1:0-2630 GCA_048887065.1 Candidatus Hodarchaeota archaeon
TAAGGGAGGATTTGCTTCACAATTCTGTGGTATAGCGAAATGTGTCAATTCTAAAGGTTATTGGACTTGTGCCGAATGTAATGACTATGATCCTATAACAGAAACTCCATGTCCTAACGAGGAACCAAATCCTATGCCAATGGCGAATAGAGCTCAAATGACTAAAATGATTTGTACTCGATATAGTAGAAATACTTGTGATAATTTGAAGAAATGTCGTGAAATAGGTTATAAAGCATTTATAGAAGAAGCGAAAAATAAAGTTGCAAATGGGTGGAGAACTTGGCAAGTAGTAAGTAATGAGATGGTTATAACAAAAGCTATGAAAAAATAGCTTAATTTAAATGATTTTTAAATTAATTAGCTGAATTATTTTTTTTAATAAACTTATTTTTTTAGTTAATTGCATGGAGATAAGAACATAAAAATTTAAAATAAGAGTTCGAAATTTATAGTTCTTCTTATTTTGAAGAATATGCTAAAATGTAAGAATTATAAATAATCAAAAGAATTATCTCATATTGAGAATTTTATAAAAACCTTACTCAATATTATGAAATTTAAGGGAGGGTAAAATGAAAAGTATTTTAGATATTATTAAATCGAGAAGAAGCACGCGAAGATTTAAACCGGATGTGGTTTCCGACGAAGATCTTAATGCTGTACTTGAAGCAGCTAGATGGGCTCCCTCTGGTGACAATAAACAACCGTGGAAATTTATTATAATAAAAAATAAGGAAATCATGATTAAAATCGTTGAATTATCGCCAATGAAGAAATTCCACGCAATGCTAAGGAATGGTCCTATTCTTATTGCTATTGTTGTAGATTCGAGGAAATCAAAATGGATTACATTAGATGGTGCTATATGTACTCAGAATTTAATGCTAGAAGCTTGGGCTCGAGGATTAGGTACTTGTTTTTCATCATGGTACCCTACAATGCATTCAGAAGTAAGCAAAAAAGTTAAGCAACTGTTAAATATTCCAGAACATTGGATTATCTTAACCTTTACGCCATTAGGTTACCCTGTTGAGGATCCAGAACGAGCACACATTCTTCCAGCTAAAAGAAAACCATTAGATAAACTGGTTTGTTACGAGAGATTCGAATAAAATAATTTAAAACTAGATATATTTCTTTAATGATTATAAAATACGAGTTTCAGATTGAGATTGAATTGTTTTAATAGGTCTGAGGACAACACAAACTCTCTCCACACTTTTGACATCTGCACGTGCTCGAAATGATTCTATTAATGCATCTAATTCAACAATTTCTGGTACATTTACTTTTATTAAGACTCCACATTCTCCCGCTAGGAAATAAACTTCTTCACATTGAGGTAGAATCTGTGCTTCTCTTAATAATTCCTTTGTCTCAGCCTGCGTTTTTGGAATAAGTGTAAGGAATGCAATAATGCATCTTTCATCTTCACGACAGATCTTTATAGTAAATTTTTCAATTACTCCTTCCTCTTGAAGTTTGATTACCCTTTTTCTCACAGTAGATTCAGATAAATTTACTTTAGAATCTTCTGCGATTTCGTGATATGGTCTTCTAGAATCCTCGAGAAGCATTTCAAGAATTCTTTTATCCTTATCATCAAGATTTTTCATTATTATTTCCCTATTTTTTTTGTCAAACTAAAAGAAATTTTAATTTAAAATTTAAAAAAATTATTTTTATTTAATTGAACCAACCAATTCTTAGAAATCTTTGAGGAGTGGACCAAATAAACGCTCATAGTGTACTGCCATACAATGAATTCCTGCTGCCTTTGTAGTTTTCTTGATTTCCTTAATGAATGGTTCGAAAAAATCAATATTGATTTTATCGATGGCTTCATTCCGTTTTTTCTTATCTTCCTTATACTCCTTTTTTACCTTTTTAAGCGATTGCAAGAGGTCTGTTGGAACCGAAACGCCAGGAATATATTCGTTAAAATACCAAGCAATGCCATAATTCTTCAATGGAAATAGTCCAAGAAGAACAGGCACATTATACTTTTCAAGTTCCTTTAGAAATTCCTTAGCATCTTCTATATCAAAACTTGTTTGAGTTTGAATGAAATCTACACCAACTTCAACTTTTCTTCCCACTTTTAAGATTTCAGGTTCTCGTGGTTGAGAATTTGGATTAGCAGCGCATCCAATATTTATTTCAATTGGACCTCCTCGGATCTCTTTTCCTTCTAAATCTGTTCCTTCATCTACGATTTTTGAGATAAGTTCAATGAACTGAGTACTATCTAAATCATAGACAGGACGTGCTCTTTTATTATCTCCAAGTGCTGTGTGATCTCCAGTAAGTGTAAGTATATTTTTAAGACCAAGAATAGCACCACCTACAACATCTCCGAATAATGCGATTCGATTTCGATCCCTTATAGTCATTTGCCAGACAGCTTCTAATCCCACCTTTTCTTGCACTAAATAACTTGGTACCATTGAACAAGTATAAGCATCTCCTTGTGGTCCATCTGTTACATTAGCAGCAACAATTTTGCCTGTTTTTTTCATTTCTTCAGCAGAATGAAGAACGTGACTTATATCATAATCTTTTTCAGGCTCTAATTCACCGGTAAACACAAATTTACCTTCTCTAATTGCTTTCATTAAATTACTAAA
>JBHLKC010000451.1:0-2614 GCA_048887065.1 Candidatus Hodarchaeota archaeon
AAAAGAAAAGAGGTTGATTTTCCAGTTTCTAACTGTAAAGCAATTGGAGGATCCCAATAATAACTCACATTGTCTGAAAAAACTGTTAAATCTGTCAATAATGTAGGAGTAATATTATGGAATGTAAATAACGGATTTTTATTTGTTACATTCACGGTGAAAAGTATAGACTGACTCTCAAAGATATCACCGTTACCTAACTCAGCTATGTAATAGAACGGTTTAATTTTACTTAAAACCGATTCATTGATCTGTGTGACAGATTCCACGAAAATTGGTGGTTCATAGGAGGAAAGTCGAGACACGATTGACTCATCAGCTGAAATATCTACCCAACTGATATTGAATTGCCAAATACCGCATTCTGGGAAATCTATATAGACAGTTTTTGGTTGTTGTTCAATAAATGGAATTATATTTTCGATAGTATTATTAGTTATTGAAATAATGGAGCCATTGGGATGAATAAGAGATAGATTGAAATTTATTAATTTATTTTCCCAATTCATATCCCATTTGAGTCTTCTGACATTTTTTGTAACATTGAAAGAAAATAATTCTTCTGATCCAGCGCCAATGACTGTAGTCTCATTTATAATAACAGGTGTCCACCCAGATGCGCTATCTCTTGCTTTTAGAAACGATTCAGTTATACTAAGAGTATTATTTCCAACAAAAAAGTCACCAAAGGTTCCATAATTAAGATCAAGAGATATATTGCGAAGAAAATTTTCATCAAAATCATAAGAAGTGCCTTCAAAAAGGCCTATTGAATAAATCTTCACATTATTTTCCCTTGCTACAACAATAGGGCTTTCTGAATAAGGTACTTCGTTAGAAGGTAGTTGCATAAAACCAGTATAATTACCATTATTTACATCTGTTCCCCAAGGACCAGTATTATGTTTTCCATCAGTTAAAAAGATAATTGTTTTTAAAACAGGAGTATCTCGTTGGTTATTAATCATTAAATCCAAAGAGGAATTTAAACCGGCCCAAGCATCTGTGTTACCGGAACCAATAAAACTGTTGACTTCGTTAAAAATAAGTTCCAGATGTGTTTGATTGCTAATAAAATCTAATCCTGCATGGATAGTTGCATCAGTGGTCCAATCACCAGCATTTGCATCAAAAGAAACCAGTCCAATTCGATCATTAGATAAATTTGACCAATAAGATTGGTTAATTAACTCTAATGTTTTGTTAATTGCTTTCTTAGCAAGTGGCATTCGATTAATATCCATACTCCCAGAAGTATCAATACAGAATACAATATCTGTGTCAATCAAAGGTGGAGCAGGTTGAGGTTCTATGTAGAAACTCCCCCCTTCTGAAGTATTTACTTGGATGGTTGTATTCACTATCACCGTTTCGTTTACAAGCACTGTTATGGGAGTCTCAGTTGGTAGTACCACTTCTTCAGGGATTTCTTCTACAACTTCAACAGGTGGCAAAGCGGTGAATACGAAAAGAGGGAAAGTTATTGTAGCTGCGATAAGTAAAGCGACAGTCCTACGATGTTTCTTAATAGCTTCCCAGTAATAGTTTCTATCTTGTATTTGAATTCTCTGTGAAATACTTTGTGTGAATGTACGGCGATATCTCTTCATAGCTTCCCAATAGTCTCTTTTCTCTTGATCTGACATCTTCCATGTAGGGGATTGGAATGAGTTTTTTTATACTTATTGTTATTAGATCTATTTCAAAATGATTCTTTTTCAAGGAGAACGATTAATCACTCCAAATGCGTCCAACATAAAACGGGAATGAGTGTTTCCTCGTCATACTCAATATCAAAACGGTGGATGCGTGAATGCTTAGCCATATCCCCTACCGTATGTGACTGATTATAAGCTTCCATTGTTCCTACTTTCCTGAAAAAACCATTTCAAAGACAAGAGGGGGGAAGGAGGAAGGGATCTAAGGGCCGAGACACCATGTATTCCATCTGAGAGAAGACCAAGAAAAATATTCTTTTTCAACTTAGATCCGTGGATCCTTGAAGACTGTTCTTAATAAAAACCTAAGTATTATCCCGTTTCAGGAAGGTGACAAAAATAATTCAGCTTTGATCAACTCAAGGTGATTTAATATTTGAATTATCAAACCATTTTAGCGATTTGACTTTCCTCATTCAAAAATTATTTATAATCCATCCAAACATTGTAATATCAGAATCTTCTTCCGTTATTGTCATAAACTAATTGTTTTTACGTATAGTTCGTCTAAGGTTGGATTGAAATTTGACTACTTCGCAAGAATTTATGATTTTAGAATCTTCGGTCAGTGCACATAACTATCATCCCATCCCTGTTGTAATTGCCAAAGCTCGAGGCCCCTGGGTCTGGGATGTTGAAGGAAAGAAGTATTTGGATTGTTTAAGCGCGTATAGCGCTGTTAATCAGGGCCATCTTCATCCCAAGATCGTTCAGGCATTAAAAGAACAATTAGAACAAGTCGCTTTAACGTCGCGTGCTTTCCACAATGACCGTATGGGTCGTTATTTGAAGCATTTACTTGATATTTGTGGTGAGGGTTTTGATATGGCGTTACCTATGAATACGGGTGCTGAAGCTGTCGAGACTGCCATTAAAATGGTTCGTCGTTGGGGGTA
>JBHLKC010000452.1:0-2613 GCA_048887065.1 Candidatus Hodarchaeota archaeon
CCATTTGTGAATACAAAAGATCCTGGTGATCTAGAAATCATCAAGAAGGTTGCAGATGAAGTAAATTCGTATGTTATCAGTATAGGAGGGTCAATCTCTGGTGAACACAATGATGGGCTTGACCGAGTAAACTACATTACTGATCTATATGGAGAGGAGCTTTATGAAACCTTCAAGGAAATCAAATCACTTTTTGATCCAAATGGAATACTCAATTCTGGTAATAAAATTACAGATGAACGAGATCTCTTAATAAAGAATCTACGCTTTGGGGGTGAATATTCAACATTAGATATGGAAACCAATCTAGTTTGGGACGACAAATGGGGATTTACGGATGTAATTGAATCATGTCATGGTTGTGGGAAGTGTACTGTAGAATTAATACCTCAAAGAGATTGTCCTATCTATCGGGCGAAAAAGACAAGCACAGGAGAACTAGCCTCTCCAAGGGCTAGAGCGAACTTAATGAGAGGTATCATATCAGGACAACTGGATTACAATATTTTGTACACAAAAGAAGCGAGGCAAGTATTAGAAGACTGTGCAGGATGTATGATGTGCATTGTTGACTGTCCTTCTGGAGTTAATATACCGAAGACAATGTTTGATGCAAAAATTATGCATTATAAGGGGTCAAAATTACCGTACATTGGAAAAATCCCGAGAGGGCATTATTTCACTGGTAATTTTGAACTTATTGCGAAGTTAGGAAGCACTTTTGCCCCCTTTTCCAATATAGGCCTATTAGGCCCAAATAAATATCTAATGCAACTCTTCGGTGGAGTTCACCATAAGTCGAATTTTCCCAAGTTTCGTCGAAAAACGTTCCAGAAATGGTTCAAAAATTATCGAAAGACAAACCCCCCACCACAGAATCCAACAAAAAAAGTAGCAATCTTTCATGGGTGCTTCGCTAATTACACTGAAAACAGAGATATTGCTGTTGCACAAGTTCAAGTTCTCGAAAAGAACAATATCGAAGTTGTCGTTCCTGAGAAACAATATTGTTGCGGTATCCCGCTTCTATCCAATGGACTTGGCCATGTTGCTAAGAAAAAAGGAGAAAAGAACACAGAGACTCTCGTGGAATATGTAAAACATGGTTATGATGTTGTTACTCAATGTAGCTCCTGTTTTGCTACCTTGAAGGATGAATTACATGAAACTCTCGTTGGAACTCCTGATTCAGAGTTGGTTAAAGACAATACATATTTCTTTTCAGATTATATCTTAAAACTCCAGGAAGAAGGTAATCTAAACACCAATTTCAATGGTAGAACTGGAAAGAAACTTCGTTTTGGATATCATGAACCATGCCATCTTCTTAGTACTGGAAACAAAGGGATCTCTGTAAAAATGTTGAAAAACGTTGAAAGCATCGAGCTCGAACCACTCAAAACAGAATGTTGTGGTCAGCTTGGATCCTGGGGTTTTAAATCGAAGAACTACAAATACGGTCAAATGATCGCAGATAGAACATTGTATCCTGAAGCAAGAAGGGATGATATTGATGTCTTAGTCACAGATTGTCCAACGTGCAAGCTGCAACTTCTGAATGTCGATAAAGAGATTTATCACCCAACTCAAGTTCTTCGAGATGCGTATGGATTGGAGAAACCAAATTAAGAGACGGATTATGACAAACTAAGAATAAAAAGGGTTTAATTCTCTTTTTATTATCTTTTTTTTCCTTAATTGAGTATATTATACTCTTAAAACTTCCTTTCTTTTGAAGATGATAATTTTATAATGTAATTTATAGTTCATTTATAATTATCAAATAGTTCAACAGATAATTCGATGAGGGTTAAATAGAATGGTTCATCCGAAAGAAATTCCCCTTTATCCAGAACATGTTCCGAAAATTATCGAATATCCTAAAAAGCCTCTTTTTAGCAATCTTGATGACTCTGTTGATGAATTCCCAGAAAATCTTGCTTTGGTTCTTGATACAAATAGTTTTGATCGAATTGGAAAAATGACTTATCGTGAATTAGGTGAAGCAACGGATAAATTTTCTGCATTTCTAGTTGACAATGGAATAAAACCAAGGGATAAGGTTGCGGTCTTTTTACCAAATATGATGGAATTTGTAGTTGCTTATTATGGAATTCTAAAAGCAGGGGCAATTGTGGTAAGCCTTAACTTCCAGTATCCAGTTAATGAACTCACAGGGCAGCTAAATCAGAGTGAAACTAAAGGAATAGTGTGCGCTGATATGATAACCCCAGAAACACAACCTTATGAGACTTGTAAAATTGTTCGGGATCAGGGTAACACGCCATTAGAATTTATAGTAGTAGCATCTGTTAAACCTTATTTAGAAGATGAAAAAGCCTCTATGGGAACAGAATTGGGCCTGATCAGTAAGAAGGATCCACAAGATATTTATATTCATGAGATATATGAAAAATATTATGTAGAGGATCGTCCTAAAGTTGACACGAGGCCTGATGACGTTGCTGTCATTATGTTTACAGGTGGTACAACTGGAACACCAAAAGGAGCCATGTTAACTCATCAAAATCTGGTATGTAATGTTGAACAGTGTTTGAATTGGGTTTATCCAAGATGGGAAAAAGAAGTTCAAATACCCATAATGGGATCTCT
>JBHLKC010000453.1:0-2603 GCA_048887065.1 Candidatus Hodarchaeota archaeon
GAAGACCATCTAAAGCTTTCGAGTGGGAAATTATAAGAAAAGATAATACAAAGAAAATTGTCGAAGCGTCAGTATCATTGATAACCGATTCAGAAGGAAAACCAACTGGTTTCCGAGGATTGGTGCGAGATATCTCAAAACGGAAACAAATAGAAGAAGAACTCAAAGAAAGCGAAGCACGATATCGAACACTGATAACAACAATGAACGAAGGAGTTTGGGTAACAGATCTTCAAAATAACACCACATTTGTGAACCCAGCATTGGAAAAAATGATGGGTTTTAGTCTTGAAGAATTGATGGGAAAAAATGTTAAGGAATTTTTACACCCAGATTCAATCACGTTTTTTGATGAAGTTACTGCAGATCGTCTTATCAGAGGAATACCTGCATCCACCTATGAGCTTAAGTGGACGCGAAAAGATGGATCTATTCTTATTACTAGAGTTGCAGGAACAGCTTTATATAATGGGCAGAAAGAAGTAATAGGCTCTTTCGGTGCTTTATCTGATATAACAGCTGAAAAGCAAGCCCAAGAAGCTTTACAAAAAAGCGAAGAGCGGTATCGCCGTTTAATAGAATTATCTCCAGATGCAATTACATTAACAGATCTTGAATTTAATATTATTGCCGCTAACCAACAGGCAGTTATACAGAACGGAGCCGAATCTGCTGAAGAATTAATTGGATTAAATGCTCTTGAGCTAATACACCCTGAGGATCGTCAACGAGCTATTGAGAATGCTCAAGAAACAATGAGCTCTAGAAGGATTATTCAAACTGAATATCGATTACTACGAAAAAATGGTAGTTTTTTTCCTGCGGAATTAAAAGCTTCGATGATAGATGATGATGAAGGTAATCCGACAGGATTTATTGCTGTGACGAGAGACATCACGGATCGTAAACGGGTCGAAGATGAACTGCGGGAGAAAGCTGTTCTTGTTGAAAAGATGGAAGAGGGGGTTATTCTGGAAGATACAAAAGGATACATTACGTTCTTGAATCCTAGGGCAGCTGAATTACTTGGGTATACAGAAGAAGAGCTGATAGGTAATCATTGGAGTTATCTTGTTCGAGAGGAAGATCAAGATAAAGCTCATGCGGAATCAGCAAAACGTCCCAAAGGAATCAGTAGTACGTATGAGCTTACAGCCGTGACAAAGGATAGACGACATATTTCGGTCATTGTTACCGCAACACCCCTATTTACAAAAACTGGAACATTTAAAGGAGTACTTGATGTCTTCACAGATATTACTGAGCGAAAAAAAGTTGAAGAGGCACTTAGACAAGTTAAACTTGAAGAAGAGCAATACCATGCAATGCTTTCTCATTTCTTACATAATGATCTCCAGAAAATTATCTCATACTCTGAATTAATATCTTTAAAATATAATTCCAATCTCGAACTGGATATGACAAACGTAAATAAGATTATTGAAATTTCCTCTCGTTCATCTAAAACCATAGATACTGTGAACACAATTTTTGAGATTCTTCAATCTCCTTACATTAAACCTGGAGACAGCTTTAGTCTGCTTGGTGTTATTAACACAGCTATGTCGGAATTATCATTCCCTTCCCAGCTTATTGAGATCAATCAAGACAATCTAGATATATCTATATTTGGCGATCATCATCTCAAAAAAGTTTTCAGTGAATTATTATTCTTTCTTTTGAATGCTTGTGATGAAGAAAAAGTTATGCGATCACCGATTCTAATTGAAGGGTCCCAGATTCCTTCACATTTGTGTGTTTTCATTAGAGATAGTTGTTCCCAACCTATACCACCAGATATTTGTACAAGACTTTCAGGCATAATTACAGAAGAATGGGAGGCACAGGGGCACTATATTGGTATCGCGTTAGCCTCTGTAATTATGCAACACTACGGAGGCTCACTTAAAATCCAAGCATCAGAACCAACAGGGAATGAATTCCAGATACTCTTTCCCATAAGTATGATTCATACCTAAGATAGTATGAAAAACCTTTAGGCGAAAAAAAGAAAAAAGAGACACGAATAAACTTGTGTCCTTTAACTTCCTTTGCGGTTCAAAATATATTTAGATAAGGCCTTGGGCCATCATTGACCGGGCAACTTTCATAAAGCCTGCAATATTTGCACCAACGACTAAATTTCCTGGCGCTCCATATTTCTCCGCTGCCTCACGAGCGTTTTTATGGATGTTTACCATAATGCCATGTAATCTTTGGTCTACTTCCTCACGTGACCAAGCAAGGCGAAGACTATTCTGGGACATTTCAAGACCTGATGTTGCTACTCCACCAGCGTTTGCTGCTTTTGCTGGACCAAATGCAACTCCTGCTTCCAAGAAAAGGTTGATTGCTTCAATTGTGGAGGGCATATTAGCTCCTTCGCCAACAGCAATAACACCGTTATCTATCAAAGCTTGAGCATCCTGAGCTTCAATCTCGTTCTGTGTTGCCGAGGGGAAAGCAATATCACATTTGATTTCCCAAGGACGTTTATTCGGGTAGTAATCAACATTAAATTTCTCAGCATATTCTTTAATCCTTCCTCTGCGGACTTGTTTTAATTCAAGAAAGAAATCAAATTTTTCTCCAAATGTAACTCC
>JBHLKC010000454.1:0-2601 GCA_048887065.1 Candidatus Hodarchaeota archaeon
TATATTCTTGTAGATGAACAAGCAATTGCAGATGCTATTAAATTAATACTCGAAAAACATCATATGGTTATTGAAGGGGCAGCAGGAGTTACAGTTGCTGCATATCTTAAAGAAGCTCTGCAAACCAATCGCTTTGAGGATAAAAATATTATCCTCATTATATGTGGATCAAATATTGGCTTGAAGATTTTAAGACAGATACTTTGTAATGAAATTCATTAAAGAAAATAAATCTGATTTCCTAGCAAAACGAATAAGTTCCCTATAGTAGAGGTTTAATTATGAGAGGATTAAAAGATAAACGTGTTCTTATCACGGGCGGAGCAAAAGGTATTGGAGAAGCTACAGTAGAAC
The DNA here is from genome assembly GCA_048887065.1 of Candidatus Hodarchaeota archaeon. Lineage (GTDB taxonomy): Archaea > Asgardarchaeota > Heimdallarchaeia > Hodarchaeales > Hodarchaeaceae > Hodarchaeum. The sequence goes on from JBHLKC010000454.1 coordinate 355, forward strand.
GATTTTTAGAAGAGGGGTCTAGAGTCGTTGTTTTAGATCGGGATGAGAAATCTCTTAAAGATTTAAGTAGTCGATTAACAGAATTAAGCGGGATAATTAATGCGGATGTCACTGACCCAATTGCAGTTAATCGTGGCTTTGATGAACTGAATGACATTTTTAATGGACTAGATGTCTTAATAAACAATGCAGGGATAAGTATCAGACATAGTTTTGTTGAAATCACTCTTGAAGATTGGAATAAAGTGTTAGAGGTGAATTTAAGGGGAGTATTCCTTGTTGCACAAAAAGCAGCTCAATCTATGCTGAATACGAGTGGTGGGGTTATCTTGAACATGGGATCAACTAATGGTTTAATGGGATATCCATATTATGCAGCGTATAATGCTTCAAAAGCTGGAGTTATCGAGTTAACTCGCTCAATGGCTTTAGAATTAGCTCCAACAATTCGTGTGAATGCTATCTGCCCTGGATATATCTTAACTCCAATGCAGAAAGCAGAGTACACTCCTGAAATGTTGCATGAATGCGAAAGTAAGGTTCCTTTGGGCAGACTAGGCCAACCTAGTGAGGTGGCTGCTCTTTTCGCATTTCTCGCCTCGGAGGATGCTGAATTCATCACTGGACAAGTTTTTGTGATTGACGGAGGAGAAATTGCAGGAGGGTTAGCTAGTCAAAAATAAGGATCCGATGATTTTACCTTGAAATCCCCAGATTAAATCTCAGAATTTTGCTCCACATGAGATACAGAAAATACCCGAAAGAGGATTAATCACGCCGCAAACAGGACAATTTTTTGTATCGGTAGTGCTATCTGGAATCGAAGGTTTCTGCTCAGCTAAAACTTCCAATGGTGTTAAGAGGATTTTCTTACCATCAACTACATCAACATTCCACAAAGCTCCAAAGTTTTTCATCTGACCAAGAACGTTTGACGGGAGTGTGATCCTTTGATCGCTATCCATAATGACCATTCGTGAGGTATCTAATTGTGCTAGATCAATGTCTATTCCATGTTGTCCCAATAATAATCCATCTCGTAACTCAATTGAACGATCAGCATATCCTGCAACATGATTACTATGTGTAGCAAAGAGGAAGGTCATACCTGTATCACGATTTAGCTGTTTGAACAGTTCTAATAATCTCACACTAGTTTTGAAATCGACATTACCTGTAGGTTCGTCAGCTAGGATAAGTTTAGGATAGTTAGCCATTGCACGAGCAACTGCTACTCTTTGTCTTTCTCCTCCACTTAATCGTATTGCTAATTGATTCTTCCGATGTGCAACACCCATTAAATCTAAGAGTTCAATTGTACGTCTTTTTCTATATTGATAAGGGAGTCCATTTAGAGCCATACTCTGATTAACATTCGCGAAAGCAGATAAATCAGGAAGTAGATTTCCTTCTTGAAAAACAAACCCAACCTCCTGTCGTCTAAACATTGTCAAATCTTCTTCAGGGGTCTTCGTAATGTCTTGAGTTTGGAATAAAACTGATCCAGCTGTTGGTCTCATTATTCCTCCAAGAATCCGCAATAGTGTCGTTTTACCTGAACCTGATGGTCCCACAATTGATACAAATTCGCTGAACTCTAGGTCAAGGCTTACACCTTTGAGAGCTACTACAGAAGCGTGCTCTGTACGGCTTTTATAGATATGATAAAGACTTTTGGCCGATAATAAAGTCTTTGAAGACATAAGTTCAGGTTCTTGATTATGCAAAGAATCATTTTTTATTCCCAATCACATCACCTTCAAAGTTCTCTCACAACTTCTGAAATCTTTGCTTTCGTGGTACCTCGCACACTGAGAAATGTTGCTATCAACATTGCAAAGAATGTAATGCTAATAGTTCCTAGTAAACCTACCCAATCGAAGATCAATACTCGATTAATAGGGCCTCCAGCGATTATTGCGCTTAAAGGAGTAATAAAAACATCCATGAATTCAAAAAAACCATTAAATAGGATTGACAAACCTATACCAATGAAAAGACCCCAAATTACTGACGTTAAAAGTAAAACAATAGTTTCACTAAATACTATTTTATAGATCTGGCGTTGGGAGGCTCCATAGCTTCTTAATATAGCAAATTCTTTCTTTCTTTGCTCCATAAGAATAGACATGAATATAAAGGTTGCAAGCGTTGCTGCTAGTAAGGAAATGACAAAATCAGCAGTTAAAAGACCAGGTATTCCAAAATCCATATTCTGTATTTCATTTGCCTTTTTAATTTCTCCTT
>JBHLKC010000455.1:0-2591 GCA_048887065.1 Candidatus Hodarchaeota archaeon
CTTGGTATAATCATCTTGAATACGACTCTCTATTGATATTTCTCCCCTATATTTATCAATTAAAGTTTTAATAATGAACATACCGAGGCCTGATCCTTTAGCTTCTCTTCTAAATTCAGAAAAACGAATAAAAAGCTGATCACGCCTTTCTATTGGGATTCCTATACCATAATCACTTACACTAATTGTACATAAGTCACCCTTTTGTAAAACAGTGACTTCAATTCGTTTAACTGCATTCTGGTCATTCTTAACTGCATTCGTAAATAAATTAATGAAAACATGTTCAATAAGTGAGTCTGCAATAATCATTAAATTTTCTGGTACGTTTTCAAGTGAAATAATTATATCTTGGCCATGAAATAGGTTAATTATGGATTCATTCACTTTTAGAAGAATTTTTTTCAAACTAATGGGCTTTAGATTGTTACTTTCAGTTATTTGTGTTTTCATTAATACAGAGACATTATTTAACAACGCAGTTCCTTTAATTAGACCTTTTCTAGATTTATCAAGACTTTGAATGATTAGTTCATCATCGCATTTAATGTAACCATCTAAAATTAAATCAAGATATGTTTGACTTTGGTGATGGTAATTTCTTAAATCATGTGTTATTAAATCGATTAAAAACTCGTAATTCTCGGCCATCTCTCGTAAAAGTGACTCTAATCTTTTTTTTTCCGTAAGATCTATTATCATTACCACAGCTTCCTCCCATGTAGAACTAAACATTTCAGGAATATATGTTCGAAATTGTATATAGACTTCTTTACCCTTTACTGTGGAGGTATACCCTTCTACGATTATATGACGATTTTCCTTGCAGAGTTGCACTAATGAATCTTTGAAGAGGCTAAATAGACCTGAAGAAGATTCTTGAAGAGAGATATGATCAGCTGAAGGTCCAAATAGTTCTAGCTCAGAATCAGCTTCAAAGAACTTCACTAAGCTTTGATTGACGCTAAAACTATTTATTAATTCAGCACATTTTTTAACTTCTGATGGATTATCATTGAAATATCTCCGAAAATCATCAACTCTTTCTTTTAAATGCTCTAAATATCCTTTCAACTTGGATAAATCCCCTCGCCATAGAGAAACAGGGGATTCTGCGAAAAAATTTCGATAATTTGGATCTGATTCAAGATGTGAATTTATGTTTTGAGTAATCTTAGTTGTCATCTTAATTTCCACGATATTCGAATATTCAAGATTATACAGAATGAGGAAAAATTATTGCTTCATCAATTAATGAAAATATATTGTAAGGTTTGTATCTAATCATAATTTTGATATTCCTAAATAGCTCTTTTGTTTGATACTCCAATATTCCCTGCGTGCATCCTGAGTAGAATACTACAATGAAATAGTTGCATAAATCTTTATATTGCAAAAAAAGCTCATTCCAAAGAGTAATTCCGTCCATCTTAGGCATTTTGAAATCAGTAATGATAATATGTGGAAAATTCTATTTGTTTCTGTGACCAATTATTTTCAAGGCCTCGTATCCATTTTTAGCAAAGCTAATGTTTTTTTCGGGATGTTGTTTTACTTCAAGTAGACATACTTTGAATAATTCGAGCATCCCCACTTCATCATTAATAATTAGTTGTCTAGGTACACGGCTCCTAGAAAAATCATCTTTTTCTACATTATTGGAGATAATCAGGTTAATTCTTCCTAATCAAGTTTATTTAGAAGTTATACTATTCTTCATGATAACGCAACATTTCAGCTAGTTGGGATTGTGAAATATCCAAGCAAAACTCTCCGTTTCGAAATTTCACTATTAAAACTGAACCATTAAGAAATTCAACTGATACAATCTCTTTGAAATTAATTGAACAATAGAAGACCCCAGCTTCTTGTTCAAAGTTGGGATTATGGAACTGAATTGATTCAATAGAGCTACTTTTATTCACAGTACAGTTAAGATTATGGACATGTTCTTGCATTATATTATTCCTCGATGGAAAAATACTGGAACTAAATAATAAAGACTTATTTTCAAAAGGAAAACATTTTCTAATACATGCTAATATCCTAACTAGAATGTAAAAGTGTTCTTATGTTCGAAATATTGCATTCAAGGTCAATTTATGCATTTGGTAAGTTTCGCCAATAGATTCAAAAATAAATGAACCGACATGAATGGATAGGAAATCAAGTGAATTACGTGAAATAATCAGTTTGAAAGCCCTGTCCATTTATACCTATAACAAATACCAAAAGAAAGCCCCTTACTAAGCGGGGGTAAGGTGAATAGAATACTCTGTTCAAATTCATAATTCTAGGGAAGCTGGTTCACTAAGATTCCAGTAAAAAGTCCAGATATCTTTTAAAAACTCCATTCCCACTTCATCTTCAATTACAAACAACTTATTATAATCAAGGCCTTTATCATCGTTTCTAGGACATATCAGCAATCCTTTTTCAACTTCATCAGCAATAGCTAGCCCTATATCGACTTCAGGTAATAATCGCATGTGTACATTGTCAACAGACAGATTTGTATCATTTTTTATGTCTTCTCGGAGTTGTGGAACTCCAAGCTCATTAAACAACTTTATCGGGTAAATTACCCGTAT
>JBHLKC010000456.1:0-2584 GCA_048887065.1 Candidatus Hodarchaeota archaeon
CAGCTTATTGGAATTTTTAAATCTCCAGAAGAGACTTCCAACTCAAATCTCAACATAGGGCGAGTTTCAATTTTTACTCGTCCGACAGAAACTATTCGAGCATCTCCTTTATTGTTGACTACTAAGACTTTTTCCCCACCCTTCAGTTCACTTAAGTAATTCGTTCGATAGACTTTTTCTGGATCAGTATTGGGTACTAAAATATAGGCAGATACATCACCAGAGTTAACTCGAAAAGGTCTAGAAGACACAAATTTTGTCTCAAATACCTCAGCATGGACAAGTACAAATCCCTTTGCTGTACTACCAATTAACATACCCTCACCGGGATATAAAATGGATGTAGTATCGACACATACTCGCTCTGCCTCTGGAATAATTTGTATATTTATTATCTTGGCCTTAGATAATTCAATATGGATCCCTTCGCTAATTAGTTCCTTTAGATCAACAATATCATTCACATTTCTTGGTGCCATTAGAATTCCATCGACCCCAATTTCCAATGTTTTTAGCATTAATTCTGCCTCCTCAACAGAATTTACTTCAGCATATAAATTAGTTTCATTATGATGCATTTGAGCTATAAGGTTTTCAAAGGGAATAATTTTCCAATCTTTAGCGGATACAATTATAAAATCTACCATTCTTGTATTTGATAATTTAATTATTTCGAGTTCATCGTCCTTCGTTTTTAATTCTTTATAATATCCCACATTTTCAGGGAGTTCAGATTCATTTAATAACTGTTCAAGTTTTTTCTTACTATCATAAATAGAAAATTTAGGAGAAACTTCTAGATTTTTTGAGTATAAATTTAAACGCTCGATATTTACAACTTCAGAATGCGTATCCGAAGAAACTAAAAAATTGAGGATATCCTTATTAAATGCCTCTTGCACTAATTCATTAAAATCATCGCTCTTAAACTCGAAATTTAAGATTATTTTTTTCATTTTACCTTAACACATCAAACTTTGGACTATGAAAGTTTTTTTATCTTAAACTTTAATTTGTTTCTTAAGTTAAATTCTTTATTAATCAAATTAAATTTTTAAATTAGAAAGGTTATATTAATAATAAAAAATAAGATTTAATTTAAAATTGAGTTGATATATGAATGGGAAAAAAATTTAAAGCAAAACTATTCCCAAGGAAAGCTAAAGAATCTGAGAAGCTTGTAACAACCGTAAAAAGATACACACGGCAACTTGGAATTCGAGCTAAACAGCATCAAAAAAGATCTGAAATTGCACGACAAAATGCAAAAATTGCTTTGCAAAGAGGAGAAAAAGAACGTGCTAAAAATTACCTTATTCAATACAAATCATATCAAGCTAAAGTTGATCGAGCAAATAATATTCGGGCTAAATTTGACAGACAAATAGAAGCTATTGAAGAAGGAACAGCTATTGCGCAATCTGGAAATTTTATGGCTCAAATGAGGGATGAATTAAGAACAATAGCAACTAAAGCATCACCCGTTAAAATTGCAGAGATTGCAGAAGATAGTGAGTTATATGTTTCGGAAATTGAAGAAGCTGGAGATATTCTTGCTGGCGATCCAGAAATTGACCTTGGAATTGATGTTTCTTCAGAATTAGACCAACTTGAAACAGAGATGCTATTAGATGCGAGTGGATCTATGCCTAGTGTTCCTACAGGAGATTTACCGGCCTATATTAGCGATGTTGATTTAGAAATGGAAGAAGAAGAAGTGCAATCAAAGGCCAAACTTCAAGAAGAAATCGAAAAATTACGGAAAGAATTAAGTGAATAATTAAATTAAAATAATTTTATTCTTTACATATAAGTTTGTACCCAATTATCTTTTCTTCAATTCCTTAAGAGATAATACCATATTATTTAATTTTTTCAATGCTATATCATATGCAAAGCTTTCTTCAAAAGCTCCTTTCAATGCACCGAAACCACAATCAGGCTTTATTACCAAATTCTCTTGCCCATATTGGTCAATTCCTTTTTTTATAAATGTCTTAAGTACATCAATGGTTTCCACATAATCTTTTAATTCACCATTTTTAATTGGAGAAAGATTCGTTTGAACGGAACCCATCCCTACAAACTTATCAGAATTTTCAAAATGAGTTCTCTCAAAGATCCTAAAATTGCTTTCATTGGTACTGAATTCATGATCCATTATTTTCACTTTAGTTTGAAGAAGTATATCTCGCAATAAAGGACTAATTTTTCCACAGACATGAATAGAGGGAAGATCTTTTATCCCAGATAGAGCCTTGTTTAATGTTTCAATAATGAATTCTTCTGGATGAAACCACACCTTTCTTCCCACTAATAGACCTAATATAGGTTCATCCATGGAAATGATATTTATTCCCATATCATTATAAGCCTTGCCAATCTGTTTCATAATCTCAGCAAATTTATCCACAATCCAATCAACCATGATAGCTCGTGGTTCTTCAAAGATTACGGGAGTGACTCCCTTGGCGGATTCTCCGCGTAGCATAATTTCGCTCGCTAAAGTAAAAGGTCCCGTTAAACATGCTTTTGTTCCTTTAATTAATTCTTTAAGATATGGACGCTCATTTAGAAAATTAAT
>JBHLKC010000457.1:0-2557 GCA_048887065.1 Candidatus Hodarchaeota archaeon
GTTATTGCATGGAGCTTATTATTGGAGAAGGGAAAAATAATATCATCAAATATAGAGTTTCCTAGTGTGACCTATCCATGGTTAAGGTTAGCAAATAATAGAACTATAGATGTAAAATTATTAGAAGGAAAAGATTGGTGTATTTCAAGTGATGAATTAATTACTGAGATTGATGAAGAAACAAAAGTTGTAGCTTTGAGTCATGTTTCATATCTATCTGGCCAAAAATTCGATTTAGCAAATATAACAAAAGCAGCTCATGATGTTGGAGCCCTTGTTGTTATCGATGGTATTCAGGCAGCTGGATATATTCCATTATATGTTAAAAACTGGGATGTTGATGTTTATATAGCTGGTAGTTATAAATGGTTATGTGCGCCTTTTGGGACTGCAATAGCTTATATTTCTAAGAGTCTCAATGAAAAAATAGATCCAGCGTTTGTAGGATGGAGATCTGTAGAAGATATCTGGGATTTTAACGCGTCAAACTTAACTTTTGCTAGCACTGCTAGGAAGTTTGAATATAGCACCTCAGCTTATGCAGCAAAAACAGGTTTTGCAGAATCAATCAAATATCTAAGACAAATTGGTATAGAAAAAATTAATTCCTATAATACTTCATTAGTGGATTTATTACTAGATGAACTTATTAATATTGATGAACTTAACATTATTTCACCTGAATCTCGAGGATCAATAGTAGCCTTTAAAATTAATACAAGAAAAGATCTTAAACAAATTACTGAAAGATTTCGTAGATTAGAAAGGCCAATAGAATTCACTTTAAGGCAAAATATGATCAGAATAACTCCACATTTTTATAACACTGAAAAAGATATTTTAGATTTCATTAATAGTCTAGAACATTTTTTGAAAAATTAATACAGAAGCTTGATTCTTCGTGGATTATCGAAAAAGACGGTTCAGATTATATTTCTCTAAAATATCTACAGACTAACTGCCAATTATGATCTGTTTTGTCATATTTTCCATTATGTTGTTAATTTTAGCCGAATCCTCTTCTAGTGCATAGAGATCTATTTTTAATTCTTGAGCTATAGCCTTCACTTCGTCAATATAGAAATCTGAATTGTTTTTAATAACACCAGCTAATATAACAGGAATTATACCCGAAATATTATTGGTAAGCTCTTTTTGCCAATTTTTTATCGCATGGATACTTGTGCGATCATCAAAATCAAAGAAAATTATGCCTCCCTTTGCACCTCTATAATATTTAGGTCTTAATTTTTCAAAGGATTGTAACCCTGCTGTGTCAACAATGATTAATTTTACTCTTAAACCATTAATATTTAATCTTTTATTTGTAAGGTCCACACCTAAAGTCGACAAATAACCTGTGGATAAATTTCCTTCTGTATAGTTCTGAATGATTTCAGTTTTTCTCATTGTCGAACCTAAACATACAATCTTCAATAATAATTGATCTAGGGGAAAACTTTTCTTTATTATATTTATTATGATTTCTTCTAGCTTTTTAGCATCACTAGAAAGTATTTCATGGTAATTGATATTTTTACTCGCTCTTAATCGCTCTCTTTCCGCTAAAGTGATATTTTCAACTTCACCAGGTTCATGTATTCCGATTATAGTTCGTTGGTGTACTGTTGTGTCATCAATATCTTTATTTAAATCAAAAGTATCGAATATATGTTCAAAACTTTCTCTATTGTGAAATTTAAAGAATAAAATGACAGCATCATAAAATGAATCTTTACCACTGGAATGATTACAATCGATAAATACAACTTGTGATTTTTTACCCTCAAAAATGAAGGATTTTCCTAATCTATTAAATCCTAGTGCTTTAAAGAAAGTACCAGAAAGTCTCTTGTCAGGTATGTCTTTGAAAAGAGTAGAAAAAATTGATGGAACAGTCCCTTTTAGATGAATTCTTGTTAGAAAGTTCACCTTGTCCAAAATGTGCTCTCCGGTGGGTTTTTGGTAAAAGATTAGTATTTAACATGGATACTTACTAGTTTTACTGTGGATTTATGTCTAGCTTTAGCATTAACGCTTTTTAATTGCCTTTCTAGATAGTCCATCAGAAAGTCGTATATATTTCAATAATTTGCTTTATTTGACGTAAATTTCGAAGCTTTTCAAAAAGAAAGATTGTACACACTTTATTATTCAGAAAAACATTTACTACTTAACTAAAAAGTTATAATTACTGCTATTATTTGGCTTCTTCAGTTTTGAAACAAACTACTATCTAAATTATACTTGAGGTAACCGTTAATGGATTTAGAAATATCCTTTTTAGAGAAAATAAGCAATGCATTCGGCCCACCAGGCCATGAGATTGAAGTTACAAGGATTGTAAAAGAGTACGTGAGCAAATTTTCAGATGAAGTCTTTAATGATAAGACAGGATCATTAATTTTTCGTTTAGGTTCGAGTGGACCAAAGATAATGTTAGCTGGTCACATAGACGAAATTGGTATGTTGGTCACAGGAATTAGTAAGGAAGGATATTTATCATTTACACAGATTGGTGGTTGGTGGGATCAAGTTCTACTCACTCAAAGGTTAA
>JBHLKC010000458.1:0-2555 GCA_048887065.1 Candidatus Hodarchaeota archaeon
AAAACTGTAGAAATATCACCACCTTCAATGAAGATAATTGTATCAATTATTGATGGAATCATACCCAGTTCAATTCGACCTATAAATCTTTGAACTGCATCTATTGCGCTAGAGGAATGTACAACACCTACCATTCCTACTCCAGATAATCTAAAATCAGAATAAATCTTAAAATCTTCAAATACACGAACTTCATCGAAAATTGTAAAATCTGGTCTTACTAATAGCAGTACATCAGCTGAGTTTTCAAGGCTTCCTTCTAACTTAGTATATTGAGTAATTTCGGCCCGCACTTGTAAGTCTCTTACACTCTCTAGAGTTTTTACAACCTTATCATGTTCCAAATAATAATTTGCTAAAGCTGCTGAAAAAGTTGACTTTCCCGCTCCAGGTGGACCAGCAACTAATATTCCTTCGGCTTTTTTTAACCTATTTTTAAGTCTTTTATTAATAGAATAATCATTTAAAGTTAAACTTACAAGAGGACGTACAGCGGTAATTTCTACATCATTAGAAAATGGAGGACGAGTTATAACAATTCGAAATTCTCGCAATTGAGCGACAACTGCGCCTTCCTTTTCAATTTCTATAAATGAATGTTCATCTTCTCTAACATTTTCAATAATTTCAAGTGCAATATCTTCGATTAATTCTGTTGAGATTATCTCCTCGGATATTTGTTGTAGTCGCCAATTACCCGGGCTACCTTTCTTCGCATAAGGGGGTAAATTTCTTTTGAGATGAACACTCATAGTTTCATCATCAAAATATGATATTAATTTAAGTGAAGAAGGTAAAATTTCAGTTTTTGGTTTTTTTTCCCATGCGAATAATACTTCCACACCTTCGAATACTGCCATGTCCCCTTGAATACGATCTGCGGTAATTAAAACGGCTTCATTTTGAAGTGCTGATTCTCTAATTAGTGAATCTAATTCTCCTCCTGGTGCCATTTTTATTTCTTCTCTTGTAGGGCGTTTACCTACAATATTAAGTGTGATTTCTCCATCTTCGTGAAGTTTTCTTAAATGTTTTAATACATTTAATCCGAAATAACCAATTTCTTTATGAATATTTGTTCTATATTCGACTTCAGCAAGAACTATATTTGAAATTAATATCTCTGGATTCTCTCCTAATTCTCCATCTTTAATTAGGTTTATTATTTGTCCATTGAAAATAACAGAAGTATCACACGCAAATTTTTCTGGCATTTTACTAATCAGAATTCCCTTCTTTATTCATTAACTGAAATTTTTCATTATTTATAATGGTTTAGCTTCTAATTTCATTTTTTATTCCTCTTGCATACAACGTACGGAACCAGATAATACGCTTCCAAAACAAGCATTACAGGAGATACATTTGCAAGTATTTTCACCTGTTCCTTTAAGCCATTTATTTGGAAGATCGGGTTCTCTAATAAGGGGTCGGCTTAGAGCAACAAAATCTGCGCTTCCTTCCGCCAGTATTTCTTCAATCACATCAAGAGATTTTATTCCACCAACTAAAATTAATGGTACATCGATAACTTTCTTGATTTCTCTAGCATATGGTAAGTGATAAGCTTCTTTATCCTTGGAATTTATATCAACTCTGCTATGACAGAATTGTTGGTTGAATGTATGCCAACCAATTTCTTCTTTAGTACGAAATGCAGTTTCCCACATACAACTACTAATTTCAATGGCTGCAAATCCGATTTTTGAAAATTTTTCCGCTAATTTCTTGGATTCGTCTAGGTTTATTCCTTCTTCTAAAAAATCGTTGACATTCATCTTTATCAATAATGGAAAATTCTTTCCTACCTTTTCGACGGTCCTTTCATAAATTTGTTCAATAATTTTAATCCTATTTTCTGTGGTGCCTCCATATTCATCTGTTCTTCTGTTTGTGTAAGGAGAAAGGAATCCACTCAAGATGTATCCATGACAAGCCTGTAATTGAACAGCATCGAATCCTGCTTCCTTCGCCCTTCTTGATGCTTCAGCAAAATTCTCTATTAAATCTTCTATTTCTTCAATTGTCATTTCTCGCGGCATCATATTATAAAATGATTCAAGAACCGCAGAAGGTGCTATGAGGTTATCCAAGACCATAGATTGACGACCAGAATGAGTAATTTGCACCGCAACTTTGCAATCATTGCCATCTTCATGGATAATTTTTACGAATTTTTTCAAGCCCGGAATAACATCGTCTCGGTCAATTCCTATCTGGCAAGGATAAGCTTTACCATTGGGTTGAACATATGCAACCCCCGTAATTATTAATCCGATACCCCCTTCAGCTAGAATTTTATAAAATTGAACGAGTTCGTCTGTGACACTTCCATCTTCAGATGCTAAACGCTCATAGGTGGCCGATCTAACGAATCTATTTTTGATTTCCAATGAACCAATTTTCTTAGGTTCTGAACAAATCATTTTCATCCTTTTTTATTAAATTTTATCAAAATCTTAAATTAGAATATTGATTAAATATGAATTTTTGTTAATCTATTTGTAATAATATACAGAATTTTTAGATTTCCACATTATACTAAAATTAATTTT
>JBHLKC010000459.1:0-2553 GCA_048887065.1 Candidatus Hodarchaeota archaeon
ATTGTTATCATGTATAAAGAGGTGTCTAAGATTGACTAAAGCCCCTAAACTTTCAGGAAGGGTTCTTAAACCACAAAATCTAAGTGAGAGCCCCACTACTGTTCCATTAGCGATCTTTATACAAACTTCTTCGTCATAGATGTGTTGATCATGCTCTAATATCTTGATATTCTCTCCCTCATTTAACTTCCCAGCTTCATGCAATAATTTGGTGATTTCACTTAGAGCTCGCTCTTCATCGTCCGAGATCATATATATCAATCCATTTTATATTTTATAAAGTATCATTAAAGCTACTTGCTTTTTAATTATTAAATATGTGATTTGAAAAGAGAAAAAGCAGGTGTTATTCTAGGTTCCTATCCACCAACTCCGTCAAAAGCTGGATTGAGAACTATTGAGTTTATATATGGTTTTCCAGCCATTCTTTCAAATCTGTCAATACTTGATTACGCACAGGCTCTGGCTCGTTATAAACTTCGTGATATAACCCCTCATATTGTATTAACTGTTTATCAGTGGTTGTTATGTATGAAAACAACTCAGACACGCCAAAAGTGAGTTTATCGTATTCCCCAGATTGAACTAGTATAGGGAGCTGGATTTTTGACAAAGATTCTGGTAACTTTTTGGTGACTTTCAAATATTCTGCTCCAAGACGATAAGTTATAAATTTAAATATTAATGGATCGTTCTTGTAGGCTTCAACGACTTTTGGATCACTTGAAACATCGGGAGCTAGGTCAATTTTGATCTTTCCTTTCGGTCTTATCTTTGAAAGAATTCCTGAAAGTAAAACAAGTAATGGATTAACTTTACTTGTGGCTGGGTAACCAAATCCTGAAAAAATGACTCCAGTCAATTCATCTGGATATTTTTTTGCGTACTCAACGGCAATTAAGACGCCCATAGAGTGACCTAACAGGAAGAACGGGATATTCCCCTCTTGTTCTTTAATAAAATGAATAAATTTCTTCGTATCCTCCGAGTAGTCATTAAAACTATTAACATACCCCCTTGTCCCCTCTGATCTACCATGACCTCTGAGATCATTAATGTAGATTGTAAAACCATTTGGAACTAAAAAACTAACCACATTGTTATACCGGGAACTATGTTCCGCTAAACCATGAACGATTTGAATGATGGCTTTTGGTTTTCCTTCTGGCTGCCATACTTGATAATATAAATTTAGGCCATCATCGGTAACAAACTGTTCTTCCATATGGTTGTACGACCTTTTGGGTGTGGAAAAATCTTTTGTGAGAAAAATAGAAATTTATCTTGAGATTATATCAGGAAGTTTGATGAATAAAAAATATATCTTTTGTTAATCCTTCATTAAAAAATTTTTCATTAAGTCTTAAAAACAAGCAAAAAAGTAGAGTATCCCCTCAATCAATAGAAAACAAAACAAAAACATAAAGGGTAATTTCTTAGTAAATGGATATTAATGAAAAACATCAAGTATAGTCAGTATTAGCAGTTGTTGTTCAATATGCCCAATCCATAAAGAGTATAAAGAACCGAATTCTTCTTGCAAACACTGTAACTATGGAGCTTATTTTATTGAATTGAGTTGAACTTTTTTCTTCATACATCAACTCTTCTCCATTTTTATGGAAGTAGATGCCTAGGACCCATTTTCTACAAAAATTGTGATTTTATAAAGGATATCTCCCTATCAGGTGATGAAGTAAGACTAGGTTCGACAACATGTCATAAATTCATAAGATGACAAATTCAGAAAATTGTTGAGCTGTAATTGTGTATTCTCTTAGGTTTAAGGCAAAAAGAAGAAGTTAAATCAACTTCTAAAGAAAATCTTACTAAACAACCAGGTATTAATGTGAATGAGGTCTTAAGAGATGTCCCCTCGCAAAAAAATGAAAGCAACGAAGAAAATTATTAATCCCCATATTGTCCTCAGAGTGGTTGCGTACACCCCAATTGCAAAACCATTGAACGGTGCACTTCCCCAATCCAATATTTCTCATTTCCTACGCTTGTATCCTGTAGCTTATACGTATGGGGATAATAAGCATGAGAAAACAACAATAAGTGAGACTTATCTCATCAAAGGACTCCGAGGGGCAATTAGGCATCAAATCATGCACCTCTGTTCTAGGATTGGTTTAGAGGTGTGCCACACCAGTGATAAAGAACATGATAAACTGGGTCACGGCTTATTACCGAAAGGATTTCATCTATTAGGCTCCTGTCGTACGAACGGGGAATGTCTTGTTCATCAAATCTTTGGCTCCAAGGGTACTAAGAGCTTAATCTCGGTGTTTGCGGATCCAATTACTTCAATTTCCCAGAAAAGTGCGACAACTGAGGAACCAGTGCAGAATGTGCACATTGCGACTGAAAAAAGGATTTGTTTAAGCTTTGATGACAAATCGATCCAGGATTTTGGGGAACGCTATTTTTCAGGTTATTTTACCTTTGAAATTGATGTGACGAAATGTAACACTATCCAACTCGGATTATTAATTGAAGCGATTGTGAATCTCGAGAAGCTTGGGCGAGGATTCAATACGGGTTATGGAC
>JBHLKC010000460.1:0-2548 GCA_048887065.1 Candidatus Hodarchaeota archaeon
ATCCAACTCTCATAAAATCCATAAAAGAAATTGGCGAACCTTCTTGACTTGATAGATTTATGGCTAGAATATTTGCTGGACTACCAATTGGTAGGATGTACCCTCCTATATTCACCGCTATTACTAATGCCCACCAGTCTATAGCCGTTACAGCACCCGCTGTTTGTAAATCTGTGAAAACAGGGGCTAATGCGGCTGAAATGGGAATATTATCAACGACTGCTGAAATAATCCCTATTCCAAATGTAATGAAAGGTAAACTAAGTATTAGATCTAATTCTAAAATTGGCGTAAGAAGCTCACCCAAGAGTTCGAGTATTCCGAGAATTTCAATCGAACTGACAAGAATAAAAAGCCCCATGATAAAATAGATGGAAATCCACTCCACGTCTCGAAAAATTTCTTTAGGATGCATACCACCAAAGAGTAAGAGTCCCGCTGCTACTAATAGCGCGATTTCAGCAGCTTTTAGATTGAAGATGGAACCGAAGATAAATCCTGAAACAAGGATGATTAAACCCACAATTGCTACAGAGAACGTTCTGCGATCTACAATCAAAGCTTTTGGATCTAGAAGGAGAATTTCTTTGGTTAAATTTTCAGATGGTTCCTGAAACTCTGATTTAGCAAAGAAGTAATAGATAGGCAATGCTGTAAGGAGGAGGATAAGGCTAAGTGGCCCCATTATCAACAAGAAGTCCGTGAATGTAGCACCACTCTTGTCAGCTAATACAATATTTGGAATACTTCCAACTAAGGAGGAAATTGAGGCAAAGTTTGCAGTTATTGCCTCAATTATTAGCATTGATCGGAACTCAAGATCTAGGATTTCATAAATTTCTACCGTGAGTGGCGCAATTATCAACATCGTAGTAATCACATCAAAAACAAAGCTGATGATGAAAGTCATTATAGTCAGGGAAAACAGAAGTGTTCTAGGATTTCCCTTAGTAAACTGGACAATGATTATGCTTGCATATTGAAATAGTCCCGAACGACTTGCAACTAAAGTTATTATCATCATTGCAGTGATAAATATAATGGTGTTCCATTCTACACGTGAAACAATTGTATGAAAATCCGTTGGGTTACCATTATATTCCCACCCTGTAACAATCAAAAGAATTGAAATAATTCCTGCACCTAACAAGGCTGAAATAGGTCTATGTAGCTTTTCAGTTGATATCAGAATATAAGTTCCAATAAAAATAATTAAACCCAAAACTTGAACTGGTTCTAGTATAGCCATCGTGTTAGTTACACTCTCTAAGACGAATTTTTCTTTTTATGCGATAAATTTCGGGTAGGTTTTTAACTTCTAGATTAACAGTCTTCTCATGTAGACAGAAAATTTTCATTCTAAAAATTCTCTTGGTCCACCTTCAAATTTTTCCGTTTGTCCTCTTTAAAGTCTCAACAAATGAGGCAATAGATCACTTCTCTAGATAATTTTCATAAATAAATATTAATTGCGATCAATTAATTGTTACATGTTTGTAAAAAAAGTTCAAACTATGATAGAAAGATATATTAACCTCAATATTCTTAGTGGTTTGTTTTTATTTCATGTGAAAAAAATAATTGATATTTATTCTACCTAAAGCAAATTTCTTGTGTTGATTATAGGCTAAAAAGATCTTCCTGTGATACATTTTGAAAGAACTTGATATTAGCGCTGATTTGGCCCAAGTAAAACAAAGCATTATTCATTTTATAAACACCTATGTTGAAGAGAGGGGTTTTGATGGTGCATTAGTCTGGTTTTCAGGTTACATTGATTCAACTATTATCACCAAATTAACCCTAGAGGCGTTGGGGGTAGAATCAGTAAAAGTAATGATACGATCTGAGAAATATTCAGATGCCCATAAAGAAATTCTTGCGAATTCAATTGACTATTTAAAAATTGACGAAAAAAACATTGAGAGATGTAATATCGACGAAATCATAAAGAAATTTGGTTCGAGAACTCTTGTAGAGGGTTCTGTTCGCGAGATCCCTTTATTATATGAACCCTTAAGCTATTCACTACTCAAAACCAGTGTAAAAAATGATATTGAAGGAAAAACATACGGAATGGTGGGTAAAGCGACTTCAGGGAGAGAAAAGCTTATCCATCGTATCCTTGCTCATAACAAATTGCGTTCAAGAATCCAAATGACTTCAGCATACTTTATAGCTGAAACTGAGAATCGATGCTTAATCGGGACTAAAAATAAAACTGAATTATTAACAGGTTTATTCACAAAATGGGGGTATGGTCACTGTGCGGATTTAATGCCACTTGGACATCTCTATCGCACGCAGATTCTGCAGTTAGCTAAGTATCTTGACATTCCTGAGATGATAACCACTGTCTCAAAAGCTAACCTTCTCCCTGGAATTGAAAACAAATACGAATATTTTTTCGATCTTTCAGTTTTTGATGTAGATAAAATTTTGGTAGGATTAGAATCAGGAAAATCAAAGAAAGAAATAAACAAGGTAACTGGTTTGGATAGAGATAAAATTGAAAAAGTACATAAATATTTTGTTTCATCAAGGTATA
>JBHLKC010000461.1:0-2542 GCA_048887065.1 Candidatus Hodarchaeota archaeon
CAGATTGGATTCTCTCCAGTGATAAAATACTAACTTTTTAAGGAGAAAAGATGAATATTATTCTTTCCATGTACTTCAAGTGAGAAATACGAAGTTGAAGACTTTATTACGAGAACCCTCTATTTAAACAGGATCAAAAAGCAAAGAACGCAAATAGGACAGCGGTAATTGATCACCTTCGATTGAGAGGCCTTCAGGTACAGGAAGGCAGTAGCGAATGGTCAATTCATCAGACTTGAGGGGAAAAAATGCAACTAAAGCATTCCTAGGTTCAAGAAAGGTAGTTTTCTGATAAGTTAGTATTTTTGTTTTTGGATTGAAATCTGATCTCATTTTTTTAGTAGTTCTACTTCTCCATGTGTTAAGACAACTATTCCACCTTGGTTTCGTGTCTCAAAACCGACCAATCTGATTAATTCATTTTTTTTTTCTATCCAACACTCTGTAGTAAGTATATCATTCATGAATACTGGTTTTGAGAATCTTGTTTTAGCTCTTCTAACCCTAGTTGGGTCTCCATTTGCTAGGTCGTCTACAATTGCCTGTATAGCGAATGCCATTGTACATAAGCCATGAAGGATTATATCAGGTAGTCCAACGCTCAGAGCAAAGTCCCTATCCAAGTGTATAGGATTAGTATCCCTAGAAGCTTCTGCATAACGTTTAGATTGGTCTAAAGTGACTGACTTCTGCTTGGAAAGAATAATTTCTTGCTTAGTGATTTTAGTAACTGATTTAGGAGCTGATTCTACTCCTTTTCTTGGTTTTCGAAAAAAGAGTCCAGCTTTCATTTCAAAAACCAATTCATTACTCACATGACTATCAAATCTCAACCATAGAATATCCCCTGAAGGTTTTTCCTCGATGGATTCCAGTTCTGCTGATGTAATCACATCTTCCCATACTTGTAATGGGCGGTGATATAGTATTTCATGCTCACCATGTACCATTCGTGAAATATCAAGATTAAGCGTATCATCTGATACAATTTTAATACCAAGATCAACTAGCAAAGTAACAGGAAAGAGAGGGGGAACAGCACGATTGTTTTTATCCTGATCAAAATATTTGGGGTTACTTTCATTTGTAGCTTCAGCGTAAGCCATTATTTTGTCTGGATCTATTGTTTCTTTAGAGCCAGAATAAACTCTTCCTACAATAGCTGGATTAAGACCACTATATTCCATTTATTTCCCTTCTTTTGAATCTTCATGCTTTAAGTTATTTTGATTTGGAATTATTGTTAATTTATTCTACCCTTTCAGTGATTGTGTCTGAATTTAATATTCATTTCATAAGTTATTGTTTCGATATTCTCCAGATAATATCTAGTTTTTTTCCATATAAAGTGCTGGTAGAATAAGAAACGGTATCTGAGTCTAAACCTGTTGATAGAATACGAATTGGATGGAACTGACTAATAATTCTAGTGGAGAATTAGAAAAAATGTGTCCTCATTATTATTTAGAAAGAAAATCAACAGAAGAAGAATCCCAGGTAGTTACATTAGGATCATTTTCCCTAAACACCTTCTATCCTACTATGCCTTATGAAGTTTTTAAAATCCTCATACAAGAAAATGATTTTATTATTCGAGATGAATTTGGTGGCACTTACACTATTGAAAGCTTTAAAGATATTATTAATAATACCTATACTAATGCTCCACCAGTTATTAGTCTGAACACAATGAAAGATCAAATCGTTGAATAATTAACCATCTACTACTCCATTTATACTATTTTTTTCTCAATTCAGAGGAAATTATTGGAACTGCTCATAAGTGTGTGTTCTTAAGTTCTCTATTAGCCTAATACTAGTTTGGACTCCACATTCAAACCATTCAAGCATCAAATTCTCATTTGGAGCATGATTTCCCTGATCTGGTTGAGCGTACGGAATAACATACAAGGGTTTACCCGTAACCTCATATATCTTATATAAGGGTAAACTTCCTCCCAGTAAAGGAATTTTTACTGGTTTTTGTCCAAAACCCTCTTGTAAAGAATCCTCTAGGACTTTTGTCCAAGGTAAATCAAGCGGTGTATACATAGGTGAGAAACTCGCTTCATAATTCACTCTGCAACGACCGATAACAGCAGCCCATCTCTTTGACCGTTGTTTCAACCTTTCTAGATGGGTAATCACTTGTTTTTCGATTTTATCGGGTTTTTGGTTAGGTACTAACCTCATATCTAACTCAACAATAGCATCCTTGGGAATAATTGTCTTAGCCTGTTCACGAACACTCCCAGACTGAAACCCACGAATGTTAAATGTGGGACGAAACATGTTTCTATGAGCAAGAGGTTGATCTTGTTCACCCCCAAAGTAAGAAATTCCTAGAACTTTTTTATACATCTCTGGTGTTCTATCAAGTTGATCTGCAGCTTCTATTGCTAAGGAATCTGGTGTGAACACATCTTCATAGAAATCTTCAATTAGACACCTTCCTTGATCATCAACCATTGTCTGAAGAATATGCATAAGATCCAGTGCTGGATTAGGTTGAATTCCTCCAAAATTACCAGAATGAACATCA
>JBHLKC010000462.1:0-2518 GCA_048887065.1 Candidatus Hodarchaeota archaeon
CCTCCATCTATGGATAATGACATTCCTGTGCAAAATTTTGCCTGTACTAGATATAATACTCCATCTGCAATTTCCTCTGGTGTTCCTAAGCGTTTCATTGGTTGTCTCGCTATAAATTCTTTTCGTGCTTCAATAGGATCCTCAAATTGAGCAAGTCGATTTGCTAAGGAAGGGGTATCAGTGGTACCTGGGCTTATACAATTCACTCTGATTCCATCTTCCATATAATCCATAGCCATTGCACGAGTCATTGACAATACCGCACCTTTAGAAGCAGTGTAAGCTGCACGATTTTTGACTCCCTTGAATGCAACAGATGAACCTGTATTAACTATTATTCCTTTAGTTTTTCTTAAATATGGATAAGCTACCTTTGACATCAAATATACAGACCGAACATTAACAGCCATAGTTCTATCCCAATCTTCAATAGTCGTTTTGTCAACACTACCAGGAAGAACAATACCAGCGTTGTTAAAAAGGATGTCAAGGTTACTATAGTTATTAATAGTATTCTCTACTATTTTCCTACAAATTCTTAGCTCAGAAACATCTCCCTGAATGAAAATCGCATCTCCCTTTTCCTGCTTAATTTTTTCCACTACTTTGGAAGCTGAATCTGAAATCGAATTACAACAGACTCTTGCCCCCTCTTTAGCAAATAATAATGCGGTAGCTTCTCCTATTCCCGCTCCAGCACCAGTTATGATTGCGACTTTGTCCTTTAATTTCATCTATTTTATCCTCTCTAATTATATTAATCCCAAAATCTTACGGGCTTCTTTGGGATTTGCTATCTCTCGTCCCAATCCTTTGGCTATTTTTACCATTCTCGAGACTAGTTCGGCATTATTTTTAGCTGGGACATTAGGTCTTATGTAAGGAAAATCCTCGGTACCAACTCGTACATTTCCCCCATGAGTTATTGCTAATGTGGCAATCCTAGTCTGTTCTTCTCCCATTACACTAATAGTATGAAGAGAATGATCTGGCATATACTTTCTCCTATGGAGATATTCATCCGCAGTGGGTGGGGACCATGTACCACCAGGCCAATTGAAAAACAGTGTTAATACATAGGGAGGAGTAACTAGCTGTTTTTTAATGAGATAGTTAAGATTATAATAAGAACCTGTGTGCCACACTTCCCATTCAGGTTTTATTTTAAATTCTCTAAGTTTTAAGCAATATTCTTCTAATTCTATACGGGGATGTAACCGATTTAGAGAAAGATTTGTAAAATGTTCATCATGATGGTTTAGAATAACACTCATCATATCAGGTTTGGCATCGAAATCTCCTTTACGATCTGGGATAATATCACTGGACATCCCAGCTTGTATGATAACATCTGTATTTTCACGGATTCTTTTTACTATTTCGAGCTCATGCCCTCTCGTTAAATGTACATGTGCAATTGATGCACCAGCTTCAGTACATTGAACAACATCTTTAACAAGCTCATCGGTAGTTGTTGCCCAATTTTTCACTTCTGGATAAATCCATGAGTTCGCTGTTGTTGCAGTTATAATCAACTTTGGCATATCTTTCACATAAACCACCTTTATTCAGTATTAACCTTTCCAATATCTATTTACTTCTTTTATAGTTGGAAGAGAGGTGATTGCTCCCTTTCCCTGAATTTTCAAACCAGAAACAAGGGTACCAAATTTAACCGCTTTTTCAACTGAAAATTTCTTGATAAAACCTCGTAAGACTCCTCCATTAAAAGCATCACCAGCTCCAGTAGTATCAACTACTTTGGAGGGATTAAATGCTGGAACTCTTTGAATAGTTTTCCCTCTATCATTTGTAAATATTGATCCCTCGGCTCCTAGTTTTACTATAACTGTATTTATTCCTTTACTCGTATAAAAGTTAATCATTTCTTCTGGAGTATTTGAACTGCTTAATTTTGCATCTGAAGGAAAACTAGGGAATATCAAGTCGATATAAGGAAGTACTTCTTCTTGAGCTTCAATAGCTTTTTCTTTTCGATCAATCCAGAGTTGTTCTCTATAATTTGGATCATAAGCAATAAGTTTGGTAAGAGAGCTTCTTGCTTTAAAATTCCTAAAAAGTTCTCTGACTGTATATTGATTGGATTCAGATAATGCTTGTGTTATTCCTGATGAGTATAAAATAGTTGCTTCTCTAATGAATGTCATATCAAAATCTTCTGGAACTAAGGTACTTGCTGCACTGCCTTTCCTATAATATTGGAAACTTCTTTCTCCATTTTCATCTAAATTAATAAAGTACAGCCCGATAAACGACCCCTTGACCTTTTTAATCTGAGAAACGTCAATCTTTTCTTTTTTCCACGAGGTTAAGAGAAACTGACTAAAGAGATCATAGCCAATTTTTGTTAGATAAGCCACAGAGGCCCCTAAACGAGCAGCCGTAACTATTGTGTTAAGAGTATCTCCACCAAAACCTCGAACATAAATATTTTCTCCAAAACGAGGTTCCATATATAATTCGATCATACATTCTCCAATACTTACTATATCAACCA
>JBHLKC010000463.1:0-2501 GCA_048887065.1 Candidatus Hodarchaeota archaeon
TTTTTTCAAAATTCCTAGATATTTCGGTCTTTTCTCTTGAATTTATAATTTATAATAAGAAGAGGTAAGTTTTTTTTTCATTATCTCCCGATTAGAGTCTACCTTAATTAATTTATAAAGATAATATTTATTATTCTTCTGATTTGTTTATAATACAGAAAACAAAACTATAAAATATCCTTTCTATAAAATTATAAATGATAGAGGTGGAATGATATGAGTGAAGATAAAGATATAAAAGTTGATGAAGAATTAGATACAAGAGGATTATTTTGTCCTGAACCATTATTTGAAACAAGAAATCTTTCGGAAACATTACAACCTGGTCAAATATTTAAAGTTTTGGCTGATGATCCTGCAGCTGATGAAGACTTGCATAGGTGGGCAAAGCGTACAAATACAGAAATATTAGATTTTAGAAAGGACGGAGATGATTTAATCTTTTACTTTAAAAAAACATAAAACAAATAGAGGAGAAAAAGTGAGCGTATATCTAGATTATCAGGCAGCTAAACCCGTAGATCAAAGAGTCTTAGACGAAATGTTGCCTTATTTTACCGATAAATTTGCAAATCCTTCATCTCTCCATGGTGATGGCGATATTGCTACGGAAACTTTAGTAAAATCACGTGAGAAGATAGCGAATTTTATAAATGCTCCAGATTCCGAAGATATTTTATTTACTTCAAGCGCGACTGAGTCAAATAATTTAGCCTTAATAGGCTCAGCGATGAGAAATAAAAGAAAGGGAAACCATATTATAATCTCTGAAATTGAACATATATCAATTCATAACATAGGTAAATATTTAGAAAGAGAAGGATTTAAAGTAAGTCGAGTTTCAGTTGATCGATTTGGGATAATTAACCTTGAAAAATTAAAACGTCTTATTACTGATAAGACAATATTAATCTCTGTTGCTACAGCGAGTAACGAAGTTGGGTCTCTTCAGCCAATTGAAGAAATAAGCGAAATCGCAAGTGAAAAAAACATTTTATTTCATTCTGATGCTGTTGCGAGTGAAGCTGTTATCCCTATAGATGTGCAGAAAGTACCAATCGACTTAATAAGTTTATCTTCAAATGATATATATGGTCCAAAAGGAATTGGAGCATTATATTTGAAAAAAGGAGTACGTGTGAATCCTATAATTATTGGTGGAGGCCAGGAAAGAGGAATGAGATCAGGTACTGAAAATATGCCCGGTATAGTCGGTTTTGCTAAAGCTGCGGAAATAATGAAAGAGGAAATTCACGATGAAGCAGCCCGTTTAAAGATTTTGCGAGATAAATTAATAAGAGAAGTACTTAATTCAATTCCAAAGTCATATCTTAATGGTCACCCAGAAAAACGCCTTCCTCATAATGCACATTTTAGATTTGATTATATTGAGGGAGAATCCTTGATATTATCATTAAGGGATCAAAATGTTAGTGGAGCTACTGGTTCGGCATGTTCTTCGAAAACTTTAGAGGCATCCCATACTCTAATTTCAATGGGATTGTTACATGAAGAAGCTCATGGGAGCCTGTTATTTTCTTTGGGAAGATTCACTAAAGAAGCAGATATCGATAAAACTATAGCTGTATTGCCGGATATTGTTAAAAGATTACGACTGTTATCTCCATTAACTCCTCCAGATTTAATAAAACAATATAATGAGGGAAATTAAAAATATGAAATCAACAGATTATTCTGAAAAGGTATTGGATCATTTTAGAAATCCAAGAAATGTAGGGGTAATTGAAAATCCTGATGGATACGGCAAAGTAGGGAATCCTGTTTGTGGCGATCTAATGGAAATGTTTATTAAAGTTGCTAAAAATGATAAAGGAGAAGATATTATAGACGATATTAAATTTAGAACTTTTGGATGTGGTTCAGCAGTTTCCACGTCCTCAATGGTTACAGAAATGGCAAAGGGAAAAACTCTTGATGAAGCCTACAAAATTACAAGACAAGACGTTGCTGATGAGCTAGATGGATTGCCACCTATTAAAATGCACTGCTCTAACCTAGCTGCAGATGCTCTTCAAGCAGCAATAAATAATTATAGAGAAGGTACAAAACCTGAAATCGAAGTAGTTACTTCTTGCCAGCTAGATGTGAAAGTTATCTTTGGTATTGATGAGTTTCTTGGAAAAGGAGTGTATAAAGAAGTTAACGACCTAAACGAGTTTAAAGACAAAAGAACTTTAATAGTTGATTCTGGAGATGAATCTTTAAAACTTGCATTAGAATTAACTAAATATACAGGAAGAGTAATTGTCTTAACTTCAGCAAAAGAAATTCCAGGAACTGTAGAGATTAGAAAAGCGTTAAAGCATTCCGCAGTTAAAATTCTACATCAATCTGAATTGTTAGAAATTAAAGGAGAACTCGATGAAGTTGAGAAGGTTGTCATCCATGATTTCGATGAGGATGAGAATTACGAACTTTTCGTAGATGCTGTTATATTTCTAGACTATAGAGGTTAGATATTTTCTTTTTTTTCTTTTTTT